>NZ_JACLCU010000003.1:0-538189 GCF_014218905.1 Chryseobacterium sp. C3 | reverse complement strand
TTTAAGTGGTTTCTCCAGGAATCGAACCAGGGACACATGGATTTTCAATCCATTGCTCTACCAACTGAGCTAAGAAACCATTTAATTTTTGCTTCTTTTTTGAAGTGGTGCAAAAGTAATAATAATTATTAACCTTGGCAAATTTTATTTAAAACTTTGAAAATAAAACCACCTTTTTACAGGTGGTTTTTTTAAGTGGTTTCTCCAGGAATCGAACCAGGGACACATGGATTTTCAATCCATTGCTCTACCAACTGAGCTAAGAAACCATTCTTGTTACTTCGTTGTTTTAAAGTGATGCAAAAGTAGTAAGTTTTAGTATATGAAGCAAGTATTAACAAGACTTTTTTTAACAAAACTTAAAAACCTACTGATTTTCAACCGAATTATTTTCCTGTTCGCGTCTTATCTGTTCGCTCATTTCCTCTAATACAGGCTTAATCGTACTTTCCGGAAGATCACTTATTCGGATATACATCAATCCGTCTATCGCATCATTGAAGTTGGGATCAACGTTAAAAGCGATAACTTTCGCGTTCTGCTTGATATATTTTTTAATTAAAACAGGTAATCTTAGTTCCGGTTCCAGATCATCGATAATCTTATCAAGCTTATTAAGATCCGACTCCATTTCTTCAAAAAACAGATGTTTATCTCTGTCGCGAAGCTTTACTTTGTATTCGTTTCTTGGAGTAATATACTGTGCAACTGCAGAATCATAATAATTCGAACGCATAAACTCAATCATCAGAGATTTGGAAAATTCTGAAAATTTATTGGAAATACTTACACCTCCCATCAAAAATTTATGATCCGGATTTCGTAAACAGACATGCACAATTCCTCTCCATAAAAGGAAAAGCGGTAGCGGCTTCTGCTGGTATTCCTGACAGATATAAGCACGACCCATTTCAATCACTTTTTTGAAAAAAGGATGAATGTCCTGCTCAAATTCAAATAAAGAACTGGTGTAAAAACCTTTGATGCCGGATTTCTTCATCACTTCTTTACCCAAAGCCATTCTGTAAGCTCCTACAAGTTTTTCAGCGGCACTGTCCCAAAGAAAAAGATGATGATAATGTTTGTCGTATTCATCAAGGTCGAACGGCAGATTACTTCCTTCACCCACTGCACGGAAGGTAAGCTCACGCTGTCTTCCGATTTCCCGCATAATAGAAGGGATTTCTTCGTAAGTGGTAAAATAAACTTCGTAATTTCCGTTGCTAAAAAACATCTTATCTGTGCCTTTCAGTTTATTGATGTCTTTTAAAATATCTTCTTTCGGAGTTTCGTCGATGATATTCTGAACGATATTTTCTTCTCTTAGTAAAGGGAATTTTACCGAAAGATTTTTAAGATTGATACTTTGTGCCAAAGATTTTCTCTTTTCGTAGTAAGATTTCATCATATAAACCTTACGTTTCAGAAATTCTCCCAGTTCCTCGATGGTTTCCATATCATCCATCGCCTTAACGGTAATAGGTTTTCCGATTCTTATTCTGATCGGTTTTTCCCTGTCGTTCATCATTTCTGCCGGAAGCATCAAGGTCTGCAAATTAGGATGGATTTTGGCTACCTGATAAAATATCCTGCTGTTTTTTGCATGAAAATACATAGGAACGACCGGCACTTTTGCCATTCTGATGAGCTTTAATGCCGGTTTTTCCCATTCTTTATCCAGAATTTCACCGTAAGGATTGTTCTTATTGGAAACTTCTCCTGCAGGGAAAATTCCTACACAGCCTCCATTTTGCAGGTGCTTTAACGTTTCCCGCATTCCGGAAGAGCTGCTGTATGCTTCTTTTCTGCCTTCAAAAGGGTTTACCGCAATTACGTACGGCTCCATCGGTTTGATCTTTTCCAGAAGGAAATTTCCCATCACCTTAAAATCCGGACGTACTTCTGACAGAACTTTGCACATTAAAATTCCGTCAATCGCGCCAAGCGGATGATTGGATACCAGAATAAACGGTCCTGTTTTCGGAATTTTTGCCAGATCTTCTTCAAAAGCGATATAGCTTAAGTTGCGCTCTCTTACAAATGAGTCGAAAAAGTCTTTGCCTTCCTTGTCTTTTAGTTTGTCGTATAATTTATTTACTTCGTTTATTTTAGCAATGCTCATCACAGCAGATGCTACAGGATTCTTTAAAAATCCTATTTTATTTAAGCCGGAAGCCTTTATCAGATCGTTTTTCGAAATTAAACTCATATTGTGTTTAGTCGCAATTAGTTTTTATTGTGTTACCATTTGAAGCGTATTTTTCGCAATCTGCTCCAATAATACACTTTTTTCCTGGTAAAATTTATCTATGTTCTCTATTTTCGCATTTCTTACGGTAAATAAAGATACATTTTTTATAACTTCTGTTTTAAATACTTTTTGAAGTTCTTCATTTAATTCATCTACGGTATTGAATTTATCTTCAAGACATAAAGCCAATGAAATTGCAGAATTCTGCATCAGGGAAACTTTAATTTTGTACTTGGATAAATATCCGAAAATAAGACTCATATGGTCTTCTGCGATAAATGAAAAGTCTCTTGTGGAGATTTTAAGCAAAGTCTGGTTTTCCTTTAAAATATAAGATTCTTCGCTTTGGTTTTTTTCCGAAGCACCTACTTTTGTTCCTTCCTTTGTAGGATCTACAAACGATTTTACGTAAAAAGGAATGTTTTTCTGCTGTAGCGGCTGTAAAGTTTTCGGGTGAATTACACTTGCTCCGTAATACGCCATTTCAATTGCTTCTTCGTATGAAATATTGGAAAGTAACGTCACATCTTTGAATTTTCTCGGATCTCCCGTCATTACGCCCGGAACGTCTTTCCAGATCGTCATAGCCTCTGCATTGAGGCAATACGCAAAAATTGCAGCAGAATAATCAGAACCCTCTCTTCCTAATGTTACCGTAAAATTGTTATTATCCGAACCGATGAATCCCTGCGTAACGTAGCAGATTTCTTTATTTAAATTGGAAATAAATTCTTCCGTCTTTGCCCAGTCTACCACACCTTCTCTGTAAGAATTGTCTGTCTTTACATAATCTCTTGCATCTAGCCACTGATTGGTAAACTGAATTTCATTCAAATATTCGCTCACAATTTTCGTAGAAATCATTTCTCCGCAGCTTACCACCTGATCGTAAACAAAATCGTAGTTCGGAGATTTGTTTCTTCTTAAAAAAGAATCAATATCATCAAAAAATAAATTGATTTCCGCAAACACCGCATGATTTTCGGGAAATAATCCTTCCGCGATCTCAATGTGTTTTCGTTTTATCTTTTCAATTTCAGTTTGATAGTTATCCTTCTTGAAATAAAGTTCTACAACCTTTTCCAACTCATTGGTCGTTTTGCCCATCGCCGAAATTACCAGCAGACATTTGGCAAATCCCTGGCTTTTTAAAACCATGGCTACATTTTTTACACTTTCGGCATCCTTTACCGATGCTCCACCAAACTTGAAAATTTTCATTAAATTGTTAATAATAAAATTGTTAGATAAAATTTGTGGGAATATTTTACGGGTGACAAAATTATACATTTACAACGAGATATGAAAGAGCAGAATCCTGTCGTAGCCTTAAGATTTTATTAAAATTATCAATAAGCAGAAATTATTCCGATTGCCACAATAAAAAGGGAATGCTAAATCCAGCTTAAGATTTTTTTAAATAGATTTATATTGATGTATTGTATTGATAGACAGTAATTAAGGTCTTTTATTAATTATTCTTTTAAATTGTAATAAATTTTACGAAATTTGGAGAAAACGTAAAAAGCAAAATATGTCAGAGCAACCATTACAGACTTTAGGAGAATTTCTTATTGATAGACAGGATGATTTTCAGTATTCCACGGGAGAGTTTTCCCGTCTCTTGAGTGCAATAAGACTTGCTTCAAAAGTAGTAAACAGAGAAGTAAATAAAGCAGGAATTGTAGACATCGCAGGCGCTGCAGGAAACCAGAATGTACAAGGAGAAGAGCAGCAGAAGCTTGATGTAATTGCCAATGAAATTTTTATTACCGCTTTGTCTCAGAGAGAGGTTGTCTGTGGAATCGCTTCCGAAGAAAACGATGATTTCATCGATATTAAATGTGGCGAAAACGGACATTTAAGCAAATATGTGGTGCTGATTGATCCTCTTGACGGTTCTTCAAATATTGATGTCAACGTTTCGGTTGGAACCATTTTCTCAATCTACAGAAGAGTTACAGAGCCCGGAACCCCGGTTCAATTGGAAGACTTTTTACAGAAAGGAGTTAACCAGATCGCGGCAGGATATGTTATCTATGGATCTTCCACAATGATTGTTTACACCACAGGAAACGGAGTGAACGGATTTACATTAGATCCTTCTCTGGGAACCTATTATCTGTCTCATCCGAATATGACTTTCCCAAAAACAGGAAAAATTTATTCCATTAACGAAGGAAACTATATTAAATTTCCTCAGGGTGTAAAAAATTACCTTAAATATTGCCAGATGGAAGAAGGAGACAGACCATATACTTCAAGATATATTGGTTCGTTAGTGGCAGATTTCCACAGAAATATGTTGAAGGGCGGAATTTACATCTATCCATCGTATTCACAGGCTCCGAACGGAAAACTGAGATTGCTGTACGAGTGTAATCCGATGGCTTTCCTTGCAGAACAGGCAGGAGGAAAAGCAACAGACGGCTTCAGAAGAATCCTTGAAATTGAACCGACAGAATTGCATCAGAGAATTCCGTTTTTCTGCGGAAGTATTGATATGGTAGAGAAAGCGGAAGAATTTATGCGAATTGACAGTGTAAAATAATGAAAGCAGAATATTCAAGATATTTACTAGAATTCAAACGCCCGAGTGGAACATCTCGCGGCGTTTTGCTTGAAAAAGAGACCTTTATTCTCGAAATTTCAGAAAATGGAAAAAAAGGAATAGGGGAGTGCGCAATTTTCAGAGGATTAAGTTTTGATGACAGACCGGATTATGAAGATAAATTAAAATGGCTTTGTGAAAATATTCAGCAGGAAACTGAGTTTTTAAAAGAAGAACTGAAAGAATTTCCGTCCATTTGGTTTGGTTACGAACAGGCTGTTCTGAATTTAAAAAATGGTAAGAATCTATATTTCCCAAGTGATTTTACAGAAGGAAAGACTCCGATCGTCATTAATGGTCTGATCTGGATGGGCGACATCCATTATATGGAAGAGCAGATTCAGGATAAGCTGGAAAAAGGTTTTCACTGCATCAAGCTCAAAATAGGAGTTGACTGGAAATCCGAGCATGATATTCTTCAGAAACTGAGACAGAAGTTCTCAAAAGACAGGCTTGAACTTCGGGTAGATGCGAACGGAGGTTTTAATAAAGAGGAAGCAAAAGTCGTTTTGCAGCAATTAGCCGATCTGCATATTCATTCCATCGAGCAGCCGATAAAAGCAGGAAACTGGAACGATATGTCAGAATTATGTCTTGAAACGCCTACTCCGATTGCTTTGGATGAAGAACTGATCGGGATTACAGATTTTAATGAAAAAAGAAAATTACTAGAAACCGTAAATCCTCAGTATATCATTTTAAAACCCGCTTTAGTAGGAGGTTTTTCAGGATCTGATGAATGGATTTCTCTCGCGGAAAGTATGAATATCGGGTGGTGGATTACATCTGCTCTGGAAAGCAATATTGGTCTGAATGCGATTGCTCAGTATACTTTTACAAAAAAAAGCCCGATGCCGCAAGGATTGGGAACCGGAGCTTTATTCGTTAATAATTTCGATTCAAATCTGGATCTGAAAGGAGAATTACTGTTGTTTAAAAATTAGATTTCACAAACAGGATTGTTGTAATGTTCTTCATCCCATGTTCTGCAGCATCTTAATTTAGGATTCCAGTTAAGACAGCCGATGGGAACAATACCTCCTTTGATTGTTTTTAAATCACTTTTCTTAAGTTTTTTTAGATTTTTCATAGAAACATTTTTTTTGGTTTTGTAATGTAAATATGAATTTCTTTTTTTTAATGTACAACAACTTTAACTTATATTAACACACATTAAAGTGAATAATATAAGTTAAAGTGTATAGAATACATCCAAAGTACATCAGAACTTTGTGTAACTTTCGGAAATTGTTTTGAGGTTTTTAATTTGTAGTTTTCAGTCGTATAATCTTAGTGTTTATAAATTAGGTGATTGGCGATTAGATAACATCCTTTACAAAAATCGCTTTCTTAATGTATTCCAAAAATAAAGAAAACTTACTTTTAACCTTTTTCATAATATAAAATGTTAATATTTTTGTGGTAATAAATTTACAATCTTTATGCCAAAAGGCAATGCATAATTTTTATTTTTTTAACATTTTTCTTTAATAAATTGTAAACTGTTGTATAATAGCTGTTTGGAGTTTTTTTTCTTTTATTTTTACTTTTACAGGTATAAATTTCTTTTATTTTGTTAATTCTTAGAAAGTATTGATGTTATTTTTATTTGAAATTTTAATATCTGCAAAAAATATAACCCAAAAGAAATGCAAATCCACTATTACTCTTTTGCATTATTATTTCCATAAACCCTCAAAATTTCATAAATTTGCAAATTGCCGTATTATACAGCAATTAAAAGCGAAATTTAATGGAAGAAGAAAAAAAATCACTCAATTTTATTGAGCAAATTATCGAAGATGATTTGGCAAACGGTCTGGGAAAAGATCAGCTCCGTTTCCGTTTTCCGCCTGAACCAAACGGTTATCTGCATGTAGGTCACACCAAAGCGATCTGCATCAACTTCGGTTTGGGTGAAAAATACAATGCTCCCGTAAACCTTCGTTTCGACGATACGAACCCTGAAAAAGAAGAACAGGAATTCGTAGATTCTATTATGAAAGACGTTGAATGGTTGGGTTTCAAATGGGATAAAGTTTTGTACGCCTCCGATTACTTCCAGCAGCTTTACGATTGGGCAGTTCAGTTATTAAAAGAAGGAAAGGCTTACGTAGATGAGCAGCCGTCTGAAGTGATTACCGAACAGAGAAAAAATCCGGCAGAACCGGGTGTGGAATCTCCATACAGAAACCGTCCTGTTGAAGAATCATTAGATTTATTCGAAAGAATGAAAAACGGTGAGTTCGAAAGCGGTTCTATGTCTCTTCGTGCAAAAATCGATATGACTTCACCGAATATGAACATGCGTGATCCTGTGATGTACAGAATTCTGAACAAACCTCACCACAGAACAGGAACGGATTGGAAAATTTATCCGATGTACGACTGGGCGCATGGTGAGTCTGATTATATTGAACAAATTTCTCACTCGCTGTGTTCTTTAGAGTTTGAAAACCACAGACCTTTATATAATTGGTATCTGGATCAGGTGTACGAAGAAGGAAAAGTGAAAAACAAGCAGAGAGAATTTGCGAGAATGAACGTTTCTTACATGATTACTTCCAAAAGAAAACTACAGAGGCTGATTGCCGAAAATGTAGTGAACGGTTGGGATGATCCGAGAATGCCTACGATTTCAGGAATGAGAAGAAAAGGATTTACGCCTGCTTCCATCAGAAATTTTATTGAAAAAGTAGGTGTTGCCAAAAGAGAAAATCTTATTGAACTTCAGTTACTGGAATTCTGCGTTCGCGAAGACCTGAATAAAGTCGCAAAACGTGTAATGACGGTTGTGGATCCTGTCAAATTAGTCATTGAAAACTATCCGGAAGGAAAAGAAGAATGGCTGGAAACAGAAAACAATCCTGAACAGGAAAATGCAGGAACAAGAGAAATTCCGTTCTCCAGAGAATTATATATTGAGCGTGAAGACTTTAAAGAAGAAGCAAACAACAAATTCTTCAGACTAAAGTTAGGCGGAGAAGTTCGTCTGAAATCTGCTTACATCATTAAAGGTGAAAGAGTAGAAAAAGACGAAAACGGAAACATTACGACCATTTACGCAACCTACGACGAAAAATCCAAGTCAGGAAGCGGAACAGAAGAAAGTTTAAGAAAAGTAAAAGGAACCATTCATTGGGTATCTGCGAAACACGCAATTCCTGTGGAAGTAAGAAATTACGACAAATTATTCACTGTGGAACAACCAGATGCAGAGAAAGATGTCGATTTCCTAAACTTTATCAATCCGGAGTCAGTAACTACCATTCAGGGATTTGCTGAACCAAGCTTAAAAGATGTGGCAGTTGGAGAACCTCTTCAATTCCAGAGAATTGGCTATTTCACGAAAGATCAGGATTCTACGGATACAAACTTTGTATTCAACAGAACTGTGACGTTAAAAGACTCTTATAAGCCGGAGTAAAAATTTATTATACATATAAATAAAACAGGGCTTAATTTTTAAGCCCTGTTTTTTTGTTTTTAACCCTAGCGAAACAAAAACGATAACCAAAAAATAAGGTTATCCGTGAAAAGCATTTGTGCCATTCGTGGTTAAAAACAGTAATTAAAATTAAAAATTGTGAAACTTATACACTTATATACCAACTCATTCAAAGGGCTTTCCAAAGAAAGCTGGATGCTTGCTTTGGTCATGCTCATCAATCGGGCAGGTTCCATGGTACTTCCTTTTCTGGGAGTTTACATGACCGATCATTTAAAATTCAGTATCGAAAATACTGGAGTTGTACTCAGCTTTTTCGGAATCGGTTCGGTAATCGGTTCATGGCTGGGCGGATTTATTACAGACAGAATCGGGGAATACAGAGTTCAGTATCTCAGCTTATTGCTCAGTGTGCCTTTATTTTGTATGATCCCTCTATTTAAGACAGAAATAGGAGTGGCGACCATTATTTTGCTGCAAAGCATTGTAAGCGATTCCTTCCGTCCTGCAAACTCGGTTGCCATTACAAAATATGCGAAACCCGAAAACATAACCCGAGCATTTTCCTTAAACCGGATGGCAGTCAATTTAGGATTTTCCATTGGTCCCGCTTTGGGCGGTATTTTATCTGCAATTTCCTACGAATTTTTATTTTTCAGCAATGCTTTTACAGCTTTGTTGGCTGGAATTTTATACATCGTCTTTTTCAGAAAACGAAACATTCTGGCAAAACTAAAAGCCCGAAAAGTACAGGAAGCCATAGAAATTAAAAAAGAAAATTCCCCTTACCGCGATGGTAAATTTCTGGTTTACTGTTTCTTCTGTATGCTGTTTTCAATCTGTTTCTTCCAGTTGTTCAGTACGCTGACTATTTTTTACAAAGACACGGCGCATTTAAGTCAGCAAAGTATAGGATATATTTTGGGGTACAGCGGCTTTTTAGTCGTTTTACTTGAAATGGGATTGGTACAGGTTGCCGAAAAATATCTCAGTCTTGCAGTAACCATGCTTTTGGGAACCTTCATCTGCGGATTTGCTTATGCCATGCTTGGTTTTGATTACAGTATCGTGACTTTGGTTGTATCCATGAGCCTTCTCTGCGTGGGAGAAATCTGGGCTTTGCCGTTTATGTCAACCATCACAGCATTACGCTCCGGAAAAAACAACAAAGGAGCTTACATGGGCTTGAACGGAATTTCATTCTCCATCGCCTTTATTGTAACCCCTACTTTGGGAACGTTCATCGCCGAAAGATTCGGATTTACCATATTATGGATCGGGACAGGAGTTTTAGCCACAATCATTGCCATTGCGTTTTATTACATTGTTCCCTGGATGATTGGCGACAGAAAACACGCAGAATCTTAAATATTTTGGGCGTGTCCCTCATTCCGGAGCTAAGCCTCATAGGTTTTTAAAACCTATGAGGCTTCCCATAGAATTCGGGTCGGGCTGCTTTGGGGTTCGCTTCGCTTCCGTACTCGTTCGTTCCTCACTCGCACCGGCGTCTTCGTCGCCGCCCGCCGCATCCCTCACGCGAAGGAAGTCGTTCATAGAAATTTCAGTCCGTCACAGAAAATGTTGCCGGACTTTTTATTGTAACGGAGTAAGAAACAAATTTGACTTTAGCCAAAACGCATCATCAATTTCATCTGAAGCCCAACTCACGGTATTTTAAACAAATCTTCTGCGAATTTATATTTTACACATAGAAAAGTACAGTTTTTGCTTCGCTTCATTCAATGACAAAACTCTGCTTTCTATTTTCATTATGTTCCGTTTCCCTGCTGTTTTCTCAAGAAAGAGATTCTGCAGCACTGATTTCAGAAGTCAGGATCGATGCTTACAAAAAACCAACCGCTTTTATTTCGTCCACAAAATCGGTTGCTGTAGTTTCAGAAAATCTACTTAGCCAGAATACGCCCGAAAGAATGCTCGAATCCATCAATCAGATTGCAGGAGCCAGAATGGAAGAACGTTCTCCCGGAAGCTACAGGATTTCTCTTCGCGGAAGCACTTTGCGATCCCCTTTTGGCGTTCGGAATGTGAAAGTTTATCTTGATGATTTCATCCTGTCCGATGCTTCGGGAAACACCTATTTTAATCTTGTTTCTCCTGAACTCATCAACCGGATGGAAATATATAAAGGCCCTGAAAGCGGAGATTACGGCGCCGTAACGGGCGGAACTGTTTTGCTTCAGACCAGAAAATCAGATCAGATTTCCGCAAATCTGGCAATTGGAAGTTATGGAACCTTTAACCAGAGTTTTGATCTTTCCAAACACATTGGGAAACACTTTTTTCAGGTTTTTCAGAACTATTATCAGACCGATTCTTATCGGGAACAGTCGAAGGTTCAGCGAAAGCAGATTTTTGTAAAAGACCATTTTCAATATTCAGAAAATGGATTGCTCAAAGCCATGATTTTATACGCTGATCTCGGTTATCAGACTCCGGGAGGACTCACGTTAGAACAGATGCAAATCAACCGGAAACAGGCAAGACCGGCAACCAAAACAGTTCCGGGTGCAAAAGAACAGGATGCCGGAATCCGCAATAAAATGATTTTGGCAGGAGTTTCAAATGATTATAACTTCAGTCCGGATTTCTCTCATTTTATTTTAATTCAGAGTTCATATGTCGATTTTGAAAATCCGTTTATCACCAATTATGAAAACCGTTTTGAAAAGAATTTTGCATTAAGAACGCATCTCAATTACGAAAAAAACGGGAATACCATTTCATTAGCCTACCGATTGGGATTTGAAGGCGGAATTAATGATATTTTGGTCAGAAATTACGATAATAACAGAGGAACAGAAGGAAACCCACAGAATTTTGATCAGATTAAAAATACTTCGGGATTTTTCTTTCTTTCTCAAAAACTGAATGTCAGCGAAAAATTATTCACCGATCTTTCCATCAGTTTAAATTCAAATTCTTACGACTGGAACCGGATATATCCCCGAAATGAAGAAGGAAAAGTTCATTTTAAAAATCAATGGTTGCCCAATTTTGGTTTCACCTATCTTTTGGGAAAAGGTTTTTCTGTGCGCGGAAAAATAGGGAAGGGGAATTCTGCACCCACGAATGAAGAAATCCGCTCTTCGAATCAGCAGTTTAATACAAATTTAAAACCCGAATTCGGCTGGAACAAGGAAATCGGAATTCGAAAACAATTCGGCAACTCTGTTTTTGTGGAAGGAAATTATTTTGATTTCCGGATGAAAGATGCAATTGTGAGAAGGCAGAACGAAGCCGGACAGGAATACTTCGTCAATTCCGGAGAAACCGTTCAAAAAGGGGTTGGAATTTTAATGGAATCGAAGAATTTCAATCTGAAAAACAACTTTTTAGACCATTTTAAATTCAGGTTTTCAGGAAGCTTTTACGATTTTACATTTAAAAATTATCAGCAGAACGGAAATGACTTTTCAGGAAATGAAATCACCGGAGTTCCCAAAACAACAATCAACAGCTTGCTGAATTTTACGTTTTTCAGAAAACTTTCGGTAGATTATTCCCATTTTTACACCTCAAAAATTCCTTTGAACGATGCCAATTCTGTTTGGTCTGAATCAAATTTAATTGGAAATATCCAGTTCAGATTTCCTGTAGATTTTGAAAAAACGAGAGTCAATGTATATCTTCAGATTCAGAATCTTTACAACACAGAATATGTTTTAGGTTTTGATATCAATGCTTTCGGAAACCGTTATTACAATCCGGCTGCCAAAAGAAATTTTGTGTTGGGTATGAAGGTTGATTTTTAATGTCATTGCGAGAAGCGAAGCAACGAAGCAATCTCGTGTTGTTGTCCGTAATTTGTAATCATTAAAAAACTTTGGATTATTTGCTGAGTGAAAAGTTTATACTGAGCTTGTCTATAACTAAATATATGATTAATTAAAGATAAACGATAAAAATAGATAAAGATTGCTTCATCACGTTGTTCCTCGCAATGACATTATTTCGAAAGAATGTTTTTCACAATCATTTCCGCATGAATTCTCGAATTTTCAATAAACCAAAGGTGCGTATCTTTTCCTCCGCAAACCACACCCGCCAAATACAGATTCGGAACATTGGTTTCCATGGTTTCAGGATGATAAAGTGGGTTCAGACAATCGCCCTGCAATTCAATTCCGGAATTCTTTAAAAAATCAAAATCAGGAAGATAGCCGGTCATTGCAAGAACAAAATCATTTTCAATTTCCTGCAGTTCACCTTTTTCATCTTTAAAAACAACGGAATGTTTTTTAATTTCCATCAATTCGGCATTGAAATGAGCAGCAATACTTCCTTCCGCAATTCTGTTTTCAATATCAGGTTTCACCCAGTATTTTACACTTTTTGAAATCTCGGAATGTCGGATGATCATGGTGACTTCCGCGCCTTTTCTGTAAGTTTCCAAAGCAGCATCGACCGCCGAATTGCTCGAACCGACCACAACGATTTTCTGTTTTGCGTAAGGATAAGGTTCTGTATAATAATGTTTTACTTTGGGTAAATCTTCTCCGGGAATATTCATCAGATTCGGAATATCATAGAATCCCGTTGAAATAATGACGTTTTTCGCGGAATATTTTCCTTTCGATGTTTCAATGGTGAAAATTTCATTCTCTTTGGAAACTTTTTCTACCTTTTCATATAAATTGATGTTGATATTCCGCTGTCTTGTAATTCCCTGATAATATTCCAATGCTTCCTGTCTTCCCGGTTTTGGAGCCGTTGAAATAAAGGGAATTCCGGCGATTTCCAGTTTTTCAGCAGTTGAGAAAAACCGCATATACAAAGGATAATTGTACAGAGAATTAACGATGGTTCCTTTTTCGATAACCAGATAAGAAAGATTGTTTTTCTGCGCTTCCAGTGCACAGTTCAGCCCGATCGGTCCGCCTCCGATGATAAGAATATCTAAAATTTCCATACAACAAATGTAAGGAAAACCCATCAACAAAGAATTTTTCAGTAAAAGCAAAAAACTATTCTTTTCATAATGACCATCTATTCGAAAAATATGAAATTCCTTCAACAGTAAACTTTCAAAACGATTCTAAAAGCATGGCATTTATTTTGGTAAATGATAATCAGACATTAAAAACATGAAAAAAATAATCATTTCCTTGCTGGTTTTATCTGCGGTTGCGTGTAAGAAGAACCCTGAAAAATTCGTTAATGATGAGGTTAATGCTAAAGGCAAAACCATTACGGATAGTTCAGTCATTAGTAAAGCAAAAATTACCAAAGATCAGTCTTTAAAAAAGATCAATGAGGATATTATACAGGCTTTAAAGGATAAAAACTTTAAGAAGTTTGCGGAATTTATTCACCCTGAAAGAGGAGTCCGTTTTTCGATGTACGCTTTTGTGAATCCAAAAGAAGACAAGAAATTTTCAAAAGCAGATTTTATCAGATATCAACCTACCAAAACACTTTTCACTTGGGGAACAATGGACGGTTCCGGAGATCTGTACAGAGCGACTATCCGTGATTATTTAGCAGATTGGGTGTACTCCAAAGATTTTGCGACAGCGCAGGTTTCTTTAAATGCGTTTCAGGGAAAAGGCAATTCTCTGAATAATGTAAAGGAAATTTATCCAAATGCAGATTTTACAGAAAATTTCATGAAAGGCTCAGAAGCCAACTCCGGAATGGACTGGAAATGTCTTCGTCTGATTTTTGAAGAATTTCAGGGAAAATATTATCTGATTGGTGTTGTTAACGATCAGTGGACGATTTAGAATAAATTTAAAAAATTGCAATGTTGCGAATGTTCAGTGTAATATTTAAACAATGTATCATTGTTAAATGTAATTTTCATTCATAAAGAAGTTCAACGATCCTATGTCATTCTGATGAAGGAAGAATCTTATAAATGGTTGTTTTATAATTTATTGGGTTGTTAAGGACAGGATTCCGGTAGAGACCCTTCGACAAGCTCAGGGTGACATCTGTAATACTAACATAATATGATATCAATACAGTACGTTAATATGTAAAATCTTCGTGATTATAAAATTTCCGCTAATTTTTTAGTTAAATTTTTTCTTGAAAACTGTTCAATATTCTGAGTGTTTTCTGAAAGATTTCCGTCTTTCCAAAGTTCAAATTTTTCTAAAATAAATTCTTTAATTTTCAAGGAATCATCATAACTGAAATGTTTTCCGGCTTGTGTTTCATTTAAAATTTTCGAAACATCTGCATCTTTAGGTCCAAAAGAAATGATTTGCTTTCCTGTTGCCAGATATTCAAATATTTTTCCGGGGATGATCCCTTTGGAAGAATTGTTCGGAAAGTTGGTGATGAGCAGTATTTCCGAAGTCTGCATTTCTTCAATCGCTTTGTCGTGAGAAAGATATCCTAAATTCAGAATATGATTTTTCAGGTTTGAATGTTCTATTGAATTCAGAATTTTATCATCAATTCTTCCGGCAAATTTCAAGGTAAACTTTTCAGCAAATTCAGCATTTTCTGTAACCAGATCATTCAGAGCTTTCCACAGATTTTCAGGGTTTCTCAACTGTTCCAGAACTCCGATGTAACTTAATGTGAATTTTGTTTGAGTGTCGGAGAATTTAAGCGTTTGAGAATTTGAGTCTGACTCGTCAAAACCATTCGTAATACAAATTGCATTGGCTCCGTTTTTACGGAAATTTTCAGCATCGGTGTAACTTGTTGCCAAAGTAATATCTGCATTTCTGAAAACTTCGCTTTCCAGTTGACGGTGCTTTTGGTCGGAACTTTTGGTCAGTTTTAGGTGTTTGTAATAAGAGATTTCTGTCCACGGATCACGGAAATCGGCAATCCATTTCAGGTTGGGAAGTTTCTTTTTTAAATTTAAACCAATTAAATGTAAAGAATGGGGTGGTCCCGAAGTTACCACAACCTCAATCTGATTCTCTTTTAAATATTGTTTCAGAAATTTCACGGAAGGTTTTACCCAGAAAACTCTCGCATCGGGAATGAAAAAATTGCCTCTTACCCAAATCGAAAGCTTAGATTTCCAGCTTTGATTTTTTCCGACATCAAACTGTCCTGCTTTAAATTTTTTGTTGCTTTTGTTCAGTTTTTCAGCCAGTTGATAAGGCTCCCAGATTTTTGTTTTTACAATTTCCAGATCTTTCGGAACATCTTTCATCAAACTTTCATCCAGTAAAGGATAACTTGGATTTTCCGGTGTATAAATCACAGGTTTCCATCCAAATTCTGGTAAATATTTTGCAAATTTCAGCCATCTCTGCACACCTGGACCTCCTGCAGGAGGCCAGTAATAGGTGATGATGAGTATTTTTTTTGGTTCCATTAATAATTATTTTAACCGCAAAAGAGGCAAAAGATGATGATGCTTTTTTAGCTATTCAAAAGGTGACAAAATGTAATTCACTATTTTAATCGTATTAATCAAAATATTTATTAATAAATGTCTCTTGACCAAAGTGATAAATATTTTTTACATTAAAATTTACTAAAACACCTTTTGGTACTTTTAGTAGATTCATATAATTTAGAATTTGAGATTTGTGAATTTCCAAAAGAGAAGATACCGCTTTTATTTCCAAAACAATTAAATCTTCAATCAGGAAGTCGCATTTGAAATCACAATTTAAATACTCATCTTTATAAATTACAGGAATTTGAAACTCAGATTTGTATTCGATATTCCTTAATTTAAACTCTTTTTCTAAAGCTTTATGATATACAATTTCTGCCAAACCTGCGCCTAAAATCTTGTGAACTTCTATACAAGCTCCATTAATTCTATAAGTAAGATCTGTAATGTATTTTTGAGTAATCATAAGCACAACGCTTTTTCAAACTTTTGAATTTCTAAATCTTTTCCATTTGTCTTTTGTCTCTTTTGCGGTAAAGAAAATAAATCCCAAAACCACTTAACAGAATAAACAAACCAAAACAGATAAGCGAGATCCATTTTCCTTTTTCGATAACTTCCGGTTCGAAGACCATTCTCACGTTATGATTTCCCGCAGGAACGTGAACGGCACGAAGAAGATAATCTGCCTTAATGTAAGGAACTTCTTTTTCATCGATGAAGAATTTCCAGCCGTGAGGATAGTAAATTTCAGAAAAAACTGCCAATTGCGGAGTTTTAGACTGCGATTTAAATTCCAGTTCGTTGGGTTGATATTTCGTTAGATTGATAAACGCCGTTGAGTCTGCCTGAACAGGTTTTCCATCAAAATATTTCTTATCATCTGCGGAAATAACAGCGGTTCTTTTGCTGTTGATGGTTCCGATTGCTTTGATTTCCTGATTGGGGGATTCTACGAATTTAAGATCGCTTACAAACCATGCGTTTCCGTTGGCTTTAGGATTCGGCATTGCCTGAGGTTGTTCCGGACCTCCTAAAACTAAGTATTTTGCATTCAGAAGATTCAGGATATTCGGAACTTTTACAGAATCCATGATCTGGAAATATTCGTTGATTACATCATCGTATCTTCTCAGTTTTACCGCATGATAACCTCCGATAGAAGATTTGAAATAAGAAGTGTTTGTTTCGCTGAATGTTCCTAGAATATTGTTGAAAATTCTGTAATGCGTTTTGTCTTTTTCGGCGATGGTTTCTAATGTTTTGTTCACATTTACATTCGCTAAAATAGGTTCCAGATTTGGATTTCCCTGAACTTTTTCAGCCATCAGATCTGAGCTTTCCGTCTGGAAGGGATTTTCGGCAAAGATTTTATCAACATAATTATCATCGTTCAGGTAACGCTTGTTAACCGTCCAAAGATCGAATAAACTGACTACTCCGATAATTACCAGAGCGATATTCTGATTCAGCTTTTGCTTTAAAACAAGGAATAAAGCAGCAACTGCAATAGCAACATAAATGAATGCTTTGATGGCATCAATTCTGAATAATTTAAATCTTTCGTCTATAAGATAATCCAGTAAGAAAGGAGGAAGGTAAGTTTTTTCATTATCGGTATGAAATCCTAATAAAGATTTTCCGAAAACCAGTAAAATCAATACAAATCCTAAAGTTCCGCCTCCTACGTAAAGAAGTATTTTTTGTTTGTATTCCTGTGTGAGTGTTTTATCTGTGAAGAATCTGTATAATCCGATGATCGCAATTAAAGGAAATAATAATTCTACAACCACCAAAATAGAAGAAGGTGCTCTGAATTTATTATAAAACGGCACAAAATCGATGAAAAAGTCGGAAAGTGCCATGAAATTACTTCCCCAAGCTAAAAATACGGTGAGAATAGAAGCTCCTAAAATCCAGTAGCGGTATTTTTTCCATGCGATGAAGAATCCTAAAAGCGCAAGAAAACAAACAATAGCTCCCTGATAAGCAGGTCCTGAAGTTCCCGGCTGATCTCCCCAATAGGTTAGATTCCCGAAACCTTTGGAAATTCTGTCGTATTCAGCTTGTGAACTTACGTTTTCCTGAACCAATTCCTGAATTTTAGCCATCATTTCTTTTCCTTCCGGTTCCTGACTTCCGCCTCCCATTAATCTCGGGATGAAAAGGTTTAAGGTTTCCAGTTTTCCGTAGCTCCACATCAACATACTTTCTTTATCCATTCCGGAATCTCCGCCTGTATTGCTGCTGTTCGTAAGGATCTGCTTTCCACGAACGGTTTCTTTGATGTACTCTGAATTCGCCATGATTCTCTGAGAATTCATTCCGACTCCGATTAAACATGAAGCGGCAACAATTCCGGACGAAATCAGGAAGTGTTTCATTGGTGTTTTTTTCAGAATACCTCTTATCAGCTCAGAAAGGAATAAAAATCCTAACGCTAAGAAAAGATAATATGTCATCTGTGGATGATTCGCAGCAATCTGAAGCCCCATAAATAGAGTAGTGACAATGAAGCCCCAAATATATTGTTTCCGGATGTAGACGAGTAAAATTCCTGCTAAGAGCGGCGCGAAATATTCAATGGTATTGATTTTTCCGTTGTGTCCCGCTGCGATGGCAATATAAAAATAGGTGGAAAGTCCGAAAAAAGTAGCTCCTAAAAGGGCATATTTCCAGTTTCTTACCACAACCATTCCCAAAAGGAAAAATCCTGCGGAAAGAAGAAAAAGATAATTAACCGGTCTTGGCAGAAAATTCAGTTTGGAATCTATTTTTTTGATGATGTCTCCGTTAAACTGACTTCCCATCTGATACGTCGGCATTCCTCCGAACATGGAATCGCTCCAGTAGGTTTCTTTTCCGGTATCGGCTCTGTAATCGAGAAGCTCTTTTGCACCGCCCCGATACTGCACGATATCATGCTGAAAAAGCTGCTTTCCCGTAAAAACAGGAGTGGAGTATAAAAATGCTAAAACGATAAATACAACTAATGAAATTGCAATATAAATCAGGTTTTTATTTTTCGCCATGTTGATGGTTATTATCTAAATATTTTTCGGAATTGTTACCTTTTGCTGTTGTTTTCTTTTACCTCTTCATAATCAACGGTTTCTGCATCCCAGTTGATTTTTTTCTTCGTATTGTCTGAGTTTTTAATATCCTGCTCCCTTCTGTTTTCATTTCTGTTCTGGTTAAACAGATAGCTGTGAAATTTTTTGAAAAAGATTCTCTTCAGAATATTCCACACAAAATAGATAATAATGGTTGCGAGTACAAACTCAAAAATATGTTTCATCATAATAAAAATATTTAAGGTTTAATGCTCAAAGCTTCTGTAACGCTTTGACATTTCAACTTTAAACGATCTGCTTTATTTCGCAGAAGGATTTACCATTACAGAAGAATTGGAAACACTCGTCATAGACTGAGATTCTTTTCCTCTGGAAATACTTTCAATCTGTGTCGTTTTTACAGAAATATTCTGGTTTTTGATCCATCCTGTATTCTGGTCAAACGTAATCGTTCCGTTTTGTGTAAGTTCCGTGCTTAAGCTGTGCGTAACATCACCCTGATTTTCCTTATTAACTTTCTTGGGAATCCCTCCGGTTACTGAAATTTCAGCCACTCCGTTTCCTACACTTTTCAGAATATAGTTAGACGTCACTTTAATTCTTCCCTGTGCATCAGCATTTTCGCTGTTCGTCCATTTTTCGCCGATTTTCGCACCTTTTTTAGGAATAATCGTTAAATTTTTATTGAACTGATCTCTAAGAACTTTTTCGTTGAAAGATTCCTTAAGACTTGCAACAACGCTTTCTTTCTGGTTTTTATCTTTAATCAGCGATCCTACAGAATTGGCAACTTTACTGTAAACAGCATCAAAACCTGTAATTGAAATTACATTTCCTTTGGTGTCCATCTTCATGTTCAGCTTATTTCCGGTCAATGCTCTGTTGATATTCCAAATCATCTTCAGATCATCCTCTTTCGGGATCGGCAATTTGGTATCTACTACGATTGTTTTTCCCTGTGCCGTCTGAGAGCTTCTTTTTGCGATTAGATTTAAGGTAATATCGTAAACATTCCCTTTAATATCATTTACCGTAAAAGACATTTCGTCAGTAGATTCACTCGTTCCGTTCAGAGTTTTCCCTTGAGGATCAGTCATGGTTTTCGTATCTCTCTGATATGTTGTTAAAGGATAAGTTTTTCCTTTTTCCAGTTTAAAAGTCTGTGTATACACTCCTGCTGAATCTTTAATGGCAGGATTTTCCTCTACTTTCGCTACGGAATCTGCCGGAACTTCCACCGTAATCGTTTTTCCGGTTTTAGGATCTACTTTTGTAATTTTTGCCGTTTCTTTTTTGTTGCACGAAATAATTGCTATGGTTGAGATGAGCGCTAAAGCTGCTATGTTTTTCATTGTAAATTTTTAAATATTAATGGAATTAATTGGCTTTCATAAATTTCTGTCTCACTGCTTCATATAAAATCGCTCCACACGCAACAGAAACATTTAAAGACTGTGTTTTTCCTTCGATCGGAAGTTTTATTTTTTCATCAGAATGGTGAAGAACCTCTTTGGAAATTCCTGTTTCTTCATTTCCCATAACGATTGCACAAGGTTCTGTAAAATCAATATCATAAATTAATTTTTCAGCCTTTTCGCTTGCCGCAAAAACAGAAATGCCGCTTTGCTGAAGAAAATCTACCACATGAGCCAGATTCGGAGCTTTACAGATTTTCACATTATAAAGAGCTCCTGCTGAAGTTTTTATCGCATCGGAATTAATCGGCGCTGCTCCTTTTTCGGGAATAATCACCGCATCTACTCCCACACATTCTGCAGTTCGGCAGATGGCTCCGAAGTTTCTAACGTCTGTTAATCTGTCCAGAATCAATAAAAAAGGAGTTTTTCCGTCCTCAAACAATTGAGGAACCACATCTTCCACTTTATGAAAAGGAACATCCGAAATAAAAGCAACCACTCCCTGATGATTTTTTCTCGTAAAACGATTCAGCTTTTCTACCGGAACGTAATTGGGACGGATTTTATTTTTTGCCAGAATGGCTTTAAGTTCAGCATAAATAGGTCCCTGCAATGCATTCTGCACAAAAACCTTATCAATTGTTTTTCCCGCTTCTATAGCTTCAATTACGGGACGCAGCCCGAAAATAAAATCGTCTTTCATTGAATAAATTTTATGTTAAAGGTTCAAAGTTCTATGTTTAAAGTTTTGAGTTCGGTGAAAGGCTAAAAACAATAAACCTTAAACTCAAAACCAGAATTTCATGTTTTGTACTTTGTTCCTTTTAAATCTGTTATATTTAAATATTTAATAAATGAGCCAATTTTTCGGCTTAATACTTCAGTCTGTTCTCTTAATGTTTCAAATTTTTCCTCAGAGATAAAATTTCTGTCAAAAACCCGTTATAACTGTGACCTTGTTTCGCCACAAGAAGCTTTTGCTATTGCAAAGAAACTGAATAAATTCTCTGTTCCCGTTTCTTTCAAAACCTTCAGCGATATTATCCATCACTGAACCCGAAGAACTATCAATCTGATTGCAGAGTTTAAAATTATTTTTAAGATTAGTAGATTCAATTACATCATAAATATCTTTGCATAAAGCACGAGACAACTGCCAAATTTCTAAATCTTCAAATCTTTTAACACTTGCCATAATTGCTCTTAATCTACGAATCTTAAACTCAAAACAAAAAACTTTGAACAACTAATATTTTTCCCCTAAAATAGCTCTCTTCTGCGCCAAAGCATAGCCATAATGCAGACCTTCGTGCATATTGTTAAAAATAATGGCATCCTGAATGCTTTTCAGATCCAGCCCAAAACTTGTGGTGTAAGGCGTATAATCTGAAAAGAAATCGCTGTCGTAATCTTTCATCAGGATTTTTGAAGTTTCGGTTAATAAAAACTCCAGATCTTCCACTTCAGATTTCTGCACATCCAGATTCGGAAGCGTTCCTTTTTTATAAGTTTCGATCCAGTATTTATCAATTCTGAAAGGATTTCCGCTTAGGTAATAATGCAGCAACTGCTGTGTAGCAACCGTATGAGCAATGTTCCAGTAAAGATTATTATTGAAACCGTCCGGAATCAGTAAAAGATCTTCGTGAGAAGTGTTTTGCAGAATATCCAGAAGGTTTTTTCTTACTTGTCTGTGTGCTTGAAAATGATAATTCATTTTGCAAAAATTTTAATCTCCAAAAATAGTTTAATAAACTGGAAATGACAATTTTTGAACGGCGGATTAAAGCAAAATTTATATATTTTTAAGAAAAATAATATTGATTGTATTGAGTTTTAAGCCTTCATCTATTCAGGATCCTGCATCAATGCCGGAATATTTAACAAACTTTAACTCAAAAATGGCATTTTTTGTGTTGATTAATGCAAGTATTTATTGGAAATTTACCCATTATTTTAAATCAAGATATGTCAGAGATCAATCAAGCTGAAGATATCCGTCAACTGACGGAGCAGGTAAAAGAAGCAAACTACTTTTTTTCTCTTTTGAGACAGGAAATCAACAAGGTTATTATTGGACAGGAATATATGATAGACCGTCTTCTGATCGGTCTTTTGGGCAATGGTCACGTTCTTTTGGAAGGTGTTCCGGGACTGGCAAAAACTCTTGCGATAAAAACTCTTGCTGAAGCGGTTCACGGAGAATTTTCCAGAATTCAGTTTACACCTGATCTTCTTCCTGCAGATGTTGTGGGAACAATGATCTACAATGTAAAAGACAATGATTTCTCCATAAAAAAAGGGCCTGTTTTCGCAAATTTCGTTTTGGCGGATGAGATCAACCGTGCACCAGCAAAAGTACAGTCGGCTCTTTTGGAGGTGATGCAGGAAAAGCAGGTAACCATCGGAGACGAAACCATGAAACTTCCAAAACCGTTTTTGGTATTGGCAACGCAAAACCCGATCGATCAGGAAGGTACTTATCTTTTACCGGAAGCACAAAGCGACCGTTTCATGCTGAAATGCACGATTGATTATCCAAAACTGGAAGACGAAAGAACCGTAATGAGAATGGTTTCCACTTCACATCAGCCAACTGTAAAACCTGTGATTTCACTTGAACATATTGTTGCGGCGAAAGAATTGATCAATCAGATCTATCTTGATGAAAAGATTGAAAAATATATTCTGGACATGGTTTTTGCCACCCGTTTCCCTGAAGATTACGGACTGTCTGAACTTAAAAATTACATCAGTTTCGGGGCTTCTCCGAGAGCATCAATAAATCTTGCGATTGCTTCCAGAGCGTATGCTTTCTTAAAAGGAAGAGCATTTGTAATTCCGGAAGATGTAAAATCGCTGGCAAAAGATGTTCTGAGGCACAGAATCGGATTAACTTTCGAGGCTGAAGCGGAAGAAATTTCTTCAGAAGAGATCATCAACAGAATCTTAGCGAAAATTCAGGCTCCGTAATGAGTGAGGTAGTTATTAGAAAGGCAGTTCAGGAAGATTGCGCACCAATGCTGGAACTGATTAAAGAACTGGCGGATTATGAAAAGGCTTTGCATGAAGTTACCTTAACTTTAGATCAGTTTATTGAAGACGGATTTGGAAAATCTCCAGTTTGGGGAGCTTTTGTAGCAGAATTCAATGGTGAAATTGTCGGGATCTCTTTGTATTACGACAGATATTCGACCTGGAAGGGAAGAAGATTGTATCTGGAAGATCTTGTGGTGACGGAAAACCTGAGAGGAAAACAGATCGGCAAGAAATTATTTGAAGCCACCATGGAATACGGAAAATCTAACCAATACAGCGGAATGGTTTTTCAGGTGCTCAACTGGAATGAACCTGCCATTAATTTCTACAAAAAATACAGCCCGAAATTTGATGACGAATGGTTTAATGTTTCGATTGAGTTTAAATAAAATAGGATGGAAGCTGGAGGCAAGATGATGGAAGTTTTAAAAAGTCACAAGAAACTCTCATACACTAACACTCTCAAACATAGAAAATGCAGATAAAAGATATTGTAAAAAAAGTAAAGCAGATAGAAATCCGGACCCGAAAGAAGACGGAAGCTACTTTAATGGGGCAATATCACAGTGCTTTTAAAGGACAGGGAATGACGTTTTCGGAAGTTCGTCCCTATCAGTTTGGAGATGAAATCCGCAGGATCGACTGGAACAAAACGGCACGTTTCCGCGAACCTTTCGTAAAAGTAATGGAGGAGGAGCGTGAACTGACGATGATGCTGGTTGTGGATATTTCCGCTTCGATGGATTACGGAACTAAAAATCAGCTGAAAAGAGAATACGTTGCAGAAATTGCAGCAAGTTTAGGTTTTTCAGCAGCCGGAAATAATGATAAGGTAGGTTTAATTCTGTTTGCGGATAAAGTGTACAAAGTCATTCCGCCTCAAAAAGGAAGAAAACATATTTTATCGATAATCAGTACCATTTTAACAGCAGATTATGTTCCTGCCATTTCAAAAATTGATAAAGCGATGGAATACATGATGGGAATTTTCAAACGAAAATCTTTGGTCTTTCTGTTTTCGGATTTTGAAGATGAATATGACTCTAAAATGCTGAGAGTAGCTTCCAAAAAACATCAGTTGTTGGGAATGAGAGTTTATGATGAAAAAGACAATGAAATTCCGGATGTGGGCTATACCTTATTATATGATGCGGAAACCGGAAAGCAAATTTGGGTAAATACCTCAAGTGCAAGATGGAGATACAATTTTGCCGAAGCCAAAAAGCAGAAGCTGAAATCTTTAGAAGAAGATTTTGCCAACAGTTCGGCGAGTTTTATGAATATTAGTACAGGTTCGGATTATTCGAGATTACTGTATAATTATTTTCAGAAGAAATAAAAATAGACACTTTTTGTCATTGCGAGGAGGAACGACGAAGCAATCTTTTTTAATACAGATTCTTCCTTCGTCAGAATGACAAAAACGACGTTAAAATTTAATAATAAAATTGAAAAAACTATTATTTATATTTTGTTTTTTAATCTGTGCAAATGCGTTTTCACAGATCCTTTCTTCCAGTGTTGAGAAGAAAACCATTGCTTTGGGAGAAGTGAACCACATTGTGATCACCATTAATAACCTGAACAATGAAAAAGTTTCTGCAGCTCGCGAAAATGAGTTGTTGCCTTTTCATTTCGAAGAAATTAAAGACAGTATCGCGCAGACCCAGGATGTTTATTACAGAAGAATTGAATTTGCTGTTTTTGATGAAGGAAAATTTACCATTCCCGAACTGGAATTCAAAGTCAACGGAAAAGTTCTGAAAACAATTCCTTACGAAATTGATGTTATTAATACGGCTCAGAAGACTGACCAGATTAATGACATTATGAACAACAAAGAAGTAAAACTTGAAGCCACCGATTACTGGGAACTGTATAAATTTTACATATTAGCCGCCATTGCGGTCATCTGTCTCATCATTGCGATTATCATGTTCATAAAATACGGACGAAAACCAAAAGATTCGCCGGTTGTCGCCACAAATCAGACCTTGAAGGAACTGGATTCTCTCAAAAAGAAAAAATATGTGGAAAGTGGAAATTATCGTTCATTTTATGTTGAACTGATCGATATTTCCCGAAAAT
The DNA here is from genome assembly GCF_014218905.1 of Chryseobacterium sp. C3. Taxonomy (NCBI): domain Bacteria; kingdom Pseudomonadati; phylum Bacteroidota; class Flavobacteriia; order Flavobacteriales; family Weeksellaceae; genus Chryseobacterium; species Chryseobacterium sp. C3. Next base: position 512,927 of record NZ_JACLCU010000003.1, on the reverse strand, counting down.
TCATCGCAAAACAATACCGCGTTCCGGCAGATGTTTTACTAACGGATGACCTTATTGATGTGATGAAGAAGAACAATACCATTTCTCAGGAAAATGAAAAAATAGTGGAGGAAGTATTTTTAAGAGGTGATCTGGTGAAATTTGCGAAAACATTCCCGGATCAGACCACCATGGAAAAAGATTTTGCCGACATCAGAGATTTTGTAAAAAGATCATCAAAAGATCTTGAATTTGAAAACTTGAGAAAGGATGCCTGATTTTGAATTTTACAGTCCGTGGTTTCTGTTGCTTTTCGCGCTGTTTATCCCTTTGTTATTCAGGGATGCAAGCCGACAGAGAAGAAAAGGAATAAAAGTTCCTACGGTAAAAAATATGGGGGAAAGCGGCGGAATTCATTTCATTATGTTTATCCTGAGAATATCGAAGTATATTATTCTTTCTGCACTCATAATTGCCATGGCAAGACCGAGAACTTTTACGGTTTCTCAGGACAGAGACGACACCAAAGGAATCGATATCATGCTTTCTGTGGATGTTTCCCTGAGTATGCTGGCAAAAGATTTAACGCCCGACCGTTTAACGGCTTTAAAAGATATTGCGATTAAATTCGTTAATAAAAGACCGAATGACAGAATTGGTCTGGTTGCCTATTCCGGAGAAGCATTTACCAAAGTTCCGGTAACTTCCGATCATCAGGTTGTTGTGGATGAACTCAATAATCTGAATCCTTTGGAATTACAGCCGGGAACAGCCATCGGAGAAGGACTTTCCGTTGCGGTTAACCATTTGAAAAACAGCAAGGCAAAAAGTAAAATCATCATTCTGATGACGGATGGTGTGAATACCATTGAAAATGCAATGCCTCCTGCAATTGCTGCGGAACTGGCTAAAAATAATGGAATTAAAGTATATTCCATCGGAATCGGAACGAACGGATATGCTTTAATGCCTACACAGACCGATATTTTCGGAGATCTTGTCTTTACCGAAACCGAGGTGAAAATTGATGAGCCTGTTTTAAAAGAAGTCGCACAAATGACAGGCGGAAAATATTTCAGAGCTACATCAAACAGCAGTCTTGAAGAAGTGTATGACGAAATTAACCAACTGGAAAAATCTGATGTAAAAGTTGCCAAACTTTTCAATTATCAGGAATATTTTAAAATTTTCCTGTGGATTGCTTTGGGTATGCTGTTTTTAGACGCTTTACTGAGATGGGTGTTTTATAAAATTTTAAGTTAATGGATTGGTATTTAGGAAATTATTGGTTTTTATTATTGCTGTTGCTTTTGCCGCTGTTAGCTTCCTTTTTGATCCGTTTTCTGAAATGGAAAAAAAAGAAAAGAGAAATTTTTGCAGACAGCCAGTTTCATGAGCAGTTATTCGAGAAAAAATCCGGCTTTACCAAGTTTTTTCCAGCTCTGTATCTTCTTGGAACATTGTTTTTAATATTTTCGATTATCGATTTGTTAAGCGGTTCAGAAGAAATTAAAACCAGTCAGAAATTAAATAATGTCATTTTCATGCTGGATGTTTCCAACTCGATGAATGCTGAAGATATTAATCCGAGCCGTTTAACGGAAGCAAAAAATCTGATGCTTCAGACGATGCAGAAAATGAAAAGCGATAAAGTGGGAATGGTGATTTTTGCAGGACAGGCAACTTCCATTATGCCTTTAACCACAGATTATAATTCAGCAGAAACCTATATCAGCGGAATCGAAACAAACTCCATGCAGATTCAGGGGACAGATTTTCTGAACGGGATGAAAATTGCTGCCGAAAAATTCAAAAATGTAAGCAAAGACGGAAGAAAAGTTGTTTTGCTGAGTGATGGGGAAGATAACGAAGGAAATGACGAAGCAGCGATACGACTGGCTAAAAAAGAGGGAATAATGATTACGTCCGTCGGAATAGGAACAGAAGAGGGAGCTCCGGTTCCGGAATATGTTTTCGGACAGTTAATGGGGTATAAAAGTGACATCAACGGACAGACCGTTATCTCGAAAAGACAGACGGAAGCGCTGAAAAAAATGGCTGATGCAACCGGAGGAAGCTATATTGACGGAAATAACATCAATGAAGCACCGGACAGAATTTTAGATGCTCTGAAAAAGAAAACCGGTTCATCCGAAACCATGGTGAAATCACAAAATGCCAATCATTATTACCAGTATTTTCTGGCAGTTTCTCTGTTTTTCTTCTTTCTGATTTATTTATTCAATCCCAAAAGAGATTTTAATATTTGATAATCGAATACATTGTCTCATAACCAGACTATTACTTTAACCCAATTTTAACAAATAAGACACTGTTTATTAACATTTAAAGGAATAATTTTGCACATAATGAATACTAAAATCATTTTTTTATCGTTTATAATTGCTTTCATCTTCCCGGGAAATCTTTTCGGGCAGAAAAACTACAGGACTTTAGTCTATGAAGGCAATGAAAAATTCAACGGTAAAGATTATGATGGCGCGTCTGTAAAGTATCTGGAAGCGATAAGAACCAACAGCAAAGATTTTACAGCGCACTATAATTTAGGAAACGCATTATATAAAAGCAAAAAATACGAAGAGGCAAAAGCAGAATTCGAGACGGCTCAGAAACTTTCTCAGACAATTCCTGATAAAGCAGCCGCTCTTCATAATTTGGGGAATACATACATGCAGATGAACAAGCCTGAAAAGGCAGCGGAATTTTACAGACAGTCCCTGAAACAAAATCCGTACAGCGAAGTAACAAGAAAAAATTACGAAATTGCCAAGCTGAAGGATAAAGAAAACCAACAGAAAAAACAACAGCAAAATAACTCCGGTAAAGGAGGCGGTGGTAAAGACCAACAGCAAAATGATGATCAAAAAGGAAAAGATCAAAAGCAGGATCAGGGACAAGGTCAGCAGAATAAAGGAGACGGACAGGGAAATGATCCAAACCGGAACCAGAATAATGAAGGCAAAATCCCTAAAGGTCTCGAAAATCAAATACTCAACAAAGTAAGCGACAAGGAAAAAGAAACCGCCAGAAGAATTTTAAATAAAAATTCTTATTCGATGCCCGAGAGCAACGAGAAAGATTGGTGATGCAGAACAGAATTATCTACATATTACTCTTAATGTCTTCCGTAATTTCTTACGGACAGGTAAATCTTTCTGTAACTCCGGATAAAACGACTTACAGCTCCAAAGAAATTGTCAATCTCAGCATTGTTCTTGAGGTAGAAGGCGCTGAATACAATCAGCAGACAAAACTTCGTCTTCCTGATTTTTCCAAATTCAATCTTATCGGAACAGGCTCACTGAGCAATGGATTTATAGATCCTGAAAGTAATGTTGCGGTTTCCCAAACCATCACAAGACTTGCTCTTGAGCCCAAACAGAAAGGAAAAGTAAAGATCGGATCTTTCCTGATTACCATCAACAATAAAATTTATAAGACGGAACCTTTTGACATTTTTATTAAGGATGTAGAAAAGAAACCGGTTGCAGCCAATAATGCTTCAAAAGATGTTTATCTCAATATGGAGATTGACGACCGTGAAGTGTATCAGGATCAGCCTACCATTGCCGTTCTGAAAGTCTATTCAAAAAACATGGATAACTTCAGAAGGGTAAGAAATATTCATCTTCCCGAACAGGACAATCTGGATATTTTTCCGGTAAGCTTTACAAAATCTGAGATTGATCCTTCTGACGCAGGAAATATGGCGTCGCAGATTCTGGCTGTATTCATGGTTTTCCCGAATGAAGCCGGTTATGTAGATATTCCGGGAGTTTCGGCTTCGCTGAATTCCTACGCGCACAAAAACAAACTCGTTTCCAATAAAGTAAAAATTAACGTTAAAAAACTTCCTGAAGGTTCTCCGGAATGCTTTAAAAATGCAGTAGGAAACTTCAATGTAACGGTTGCCAATACTTCAAAAGAAAAAGTTGAGGTTAAAAAACCAATGAATGTTCTTATAAAAGTAAGCGGTGAAGGGAATCTTAAAAGCATGGAGCTTCCCAAAATTGCGGAGTCTCCGGATTATGAATTTTTTGCACCCAAAATTACTTCACGTGTAACGGTGGGAACGGAAGGAATGAAAGGGGAGGTTTTGGCAAATTATCTTGTGATTCCTAAAAAAGCGGGAGAAATTACGATTAAAACAGAGCATTTCGCATTTTTCGATCCTTCGAACAAGGAATATGTAGATCTTGGAGAACAGTCTTTAGCAGTAAATGCTTTTTCTCATGATCAGATCCTTGAATCCCGCACTGCGGTTGAGAAAGTGAATGAGTATACCAATACTTTTTTAGAAACGGTAAATACGCCGGTTTTAAAAACAACTTCATTTAAAGTAAAAGAAAAAAAGAAATTTCACTGGAATGTTCTTTTCATCAATATTGCGATTTTACTTTCGTTATTCGGGATGTATCTTCTGTTTAAAACGTGGCAGAAAAAAAACAGATTATCTAAAGAAACGAAGACTCCGATGGCTTTAGGTTCTGTTGCTGAGACAGAAAATGAAATCCGTGAAAAGTTTAAAACCGACATCAACGATTATTTTGGATATTTGGAAAATCTTAAGGATAATGAAGATTATCAAAAGTTTTTTCAAACCTTCTATGAGCTTGATGAGGAAGTGAAAAGCCAATATTCTGTAAATCCGGCTGATCATTTCGCTGAGCTGCTGGAAAAAGAAAAAGGCTCTTCAATTGCCGAAGAATACAGGAATCTTATTCAAAAAGTGCAGGTTGAAAAGTATGCCCCGATAAAAACTTCCGAAGGAATGGACGAACTTTTATCAGCAATCGTTAATTTGTATTCTAAGATTAGCAAATAATTAATTTATTTTCATATTTTTGCGAAATTATTAATTGCAAGGAAATGGAAATATTTAATGATTTTTCGATTAAAGAGATTGTTACCTGTTTTATGGTTCTTTTCGCAGTAATTGATATCATTGGCTCTATCCCAATCGTGGTAAGTCTGCAGCAAAAATTCGGACAGATAGAAGCTGAAAAAGCAACGATTACCGCAGGAGCGATTATGCTTGTTTTCCTTTTCGTGGGAAACAAAATTCTGAAATTTATTGGTGTAGACGTTAATTCCTTCGCAATCGCAGGAGCTTTTGTGATTTTTATCATAGCACTGGAAATGATTCTCGGAATTGAGATCAACAAAACGTCTGAAGCAAAGGCTGCATCCATCGTTCCCATCGCGTTTCCGCTGGTGGCAGGAGCCGGAACTCTAACAACTACACTGTCTCTGAAAGCCGAGTTTCATGATATTAACATTATTTTTGGAATTATTCTCAACACAATTTTCGTATATTTGGTGCTGAAATCTGCAACGTGGCTGGAGAAGAAAATGGGCGATGCAACACTCGCTATTTTACAGAAAGTTTTCGGAATTATCCTGTTGGCGATTTCAATTAAATTATTCACCGCGAATTTTGCGCAATTGGTGCAGAATTACATTAATTTTTAAGAGTTATGCAGAAGTTTTATAAAGTATTTTTGGTACTGTTCATCGTGTTTATCGCAATTAATCTTTATGCTTTAGACTGGCAATCGGATATTTTGTCTGAGGATAACCTGAAGTTTGTTTTCTCAATAGCTTCAGCGGCAATAGGTCTTATTTTGCTTTTTGTAATGAATACATGGAGCAAGATCGGAGTAAGAAAATAATTAAATTACAATTTTATATAAAGCCTCTTTCAGTCTGAAGGAGGCTTTTTTATTTCTGCTTCTTATTGCATTTTAGCTCTCAAATAATAAAAATCTAAAGTAAAGAGTTTTGCTCCTTTAGGAGCAGAATCTGTGTAGAAATAAGAATAAATCTATTAATCAATCCGTAGGATTGATATCTATGATACGATACATTTTATAAAGATAGCGTTCCTACGGAACGCCGAACGTACGGTTAATATGATTTCTACGCAGATAAAAACTCCATAGAGTTTTCTAACATTTTACTTTAGACAAATTGTTGAATCTTTTGCCTCTTTTGCGGTCAAATAAAATTTAAAGAAGTTTATTATTTTAAAATCGCCAGATTTTTCAGAACAGCTTCAGATTTAAGTTCAGTTTCTGTCCATTCTTTTTCGGGATTGCTTTGTGCGGTAATTCCGCCGCCTACAAATAAATGAACTGCATTTTTATACAGTTTTGAACAGCGAAGATTAACAAAATACTGTACCGTTTCATCAGTCTCAATTTTTATATATCCGGCGTAGAGTTCGCGAGGAAATTTTTCAATTTTCTGAATTTCTTCTTTACAAAAATCTTTCGGAATTCCGCAAACAGCAGGAGTGGGGTGTAATTCCTGAATAATCTGATCTAAGTTTTCAGGCTTAATTTGGGCTTTAAAATCGGTTCGAAGATGCTTGATATTTCCTGAAATATGATCGTAGGTTTCAGATTCCGTTACGTTTTCAGAATACTGATTTAAAATATTTCTGATGTAGGACGTTACAGGTTTCTGTTCCTCAATTTCCTTTTCCGACCAGTTTTCAGAAACGGGAAGCGTTCCTGCGAGACTCATTGTTTCAAATTCGTGCGTTTTTTTACTGAATTTTCCTAAAACTTCTGAAAAAGCACCCATCCATGAATTTTCGTCATCGATAAAAATATATCTGAATGAATTCGGATAGGATTGACAAAGATGATTAAAGCTTTCTTTCAGATTAATTTCTTCAAAATCTGTGAAAAATTTTCTTCTTGAATAGACCAGTTTCGGAAGCTGATGTTCTTTGATAACCGCAATTACTTTTTCAAGATTTTTTAAATATTCTTCCTTCGTTTCGGCAACAAATCCGCTTTTATCCTCAGGTAAAATCTCACTTGAAATTGCTGTCTGATTAAAATTTTCAGGGTTTAATTCAATAATTTTTCCTCCAAAATCCAATCGTTCCAATCCATCAAAAGAATAAAAACTGATATGGTTTTCGCCGGAATTTTCATCTGTGGAATACAGTTTTTCGTCGAATGGAAATTTGAAATAAATCATTGTTTGAAGCTTTTTAGAAAATCAGAGTCGGGAAATAATATAAGAAATTCCAACATTGATTTTTCTTTCTGCAAAGGTATTATTAGTCTTAAAAATCTCAAAATCAAAGTCAGGGTTTTTTAAGGAAATATTTTTGATGCTGTAATGCTGATATTCCGCAGAAATGATGAAACGTCGCAGCAATCTGTACTGAAGCCCCAAAGAAAATCCGAGATTGGTCTGTGTGCTTTTAAAATCCTCCAGTTTGGTTAAAGCGTCATTTTCAGGAGTCAGAAACTGCATTTTATAAGTCTGATTATTTAGCAAAATTCCTGCAAACGGACGGAAGTTTTTCCAGTTATACATCAGTTTAAGCTGAAGTGCAAACTCAAAATGTTCATTATTAAACTTCTGAAATAGAAGCGGCTGATTATCTTCGGTAAAATAATATCCGTTCAGAAAGGTGTCTTCTTTGTTGGCATCAAGATCGAAGGATGAATTCCAGTGATACGCATTGGCAGAAACCCAGACTAAAAACTGAGAATCAAAGAAACTTTTGGAAGCCCAGATTCCGAGATTTTCCCCGAACTGCGGTTTATTTTCTAAAGACCAGTTTGCACTTTTTATGCTAAATCCGCCTTCAATTCCGTACTGAAAGGTCACCGGTTTTCGTAATCTTGCTCTTCTTGAAGCCCTCTGTTTGTCTATTTCCTGTTTGTATACATCCGTCACAAATTTCGTTTCCTGAACGATCGGTGTTTTCATCACAACATCATTCAGCCTGAATTTTAAAGGTTTCATGAGATATACGGTATCATAAACGACTACTTTTTCGTAGACGTAAACCGTATCGATTTTCCTTTTCCTGATTTTCTGTGCAAACGAAAAGTTAACACAGGCGATGAGAAAAAGAAGTATTATTTTTTGGAAGGACATATTCTGCTTTTCAATTTATTTTTCAATAAATACGGTGTCTCTTTTAATGATTTTTTTAACGACAATTATTTTCTGCGGAGTTTCTTCAATGGTGTCGTTTGCAGCCGTTTTTTTTAAAACCGGTCTGCTTTTCAATCCTGTTTCATCGTCGTTTATTTTTGTTTTTGAAGTGTTTTTCTCTTCAATTATATTTGTTGCTGACTGATTTAGAGCATTATTGACTGATTTTTCTTTTGAATCAGAATTGGTATTTACGAAGTGTTTTTTTGTCTTTTTACCTACTGTTTCATTATTATCTGTAAGAATTGGTAAAGCTGAATTCTGATTCGTTGAGAAAAAAGAATTCTTCGGATTTAAGAAAAAAACAGACAGAACAATAATGATTAAAAATGTTCCTCCAATTATTGTTTTCCTTTTCAGGCTTTTACCGGATGATGAAAATGCAGCATTATCAATTTTAAGATCGGAAGGAATCTGCAATTTTTTTGATGGCTGAATGGTAAAATCAGCAAATTTGCTTTTAAAAGTCTGCGCCCAAAGCAATCCGCCAAGTCCGAAAACAACAAGCAGTTGAGCCATTTTTTTCTTCGGAGTATTTTGATTGACAAAATTCTTCATCAGATAATTCTGAACCGCTTTTTTCGCTCTCAAAAGGTGAGATTTTGAGGTGTTTACTGTAATTCCCAATAAACCGCAAATTTCTGCATGAGAATGATTTTCAATAAAATAAAGATTGAAAACAGATTTATGATGCGGTGGAAGACTGTCGATGGAAGACAGCAGTTCTTCACTGGTAAAGTCGTAAACGAAAACGTTTTTTTCTTCTGATAAATGATGGTCCATTTCTGAATAGGTATCTGGGATTTCCGAAGGTTCTGTAGTTACAAAAGTATCTTTGCTGTGTTTGCGGATGTGTTGCAGTGCATTATTTACCACAATTTTTTTCAGCCAGGCAAAGAGAGCCTTTTCGTCATTCAACTGATCGTTTTTCTGGATTGCGGTAATAAAGCTGTCCTGCACGATGTCTTCTGCCGTGTAAATATCATCAATATATCTTCTGCATATTCCCAGAAGTTTCGGGGAATAATCGAGATAGATTTTCTGCCAGTTGAAGTTGCTGTTTTGCTTCATAATTTAATTCGCGGCAAATAGTAGGTTTTTATTTACCGGAAGTTTTATTAAAATTTTGACCTTTTCAAGATAAAGTTAAATCTTTATATAAATGAACAGGGTCGGTAAAAAATAAAATTAAAGTTTTCATGGTTATTATTTACTTATAAGATGCAGAAAAAATAAAAGGTTGCAGTAAGAAAATAAAAAAAGCTCAAATTTTTTTGAGCTTGGTATTTTTCAGTGAAAATTAAATCTTATCGGTTGATGATATTGTTCGTCATCGTGGTATGATTGATGAGCTGACCTTTTTCATCGCGGATCTCAATTTCTGAAACATGCATTGTTTTTCCTTTTCGGATAAATCTTGCAACGGCTGTTACGATTCCGTCTTTTTTGCTTCTTAAATGGTTGGAATTGATGTTGGTTCCCACTCCGAAATATTTTGTACCATCAATAAAAATATTAGACAGGCTTGAACCCATGGTTTCTGCCAATACACAGCTTGCGCCACCGTGCATAATTCCGAAAGGCTGATGAATTTTTGGTGAAACAGGCATGGTTGCAGTCAGTGTTTCATTTTCAACATCAATATCTGTGAACTTAATATCCAGAGTTTTTGCAAATGTTTCTCCGCCCCAGTTATTGATGAATTCTAATATTTCTTCCTTGCTTTTATCTTTTATGAACATATTTTTTAATAATGAATAATAAGTAATTGGTAATGAGTAATTTTGATAGCTTATAGCTTATAGCTTATAGCTTATAGCTTCTAGCCTCTGGTTTCTAACTTCCATCTTCCAGCATCTAGCTTCCATCTCCTAAACTTTCGCCTCAGAATCATTCCCCATGATATTCGGATTCCAGTTTTCCGGGATTTTAGGAACAATATCATTTTTTACATAGTAATCCTGAATTTCCTGCATAATTTCTGTAAAGGGTGCAGATGCAATTCTTTCGTAGGGAATGGTATACCCAAGATAAATGATTTTTCTTTTAAAATCTCCCGCCGCGAGAACGATAGGAACTTTAGCCGCTAAAGCCATGTGATAAAAACCTTTTCTCCATTTCGGAACCCAGCTTCTTGTTCCTTCGGGAGTGATGACCAGACTGAAATCGTCTTTTTCAAACTGTTTGGCTACGAAATTCACCAGATCATTCTTCTGGCTTCTGTCGATCCCGATTCCGCCCAGACCTTTTACAACGCTTCCGTACCAAGCTTTGGTGTGTGCATCTTTGATGATGATTTTTAATGGTTTTTTCAGAGACCAGTAGGAAAGATTTCCTAAAATATATTCCATGTTGTGCGTGTGCGGAGCGACTACAAGAATACATCTGTTCAGAACGTTTTCGTCGCCCTGAAGAACGACTTTCCAGCCCATTAATTTTAGCAGCAGTTTGCCGATCAGCTTTCTCATATAGTTTTAGATTAAAAACAAAAAAGTATAACCAAAGTGGTTATACTTTACAAATATATTGAAATATTATCGCTCTTAAAACAGACTGCTGATTAAATCAACAATTTTCATTACAATTTCTAGTGCCAGTTGTACCATGATTATTGAATTTTTATTGAGTGTTTTGGTTTTAATTTTTTACTACACAAATGTAAAGATTTTTATTGAAACAGCGAACAAAATCTTTATATTTTTTTGTTTTCAGTGAGAGAAGAAGAGTGTGAATTTCAAACGGTTGTGTTATTCATTCACACCTTCTGCCACTCTCTGCAGTTTAGTTATTTGGTTTGTATGGAAATTTCGTTTTTACCTTCGTCTACCTTGAAGTCGATGTTGGCTCCTTTCATCTTTTTGATGCTGCTTTTCATGGAGTCGATTACCTGATCTGCCTTATTGCTCGGAACTTTTTTTCCGTTAACGATAATGCTGTCTTCATCATCAGAGTTGTATTCAATCGTAGAACCGTTTACCGTGATTTTATTTTTTTCGATTTTGATGTTTCCGTCTTCGTCTCTTTCCTGATCGTCATCATTAATTCCGTCTGCGTTAAGATCCCCGTCGAAGCTGATTCCGTCTTTTTTTACAGGGATCACTACGGTTTTTAAAGGAAGTACCAGTTCATAATCTATGCTGTAATCTCTGAAACGGTGTTCGTAAGGATATTTGATGTAGTTGGGAAGAACGATTTTATTGTTTACTACTTCTACAGGAACACTTACATTTAACGGAAGGTTATAGCCTTTAGCTTCTTTTTTAATGATTAAATAAGGCGTTTTGATGTCTGCTTTTCTTGTTACATCCACATGCATCCAGTCTCTTTCGTATACAGAAACTTTGTCTGAATAAAGATCATCATCGTATCCTTTAAAGTTCTGAGGAATGGAAACCTGTTTGAAATCTACATAGATACTGTCTGATTGGGTGTTGATCGCAATTTCTTCTGTATCTTCTTTATGACCTTTCAGGAACATTTCTCTTTTCGCCATGCTGAATCCGAAATAAGTACCTAAAGTGATCAGTGCAAGGAACAAAGCTCCGATTACCCAGCCTGTATTTCTCAGTTTTGTTTTAGGCGAAATTAATTTGATGCTTAATAATCCGAATAACATGGCAGGCAATAAACTTCCTAAAGTAATCAGTGCCATAAGAATGTATTTCATATTATCGTTATCGAAATAGAAATTCATCTGGCTTACCGGAGGGAAATCGCTGTCTGCTCCCATAAAACCGAATACTACAAATACTCCGATGAGACAAGACAAAGACATGAATCCGAAAATACCTCCTAAAATATATCGTAATACATTCCAAAGCCCGCTTCCTGCGTTGTTGATGTATGGTTTGTTTTCGATATAGATTTCTCCGACCCTCTGAGTAGATTCATTGGCAAACTGTACCAATTTATTAGACTCATTCTTAAGATTGTCGAAGTTCATAGGCTTTCCCTTCATTTTCAGGAAATCTGCTGCGGTTTCTGCTTTTGGCAAAACTGCCCAAAGAATAATATAAAGTAAGAAAACCAATGTTGAAGAAACGGCCGCCGTAAAGATTCCAAGGATGAAAACGCCAAGCCAGATCGCTCTCATGGCAGTAATGTCCATTCCTACGTAATGCGCTAAACCTGCACAAACACCGGCGATTTTTTGTCTTTCAGGATCACGGAACAGTTGCTTTTTATCAGAATATTCGGTTCCTGAAGTGTTTGTTCTTTTGGTATTTTTTTCAGAATAATAAGCTTCTTCCTGTTCTTCGATTTTTTCAGGGCTTCCGATCTGTGCAATTACTCTTTCTACATCCGAGTCGTTAATTACCTCACGTTTTGCCATAGAATCTTTGAAGATTTCTACCATTCTGATTTCTATGTCATGCATTACCTCATCTGCTTCCGAAGCATCCAGAGAGCTTCTCAGAGCATTCAGGTAATCGCTAAGTTTTATGTATGCGTGTTCTTCTATGGTAAAAGAAAAACCTGCGAGTCCTATTGAGAGTGTCTTGTTCATAGCTTTGTTTTTAATTTTTTTGAGTGATTTGGTTAACTGAATTGGTTAATTCGTTCCAGGTGTTTTGAAGTTCATCTAAAAATAATTTACCTTTTTCGGTAATCTGGTAATATTTTCTCGGAGGTCCTCCTGTAGATTCTTCCCATCTGTATGAAAGAAACTCTCCATTTTTTAATCTTGTTAAAAGAGGGTAGAGTGTTCCTTCTACGACATCCAGTTTTCCTTTTTTCAGTTCATCGATTAAGTCGGAAACGTACATTTCGCGATGATTGATGAGACTTAAAATACAGAATTCCAGAATCCCTTTTCGCATTTGCGCTTTGGTATTTTCAGTATTCATCTTTAATAAGTTTGTTAATTAGTTACATAATTTTCGAAATCCGGAACCTAGCTAGTTGTACCTGTTTCGATTTTACATTACAAAGATATGTAATTAAAATGGTATTATGCAATACAAAGTAGTGAAAAAACATAAATAAATAATTTAACTAATTGATAATCAGTTTAATTATTTTTAATAAGAAATTTTATATAATGAGAATTTTATGAAAATCAGATCATATTTTTAACAATTTTACCTTTTAGGCTCAATGTTCTTAAAGTAACCAAAGCTTTTTTCTTTAATTCTTTCTGATATGATACGAAGCTGTAGTTTTTGTAGAATCTACGGACGATAAGAGCCATTTCCATCATGGCAAAGTGTTCTCCTATGCAGAGTCTAGGTCCTGCTCCGAAAGGGTAGTAGGCGAAGTTCTTGGCATTTTCATGATCAAAACGTTCAGGAATAAAAGAATCGGGATCATTCCAATACTTCGGGTTTCTGTGCAGACCCGTAATATAAAGGATTATTAAAGTTCCTTTTTTCCATGAATAGTTTTTAAAACTGTCGTCTTCCATAGCCTGCCGGTCGATTGCCCATGCCGGAGAATGCAGTCTCATTGCTTCTTTAATGATATTTGTGGTGTAAGATTTTTTCATTAAGCTTTCTGTACCAAAAGCATTTTCACCTTCTGCTGCAATTTCAGCTCTTAGTTTTTCTTCGGCTTCAGGATTTTGGCTGATCTCGAAAAAGATAAAGCTTAATGCATTGGCAGTGGTTTCGTGTCCTGCAATGAAAAGAATGAGCATTTCATCAATTAGCTGTTCATCAGACATTGGAAGCTGTGTGTCTTCATAACGTGCCTGAATAAGCATATCCAGCAAATCATTTTTTTCTTCACCTGAGCTTCTTCTTTTATCCAGAACATTTTTAATGATATTTTTCCCTTCATTATTTTTTTTCATTATTTTATCCATTATTCCAAGACTTTTTATCACTTGCGTATACAAAGGTATTCTTACTTCTTTGGCAAAGACTTCCTGAACTTCGGTAATGATTTTTCCCAGCTCTTTCACACTTTCCTCATCAATATCCGAACTGAAAAGTGTTTTCGCAACAATGTTGAAAGCCAGTGTGTGGAAAAAATCATATAAATCAGTTTCCGGCTCCTGAGGAAAATTCTGAAATGCTTTATGAATTTCATTCTCCATAATGCCGATTAAACCGGAGATTTTGATCTTACTGAATCCCGGCTGGATGATGCGTCTCTGTTTCAGCCAGTCTTTTCCGTTATTGGTAAGAAGTCCTTTCCCGAGATATTTTCCTAACACAACCGATTGTATATCAGATTTAGAATAGTTTTTATGGTTTTGTTTTAGAACATATTCAATAAATTCTTTATCCTGAGAAAAGATAAAATCAGTATTTGTTACACTGGCTTTTAGATGGAAAGTGTCTCCGGCAATGTTATGATTTCCGCTGATGACTTTTAAGGGATTATTTACACCATAAAAAAGAGAGTACAGTTTTCTTTTTCCTTTAATTTCTGTAGGATAATTGTAATTTGGAGTCATGTAAAATATTTATAATAAAAGTAATACTAATCTGTGAATTAGAATAGGTTTAAAGCTAAAAGTCTTATTTTTGTATTGCCATTTTACTCGCTTTAATTTTATGCTTTTTAAATTTTAACCATAAAGCAGCCGAAAGATTTATCATAAACTCATTATCAAAATAAATAGTATTCTCATAAGCATAAAAGTCTGGGATCTTTTTAATTGATATTTTTTTAGAAATGTGAATCTTTTAAGTGAAAAATTGTCAAAACTTTTTTTAAGTGATTGAGAAATAAATGGTCTCAAAATAATTATATACAATGAAAATACAAAAAGAAATCGATTTTATTCTGGCTGTTGATGCCCTGAAAAACGTACAAAGAAGAAATTACAATGCAGACGATTCACGAAGAGAAAATACAGCGGAACATTCATGGCAGATTATTATTCTGGCGCAGATCCTTTTCCCATATGCAAAGAACAGAGCAGATATCGATTTATTAAGAGTAATCAGAATGTTGTCTATCCATGATCTGGTAGAAATTGAAGCAGGAGATACTTTCTTATTTGATGAAGCGGCAATGGCAGGAAAATTTGAAAGAGAGAAAGTTTCAGCTCAGAAAATCTTCGGAATTTTAGATGAGCCGCTGCGTTCTGAATTTTTTAATCTTTGGCTGGAATTTGAGGAAGAGCAGACTCCTGATGCAATTTTCGCCTGCGCGATCGACCGCATTATGCCTTTTATTTTAAATTCCCACACTTCAGGAAAGAGCTGGACAGAAGCCGGCGTTACAGAAAAGCAAATCAGAAATATGTTGGAAAATGCCATTGTAAGAGCTTCCGATGAACTGGGAGAGGCTTTTCAATTACTCTTGCTGAAAAATCTGGAAACTGAAAAGGTATTGAAATAGAAAGGTTTCGGCGGGCAAAGCCCGCCGAAACCGCTTTAAAGAACATTGAAAATATTGGATTCCGGCGACCGAAGGTCGCCGGAACCTTTTTATAATATTTGAATTGGCTTCTTGAATTCATCAATCGCTACAAAAGTAAAATCTCCTACGATTGCTCTTTCTCTTTCATACGAATACATCTGTTCCGTGAAAATTTCCACATTTACTTTCATACTCGTTTTTCCGACATGAACCACTTTTCCGATTAGCTCTACAATGGTTCCGGCAGGAATAGACCTTTTAAAATCAATTTTATCGCTGCTTACGGTTACCACGCGTTTTCTTGCAAATCTGGTGGCAGCAATAAAAGCCACTTCATCCATCAGTTGCATGGCTGTACCTCCGAAAAGCGTATCGTAATGATTGGTTGTGTTCGGGAAAACCGCTTTGAAAATTCGGGTTTCAGATGCTTCAATTCTTTCTTCTGTAGTCATATATCATTATTAATTAAAGCGAAATGAAAAATAGAAGAACAATAGAAAAAGCAGAGACAGAAATCTCTGAGTGTCCATTAGATCAACAAACTTCAAATCGCGAAAGTTTTTTGTTATTAAGAAAAAGGCAGGTCTCCTGACTTGTAACATCTTTATTCCCTTCCCATGAATTACACAGTGGATTTTTTTATAAAGACTTTAGTTACTTACAGTTGCGCGACAGTTCGTGATTTTCACACGATTCCCTTTTAATCTGCAGTTAAGCAAAACCAGTTTCCTGAAAAGTCACAGCCTGGAAAAGAGCCCATACTCATGCTTTTCGGGTACAAAAATAATGATAATTAATGAATTATTCGGGAGTTTTATAAATGATCTGGCTTTCAGCTTTTCCCTGTTTGATCGTCCAGATTGTTGTATAGCGGTTTTCACCGGAGCCATTTATCATATAAAGAAAAATATGATCGTTATCAATTGCAGTTACACCCACATTATTGAAATCCATCGTTGGCTGAAACATATTTTTAATAGCATCTCTTACAAAAACAGAACCTCTTCCCGGTTGCTGAACGCGTACAGATTTTATTTCGGTTAAACCTTCAGGCAATTCCTTTCCTACGCCCCAGGCTTTTACTTTGTCAACTTTAGTAATGTTTCCATTGGCGTCTTTTTCCTGTTTCTTAATGTGTGCATAAGAAGGGTAAACGTCAATAATAACCTTTGTTCTTTGGTTTCCGGGAATTTTAGGATTGGTGTCGTCTGTAAAGATCAGAGATTTTCCGTTTTTCGATTTTGAAGGGGTAAATTTTGGTAAATTATCAACAAAAACCACGCGGTTTTTATTTACCATTCCTTCTTTGGTGATGCTGTCGTATCGTACGAAAGGTTTTTCTGTATCCTCTTTTTCAGGATATTTTATCCAGATCCATTCTGTTTCTCCCGGAGCCGGTTTTTCATAAATAAAAACATCTCCTGTTTTCATACGGATCTTATCAACGATTTTTCGGTAATCGTCTTTATGAACACGCACCATGGCATAACCTTCCTCAGCTTTTACAACACCGAAAGGAACTTTATTCTGACCTTTCGCCAATGCAAAAGAAAAAACACTGAAAACTGAAAGATAAAATGCTTTACGTAGAGACATCATCATGAAATTTTTTGACGCTTCAAATATATAAATTAAAATTTGTTTAAACTTTTCAAAGTATAAAAGTAAACTGATTAATTTAAACTTAAAATGCCGTCATGAAACCTTTGTACTGGTTTTCTGTATATATTCACTTGGAGTTACCCCTTCTATTTTTTTAAATACTTTATTAAAAGTTGACTGATTTTTAAATCCTGCTTCAGAGTAGATATGCATCAAAGTCATCGTTTTCAGTTCATCACTATGAAGTTTATTCTTTACGTATACCACACGATGTGTGTTGATGTAATGATTAAAATTATCGAATCCGTTGATTTTTATGGCTTTGGAAATATAATTGTTATTCACTTTAATTGTACTGCTGAGCTCGGAAATCGTTAAATCTGCATTTCTGAATAACTTATTACCAATAACTTCCTGATCTATTTTCTCAAAAATATTTTCTGCAAGTTGCAAATCTTTATCGGCAACAGGAGCAGCAGGCTGAGAAACCTTTTTCTCAATAATTACCTCTTTACTCTTTATATTTTGAATCAGGCTTTTATAATATGTTCCTAAAAATATCTGTATAAGGTTAACAGTAAATATAAAAGCGTCTGTGAGGTTTCCTTTCTTAAGATCATTAAAAGGATACCCGAAATAGTCGTTTCCGGCAAATATGCAGCAAAAACTTATGAGAAAAATAGCATATACCGTGAAGATAACCACTTCTTTTTTCGAAAAAAAGATATTTGCCCAAAAGGGCAGGGCTACAATCCATATTAAACTGCAGACTGAAATATTCCAGAACCTGAATACTATAAACAAGTTGTAAAGAGGCATTACAAGAATGAAAACCTTCACGACTTTAAGAAGATCATAATGATTTCCCAATATGTAAAAAGGAAGGAGTAATGAAAAAAAACCTCCGATGAGGTAGTAAACCATTATCGGATCTTTCATGTAAAATGAAAAAATCAGGATGCATGTAATAAAAGTTACAGCCAGTACATAAATATATCGGTTAGCGAGTTCTCTTTTCAGATCCAGCACTTCAATTTCAGTATTTTTTTTCCCCATAATGTTCTAATATAATAAAATTCAGAAAATCATTTATTAAATACGTTGATTATCAGTTTTTTATATTAGTTGCAATGAAAAGTCATTTATCATTTATCTCTTGTTTTCTACTCAAAAATGTGACTCTATATTTGCAATGTGTTTTTCAGTTAGCAAAATTACAATAAAAATTTAATCTTTAAATATTGATAATATAAATATCTGATAACCCCCTTTAAAAACATATATTATGACGAACAAAAAAAAATTATTTCTTCTCATGGCTGTTTCTGTTTTGGGATTTAAATCTTTCGCTCAGGTTGGTATTAATACCACAAAACCGCAAGGTGTATTCCATGTAGACGGAAAATCTTCTTCTGCCACAACCAATGATCCGGATAACGCACCAACAGCTTTACAGTCTTCCGACGACTTTGTTGTTAAGAGCAATGGAAGTGTAGGTATTGGTACAGTAACTCCAGATGGTTCTGCTATACTGGATATGAATGTGGATCAACTTTCTTCAGGAAGTAAAAAAGGACTTCTTATTCCAAGAATGGCTTTAACATCCAGAACGGATATTACAACAATTCCGAATCCGGCAACAGGATTATTGGTGTATAATTTAGGAACAAATTCAGGATTTAGCTATTCCGGGTATGTTTACTGGAACGGAAGCGAGTGGCGTCTTATGGAAGACACTTCTCCGGTAGGTGCAGTTGCTGTTTTAAACTGTAATGCTGCTGCATTGGATCCATCGCAGTTAATTGATGGAAATACGCCTACTACAATTACTTCAGGAACCGTGATGAAAATTCCATACTCCGGAGCAAACGGCGGTCAGTATAGTGGAATTACATTATATTCAGTAGGAAATCCGGGAGTTACGGCAACCATTACCGGCGGAAAGCTTGAGGTTGGATCCGGTTCTTTAGCATTTGCAGTACAGGGAACTCCTATTGCTTCGCAAACGTCACCGGTGGGAATTACATTTGATCTGACTCCTTTTATTACCGCAAATTCCGGACTTACAGGCTGTAGCTCTGTTACTGTAGGAACTCAGGTGAATGCTGATATTAAAACAGTAGCGGTTATGGATTATATGAAATTTGTAACAGATCCGGACACGGGAGTAAAAGGATTTGTAGTAGAAGCAAAGACACCGGATGGTCTTTACACAGTAAAAGTTTTTATGAGACACTCTATTCAGAATGCTACCGCTACTGCTACCAATAACACAACTTCTACTGCAAGTGGAGCAGAAAACAACGTACTGTTGCGAAATAACTCCAGTACATCCAAAACCATTATGTGGAATTACTCTACATTTTATGGAGGACAGATTACTGATGCCGGAGGAAGTTTAGTAGTTCCGTCACAAACTCCGGGTGGTGGAGACGGAAATACATGGAGATCATTATCCACTTCTAATGCAGGCGCTTGGGGAAATCCGGGGATTTATAACGCATTTAATAGCGGACCGGAATATCGATACTATTCCTGGATTGATACTTCCACAACCTCCAAAGTAGCTTACACTGCAACTGTAATGGCAGGGATGGATCCTTCGGCTACTGCAACAGAGGTAACCAAACAAAAAGTTTTTATTAAAATCGAACAGATTACAGGACAATAGTAAATATAATACACATTGATGAAAAATGAATTTCAAGGACATCCATATTGGTAAGTTTATTGAAATTAAGGTTACAGAATGTGGGATGGAAATTTCCCACATCTGTAATTATTTTAATTTGAAAGAAGAAGATATATACAAAATGTTCAGCTCGTCGCATATAGACTGTACTGTTCTGCTGAACTGGAGTAAACTTCTTAATTATGACTTCTTTAGACTTTATACTCAGCATTTAATATTTTACTCGCCTCCGTCTTCAAATCTGAAACCGCAGTCACAGACTAAACATAAAGTATTTAAATCAAACTTCAGAAAAAATATTTATACTCAGGAAATTATTGATTTTATTCTCGAATTGATGGAAGAAAAAAAACTGTCAAGACATGAAATTTACGAAAAATATAAAATTCCAAGCACAACACTATACAAATGGATATCAAAGAGAAAAAAATAAAGAAAACAACTCCGGACTATAAACAGATATATCAGGATCTTATTACAATGAAATATCCTGAAAAACTTCAGCAGTGCGAACATATACTTAGAAAAAAAGAGCTGGGTTTTCTGGATGTTTTAGAAGTTAATAATATTTTAAAACCCAATAAGGCAGATCAGAATTTAAAATCATATGATAAATCTACTATTTTAAAAATTCTGGATTATCAGAAAAAATATAATTTAAACAATACTGAACTGGCTATTAAGTTTAAAATGAGCAGAAATACGGTAGGGAAATGGAAAAAAATATTCTTCTGAATTAATCTGAATAAGAGACCGGAAGATAACCGTGCCGTTGCAATTCTTTTAAATCTTTAATCTGCCTTAAATAAGAATCAGAAAGAAGATAAATTTCATCTGAAACTTCCAACACTTCCTTATAGCGATGATCTGAGAGGATAATTCCTTTCTGTTGTGATTGTTCTTTAATTATTCTCTGAATTTCAACAATCATTTTTGGAGATAAAGCATTAAAAGGTTCATCCAGAAGAATAAACTTTGAATCGGAATATAAAATTAAAAGAACCTTAACAATTTTCTTCTCACCGCCGGAAAGACTTCCAGAAGTTTCATTTAAAAAAGGTTTTAATAAATCTGATCCAATGAGCTGATCTGCATTTTCTTTATTACAGAAAAGTGAGATCAGTTTTTTAATTTTTACACCTCTCGGAAGAAAAGAATACTGCGGTAAATAAGCAATTCTTCCTTTCCTGTCCATCTGGTTTTGAAGAACTTTATCATCCACTCTGATGAATTGAGAATCGCCTTTTTCTGTTCCGAAAATAATTTGTAGAAGAGTAGATTTTCCAGTCCCGTTTCTTCCCAATAATCCGATAATTTTTCCTGTTTCACAACCAATATAGATATCTCTCAGAATTTTTTTTTCGTTGAAAGACTTTGTAACACTGTCAATATGCAGTCGGCTCATATGAATTTTGTAATCATATTAATAGTAATTCCCGATGAAAAAGTGAAGATCCAAAGAAAAACTCTTGAAAACCCGAAATTGGCAAAGAAAAAATATTCATTCTTCAATCTTAATTCATAAATCAGATAATGAAAAGCCGGAAAAAATACCAAAAAACACAATCCGAAATGGTCAGCCGTAAAACCAAGTAGGGCATTCATCAACAAAGAAAATAGAACAGCAGGAATCAATAATTTTACATAGAAAATCCAGAGAATCCTTATATTTTTAATCATATATCTGTTTAAACTAATTTTGAATTCAACCAAAGTTAAATCAATTGATTATAAAGCTTTTACTTAAATATCTTAAGCTCTCAAAAGAATAAAAATCTGAAATTTTTTAGAAACTGATCACCAAATATCGTTAAATTTTCTCTGGATCTTTTTTTGACAAAAACAGATAAGAATAGATTCCAAAGAAAACAAAAACAACTGAAAATACAGCGGCAGCAATATAAAAAGCATCTCCGAAACTGTACGCAATATTTATTTTTCCATCCATTCCCATTCCTGTGGTATGTTCCATATCTTCCATTTTAGCTTTAAAACTCAGATAAAATCCTAAAAACCCAAGAAGTCCGGTTACAGAAAACCCAAGATGATAAAGATACTTGTTTCGTATGGTTTTCATCAGTTGCACAGCAATTCCCGCAATCGCCATTAGAAAAGAAAGAATAACAAACGGATTTGGCGAAATATCACCTTTGTCACTTTCTTCTTGAGAATCATCTGATGAAGACGGATGATCTTCCTGATTGCTTACGGAAGATGCATAAGGAGAACTTTTTTTAATGCTTTCTCTCATTCTTTCGTCCATTTTTTGCTTAGAAACTCCCGTTATCAGATCAGTTCCCTTTACAGACATTAAAGTAACGTTACCGCATTTCACAAGGAAAAAGGGAAATAAAAAACAAAGGATAATTACAGTATAGCTCGGTATCGGCAGAAAGTCGGACAGCATTTTTAAGGTCTTCATAAATTATTGTTTGGGGTAAAAATATAAAATTTAAAATAAAAGAGCGTCCTGAACAGACGCTCTCATGAGATATTTTGTAAGTACATTACTCTTTTCTGAGTTTTGCTTTTACATTATTTTCTGTAATCATTCTTCGCAATCCGGTAATCTCATCCTTCGTAAAATACTTTTTCGGAACCATATTCATCGTCTGTGCGCTTTGGTAGATCAGAAACCATTCTTTATTTTCCTTCACTTTATAAACCGTATTCCATGCAAATTCTGCATCAAAAGTTTCTCCTTCCGTACGGATTTTCTCTTCCGTAAAAATATATGTAATATGTTCCTGAATCTTTTTATTGGAACTGAAAGCAAATTTCAGCCGTAAAAAAGACCTGATCACGATAAACAGAAACATAATTCCAAGCCACATTGAAGCTGAAAGCAAAATTTCCTGTTCAGAATTGCCATCTGCAAACAGTTTTACAATAAAGAAAAGCACAATCAGCAAAGGAAAAGCAATAAGCCTTATTAAAGAACTTTTGAGATGAAACATCAGAAAATCCTTAAAACTGATATGAGTTTTTACCGTTATCATTTAAATTCTTTCCAGTTCGTCTGCGTCAATCGTCGTTTTGAAAGTTCCGTAATTCACGATCACTTTATTCCGCGAAATTTTTTCAATCGTTCCCACACTCGTACTGCCGGAAATACGGACACGTTGCCCGACTTTCATCCAAAGAGCACGGTCGGTTTTGCGTTTTTCCTCCAGTTTTTCATTGGTTTCCGTAATTTTTTCAATCACTTCTTCCTTTTTAAGCTGTTGGGTAATCTTTCTTTTTACAATCTGAAGACGTTTAGATTCATCTTTATCCGCACCCAGTTTTCTGAATTTTTCCTGCTCAAGAATTTTTACAAAATCTTTTACCACATCTTTTCTGGATTTTCCTTTTACATAGCTGTCGATAAAAGCCTCAATTTTGTTCCCGAACTGCAGTTTACGGTGCTCTTCTTCATATAATTTCTGGAAATTGAATAACTTCTGCTGGAGCTGTTCATTCAGTTTCTGAAGGTTATCGCGCTTATCTTCTACAGATTCCTTTCTTTCGGCAAGATCGGTTTTAAGCTTTTCCACTTCATATTTTTCCTGCTGAAGCTTTACAATCGTTTTATCCAGATTTACAATATCATGTTCCACCTTTTTCTTGGCAGAATGAATAATGAATCTCGGTATTTTATTCTTTTCCGCCACCTCAAAAGTAAATGAACTTCCCGCTTGTCCCACTTCCAGTTTGTACATCGGTTCCAATGTTTCTTCATTGAATAACATTGCGGCATTCTGGGCATTCGGAAGCTGTTCTACAACAAGTTTAATGTTGGTGTAGTGCGTCGTAATGATCGCAAAACTTTTTTTGTCATAGAAAAACTCAAGGAAACTTTCTGCTAACGCACCTCCCAGTTCAGGATCGGAACCTGTACCGAATTCATCAATCAGTAAAAGCGTATTCGCTTCAGCTTCACGGATGATTCCCGACATTTTCTTCAATCTTGATGAATACGTTGAAAGGTGATTTTCAATCGACTGATTATCCCCAATATCGGTCATGATCTTATCAAAGAAAAACATTTCCGATTTTGGATGGGTTGGAACCAGAATTCCGCTCTGGATCATCAGTTGAAGCAATCCTACCGTTTTCAGCGTAATGGATTTTCCTCCCGCATTCGGTCCGGAAATACAGATGATTCTGTTGTGTTCCGTTAAACTCAGCGTTTGAGGATAGATCGTTTTATTTTCCGCTTTATTCCTTAAAAATAGTAAAGGATGAAATGCTTCTCTTAATCTTAATGTTTTATGGCGGTTGATTTTTGGTAAAACACCATTAATGAGTTCTGCAAATTTAGCCTTCGCTCTCGTTAAATCAAGGTCGAAAATATACTTCTGATATCTCCAGAGCTGAGGTTGGAATTCCGCCAGTTCTGCGGTAAGCTGTCTTAAAATCTTATCAATTTCTTTTTTCTCTTCCTCCTCACTTTCACGAAGCTTGAAATAATGCTTTACTACGGAATCCGGCTGAATATAAGTAATGGAACCCGTTTTCGAAAGTCCCAAAACCCTTCCCGGAACTCTTCTTTTGAATCCCGATTTTACCGCTAAAACTCTTTGGTCATCAATAATCGTTTCGCGGATATCATCCAGAAAATCACTCTGTCCGTAAGTCGTTAACGCACGGTTAAAGTTTTCCTGAATCGCTTTTTTCGCGTGCTGAATTTCACTTCTTAATCCTTTTAAAACAGGAGAAGCTTCACTTTTTACCTCACCGAAACGGTTGAATACCTTATCAACTTTATCAATAATCTCTTTTCTGAATTCCAGAACAGAAACATCTTCCATGAGAGTAGGGAAGGTTTCCGGCATGGTCGGGAAGAACTTCTGCAGTTTCCCGATTTGCTCCGTGATGGTTTTGATTTTGATGAAAGCGCTGTTTTCCAGGCGGTAATTTTCGATCAGCATAAGCTTCAGCTCACTTTCGATATCTTCATATTCATCAAACGGAATTGCATTTGAACTTTCAAAACTCGAAAGATACTCGGAAGTTTTTTTCAATGAAAGTTCTGCCTCGTCTATTTCCATCGGACGAAGTTGAAGAATTTTTTCTCTTGTTTTCGGAGAATACGCAAAGGGAGAAATTTCCGCGAGCAATTGCGGAAACTCTAATTCGTTTAAATCTTCTTTATTTATATACACAGTGCAAAGATAATTAATTTGAAAATGAAATAATTTGAGAATTTGAAAATGATTTATTGATTTGATCTCTTTTATTAATATAAGCTTCGGCAAGTCCAGTTTGATATTTTGTAACGCTTCGATTGTATTCAGGATGTTATCTTTTTGTAAAGTTTTTCTGAAATCATTAATGTGCTGTATAATTAGATAAATGTTTGATTTTAATTTTAAAACCTAACAGGTTTCTGAAACCTGTTAGGTTTACAACTGTTTAACAGTCTCCATTGAATTTTTGGACTTTGTTCTACACTTATTTCAATAAAAT
Source organism: Chryseobacterium sp. C3 (assembly GCF_014218905.1). Classification (NCBI taxonomy): domain Bacteria; kingdom Pseudomonadati; phylum Bacteroidota; class Flavobacteriia; order Flavobacteriales; family Weeksellaceae; genus Chryseobacterium; species Chryseobacterium sp. C3. The sequence continues at coordinate 487,900 of NZ_JACLCU010000003.1, read as the reverse complement.
TTTTGTGATTTTTGTAGCAGAAATTAGTTAGTTTAATTACTAAATTTATGTAAGTTTGAACTATGAAGCTAGAAACCGAAAGATTAATTCTGAAACCCATCAACGAAAGTTATACGGAAGACATTCTAAAGATCAGAAGCAATGAAACCATCAACCAGTTCGTACACCGGAATCCTCCTAAAAACAATTATGATGCGCTTCAGTTTATTTTAACCATTAAAGAAAATACCCGAAATCAGACATCTTTTTATTGGGGAATTTCTTTAAAAGACCAACCAAATCTGATTGGAACCATTTGTCTCTGGAATTTTTCCGAAGACCGGAAAGAGGCAGAAGTCGGTTATGAATTATTACCGGAGTATCACAGAAAAGGAATCATTTCGGAAGCTTTGGCTGCAGTCGTGGATTTTGCATTTAAAAATTTACATTTGCAGGAAATTGTTGCGATGACGCATAAACTCAATGAAAATTCAAAAGGACTTCTTTTAAAACATGATTTTGTATTGCAGGAAGATAGAAAGGATGAAGATTTTCCGGAGAATCTGGTTTTTAGTTTGAAGAAATAATTTTCTTTGTCATTTCGACGAAGGAGAAATCTTTTTTATTTTAATCATTAAATTTGCGTTAGATTCTTCATTACGCTTTGCTTCATTCAGAATGACAGTTGGCGTAAAAATTGAATTTTCAAATTAATTCATTCTCAAATTTTCAAATTTAAAAAATGACCTGGACAGAAATATTAGCCCCGATAAAAAATACAGAATACTTTACCAATTTATGGGAAAAAGTAAAGCAGGAATATGCGACAACCAAAGTTTTTCCACCAAAAAATCAGATTTTCAGAGCGTTGGAAATTACGCCTTTTGAAGATATCGAAGTGGTCATTATCGGACAGGATCCTTATCATAATGATTATCAGGCAAATGGTTTATGTTTTTCCGTTTCCGAACAGGTTGCTGCACCGCCTTCTCTGAAAAATATTTTTATTGAATTAAAAGATGATTTGGGGGTTGAAAGAACTTCAAAAGAATTGGACGATTGGGGAAAACAAGGGGTTTTACTGTTGAATGCAACATTAACTGTTCGTGCGCATTCTCCGAATTCACACAAAGATTTGGGATGGGAAAAATTTACAGATTTCATCATCAAAGAAATTTCAGATAAAAAAGAAAACGTTGTTTTTGTTCTTTGGGGCGCTTTTGCACAAAAAAAAGCCGAACTCATCGATCCGGCTAAACATTTTATCTTAAAATCTGCGCATCCTTCTCCGTTTTCTGTTTACAGGGGATTTTTTGGAAGCAAACCTTTTTCAAAAATTAATGAATATCTGGTTTCAAAAGGGAAGAAGCCTATTTCATGGTAGGATTTTCTCCTCCTTTTTTAATGGTAATTCCTATTTTGTACTTTCCGTTCAAAGCCTTTGCTCCGTCTGCCGAAGCAGGATAAGGCTGAACATCCGTTAAAGAAATAGTATATCCGTTAAATGCAGCCGACTGATGATAGTTTCTGCCTTCATTGTCCATACTGGCTAAATTCAGAATCACCGGTCGGGTTGCAGTTCCCATTACTTCAACCTGTGCCACGGCAACACCTGCCCAAATGCAGTTTACATCTTTTGGGCAACGGCTGTCTTCAGAAATTCCTTTGAAAGTTACATTCATCTGATATTCTTCAAGGAATTTGTTTTCACCCTCGTTGAAATAGATCATTCCGCCATCTTTGCTGGTTACTTTGGTAACGCCTGTTTTATCCGTGTTCACTTTTAATTTATTTTCTTTTTGAGCATTACAGTTCATTAAAAACAATGAGCCTAAACTCAGGATAAGCATTTTATGTAGCATAATTTTTTTATATAATATTAAGCATATCTAATAATACTACCAAAAACATTGCCACGCCTACCACAAGACTGAAACCTGTTCCGTAAATAAATCCTATAAAAGCCCCTTTTGTCGATTTCAGGGCTTTATTCACATCCTTGCTGTCGTGAAGAAGTTCTCCGATAAACACTCCTGCAAACATTCCCACCAGAAAACCCAAAGGAATAGGTAAAAATATTCCGACAATGGTTCCGATAATCGAACCGATGCTTCCCCAACGCGTTCCTCCGTATTTCTGATTGGTTTTTGCCGGAATTACATAATTCAAAACTACAGAAGCTACCGTCAGAATTCCGAATGCCCAAACATAAATCATAGGAAGATCTGCATCTGTTCCGAATTTATAAATTAAAAATCCGCAGATACTCAGCAATAAACCCGGCAAAACAGGAAGAAACGTTCCTAAAATTCCCAGAAACAAAAGAATAAGACAAAGGATATTAATTAATGTCGTGTCCATAATTTGAAATTTATTTGCAATATATAACAAAAGTGACTCCAAAAAGAGCCACTTTATATAGTAATGAAAAAAATATGATTAAAGATTCAGGATCACGTACTGTAAAATCACACCTGCATTTCCGATGTTTCCTGCAGCATGATTATGGAAACTTGTATAATAGATATATCCGCTGTTTGAAGAACCGGAGCAAGGACCTACAGTTGCACCCAATGCAACAAGATAAGGAACCAAAGTCTGCGGAACCGAAATCGTGATCTGAATACTGCTTCCCGGAATAGTAATGCAAACCGGAACAAAAGTTGTGTTCGGAGCATTTCCGATTGGCGTTACCGGAATTCCTGTAGCCGTAAAATGATTCGTTCTCAACATCAATGCCTGATTAGCACCGTCTTTTACCAGAACTTCCCAGTAAGAAGGGTCATAATTGGTAATTTTTTGCCAGGATCCCAAATCAAAATCGATATTCAGATTATTGAAACCAAGTGCCGAAGACAATCCTGCGTTGCTTACCACAGCCGGAACAATTCCCGAGTTTCCGTTGTTCACAGAACATAGTTTTGAATCGGGAACAAATCCTCCCGCAGGAGCACAGCCTGAAGTATTTTCTGTTCCACCCACCAGATAAGAAACATCCCAATCTGAAGCATAGATACTTCCGCCATTAGCAACGAAGATCGCAAGGTTTGCATCGATTGCAGGGAAAAGTGCCTGATTGGTAGAGTATTTTCTGGAACCGCAGTTCAGGAAAATAATATCATACTGTGCAATGGTATTTAAATTTGTAAGATCATTATTCGTGATTTCCGTTGCAGTATATCCTAAAGAAAGAATAATATCTTCAATTTTATCATACGAACCTTTTACATAAGCAATTTTAGCTACCTGATTCAGTTTGGTCTGAGACAGATCCAGCGTTAAAGTTTCGTTATTTTTTACATTTGCCGCAACTTCTGTACGGAAATTGCTTCCATTCCCAGTCTGAATGTGAATGGTGTGATTGCCGACCGGAGCGTCCAGTGTAAAATTACCATCTGCATCGGAAGTAGTGTAGTAGATCTTATATTTGTCATCGAAAGTAAAAACGGATGCGCCACCAATGGCTTTGGCTCCGTTCTGTGACATTACTTTTCCGGAGATTTTTCCGGTTTTTACTGTATTATCAACCGTAGCTTCCGTAGATGGAGAATCCGAGCGACAGGAACCCACAGACAATAAGATAATAAAAATAAAAATGAGGTTTAGTTTTTTCATAAGTTTTAGCGTTTAATTACATCACTAAATTAACAATTTTATTATTGTAAATATCTTAATTTTAGAATAATTTTAAATAATCGTTAATTTAAATTGAAATATTTTATGAAAAATCCTTATTTAATCGATATTGAGTGAATTTAATTTTTTTACTAAATTTGTTAGAATGAATGATCAGTTACAGGAAACCAAAAATTTCATACAGGATTTAAGCGAACAGCTTTATTTATACATTACCAAAATTTCTCCGGCAGGTCTGGATTGGGTTTTTCATGCCTTTACAAAACTTGCGATTCTTGTTATTGTATTTTTGCTGGTAGACTTTCTTGTAAAACCTGTGATTAATCTTATCTTCCGTTTTTTTCATAACGAAGAAAAATATCCCGTAATAAAATCAATTTATCAGTCAAGAATAACAAATTCTGTTGCACATCTTTTTGCTTTGGCAATTGTACTGGGAATTCAGACCTCTATATTTCCGCCAAAAGCAATTCCCAGAACCAATATCTTTATTATACGTTCCATTAATTTAGGACTTGTATTAATCCTTGCCGGAATGCTCTATCGTGGTCTTACTGCTTTCAGAAATTATTTCGCCATTAAACAGGATTATTACAAAATCATGGCTTTGAATGCGATTTCTGAAACAATGAAAATTTTAGGAATCTTCATTTTCTCCATTGTAGGAATCTGTGTGATTTTCGGGATTAAAGGAGCTACGATTGTTGGAAGTTTAGGGGCAATTACTGCGGTTCTGGTACTGGTTTTCCGCGATACCATTCTTGGATTTGTAACCGGAATCCATGTTTCAACCTCTAAAAGTCTTAAAGTAGGGGACTGGATCAGTATTCCCAAATACAATATCGAAGGAAATATTTCAGACATCAGTCTTTTAACGACGAAGATCATGAATTTCGATAAAACCATTTCTTCGATTCCCACCTATGATCTTTTAACCACTGAGATTAAAAATCTTCAGGTGATGTCAGAATCCAACACCAGAAGAATTAAAAAATCAATCTACTTTAATATCAATTCCTTTAAATTTTTAACGGAAGAAGACATTGATCGCCTGAAAGACATTAATCTGATCTCAGAATATCTTGAAGGAAAAAGCATTGAGCTGAAAAAAGAAAAAGAGACTTTGAAGCACAGCGATAAAATAGTGAACGGAAGACAGCTTACTAATATTGGTGTTTTCAGATACTACGCAGAAAAGTACCTGCAGAATGATCCGGATGTGGATCAGGATGGTGCAATGATGGTTCGTCAGTTGGATATTACTCCTCAAGGTCTGCCTTTGGAAATCTACTGTTTCGCCAATGATTCGCGTTGGGAACATTTTGAGCAGATTCAGGCAGATATTTTTGATCATTTACTGGTTGCTTCTAAAGAATTTGATTTACAGGTGATGCAGATCAGTGTGAAGGTGTAACGAAACTTATTCTTCGAATGTAAAATTTCATGAAATAATAAACCCACTTTTAAGTTGGGTTTTTTTATTTTTGCATTATGACAAAACTAAGTGTAAACATTAATAAAATTGCGACGCTGAGAAATGCAAGAGGAGGAGAAACCCCAAGTGTAACGGAAGCAGCCGTAAAAATTCAGGAGTTTGGAGGACAGGGTATTACCATCCATCCAAGACCGGATGAAAGACACATCACAAGAAAAGATGTTTATGATCTGAAACCTTTGGTAACCACGGAATTCAATATCGAAGGAAATCCCCACCGTTCCTTTATCGATATGGTTCTTGAGGTGAAGCCGGAACAGGTAACGTTGGTTCCTGATGCAGATGATGCCATTACTTCAAATGCGGGCTGGGACACCAAAAAGCATCTGGATTTTCTTACGCAAGTGATCGCAGAATTTAAAAATGCGGGAATCCGTACTTCGATCTTCTTGGATCCGACTCCGGAATTGGTAGAATATGCTGCAAAAACAGGAACCGACAGAATTGAACTTTACACCGAAGCTTACGCTAAAAATTATACTTTAAATAAAGAATCTGCTATAAAACCTTACTACGATACGGCGGTTGTTGCCACAGATTTCGGATTGGGAATTAATGCAGGGCACGATTTAAGCTTGGAAAATTTAAAATATTTCGCCGATACCATTCCGAATTTGCTTGAAGTTTCGATTGGTCATGCTTTGGTTTCCGAAGCGTTATATATGGGAATGGAAAATACAGTTCAGGCTTATCTGAAGAGACTGGCAAAATGGTAAAAATCGGAAGTTATATGTGAAGCTAAAGGTTTGATAAATATTTTCTAAACTTCCTGCTTCCATCACCCCGCTTCTATCTAAAAACAAAACGTATGGAAATTTTAAATTCAAAAATATTTGGCGAAAATCTTTCGTCGACACCGCTTTTGGTATTTCACGGTTTATTTGGAATGCTTGATAACTGGGGAACTTTCGGAAAAGATTTCGGAGAATTTGTACCGACTCACCTTATTGATCTCCGTAATCACGGAAGAAGTTTTCATTCGGATGAGATGTCTCACGACGATTTAGCGGATGATATTCTTCGGTATATGGATCATTACGGCATACAGAAAACACATATTCTGGGGCATTCTTTAGGCGGAAAAGCAGTGATGCAGTTTGCTATTAAATATCCTGAAAAAGTGGAAAAGCTCATCGTTGTGGATATTTCTCCGAAAGCATATCCTCCACATCATCAAGGAATTATCAAAGCTTTGGAAACGGTAGACTTCAATACGGTAAATTCCAGAAATGATGTGGAAGCTGTTTTAAGTCAGTACATTCCTGAAAGATCAACCATACAATTCCTCACAAAAAATCTGTATTGGGACGATAATAAAAAACTCAACTGGAGATTTAACCTGAAAACTTTGTCTGAAAAATACAATCAGTTTGTTTCGAATGCCATTAAATTTGGCGTTTTTGAAGGTGAAACGTTGTTTATTGCGGGCGAAAAGTCAAACTATATTCTTCCTCAGGACGAATTTGCCATCAAACAGCAGTTCCCAAAAGCTCAGTTTTCAACGGTTAAAAACGCAGGACATTGGGTTCAGGCTGAAAATCCTGTAGATTTTGCTAAAATTATCAAAGAATTTTTGAATATTATGTAATATAAAGTGTTTATTTTGGTTGAATTGTTAAAGTTTTCTTAAATTTTAAATTTATTCTTCTTTGTGTGATATTTTTTAATATTTTAGTCGAAGCTAAATCACTAAATATTAACATCATGGAAAATAAGAAAAACAAAAAGCCGTTCTTCGCATCATTTTTAGAAAAACAAATCGCAGAACCGGAAAAAATCAAAGGAGGATCTGAAACTGTTGCCACAGCTCCGTTAAAAGATAATGTTACAACAGCACTTCAGGACAGCATTACAAAACCTTCCAATGATAATGTTACCATGAAATATCCTTCCGATGGCGATGAGGGAGGTACAGAAATCTAAAAACGAATAACCCAAAATAAAACAACTATGAAAAACAAAGATTCAAAGAAGAAGCCATTTTTCGCTTCATTTTTAGAGAAACAATTACAGGATCCTGAAAAAATTAAAGGAGGAGCAAATGTAACAATTGCTTCGCAGGATACGGTTACAAAACCTGCTGTAGATACTGTGACAAAGCCAATCTATGATATGGCGCAGACAATGAAATATCCTTCTGATGGGGATGATGATTCTCCATCGATTTAATGGATTTTTATCTTGATCACATTAAAAAAATCATACTAAAAGGAAACTTACACTCTAAGTTTCCTTTTTTAATAAACCGGCAGATGATTCTTTGCATTACACATTCTCAGGATTTTTACAATATTGATATCTTTTTTGAATATTTAAAATCTAAAAATATTCCTTTTTTCAGGCTGAATTCTGATAAAATAAATCATTATCAGAAAATAAGCATCAGCGAAAACTTTTTTGAATTAACCGATGAACTCGGAAATACCGTTAATTCAAATGAAATTAAAGCGGTGTGGCACAGAAAATCGTGGGGAATCTCTGTTCCTGAAGAACTGGATGAAACCTACACAAAAATTTTTCTGAAAGAATACGCTGCTCTCAGATACAATCTTTTCACCTTGGTGGAAGAAATTCCGTGGATTAATCCGTTTGAGAATGAAAATAAGATTGATGGCAATAAGATGTATCAATTAAAGATTGCCCAAAAAAACAATCTTACTATTCCTGAAACTATTTTTTCGAACAATTCAGAACAAATAACTGAGTTTTTCCATAAGAAATGCAATGGAAAAATGGTGGCAAAACTTCATGGTGCGCTTTCAAAAACAATGAGCGGCGAAAATTTCCTTTCCACCAACATCATCGATGAAAATTCTCTCGAAAATATAGAAGACATAGAATACTGTCCCATGATTTTTCAGCCCTACATCGAAAAAGAATATGAATTGAGAATACTGTATCTTGACGGAGAATTTTTTACCGGAAAAATCAATAACAGCGAAAACGCAGACTGGAGAATAGCCAACGAAAATTATTTTTGGTCAGAATACCATTTACCGGAACATATGAAGACCGGTCTTACCTCAATGATGAAAGATATGGGATTGTACATCGGAGCAATCGACATGATAAAAAGCAAAGATGGAAAATATTATTTCCTCGAAGTAAATCCGCAGGGAGAATGGGGAATGCTGCAAAAAGAACTCAATTTCCCGATTGCGGAAAAAATTGCCGATAACCTTATAAAAAGAATGAAACCCAATGAATAAAATTTTAATAATTACCCATACAGGAGATAATTTTTCCATAGAAAAAGTAACAGAATATATTGCTGAGAACAATTGTGAAGTCATCCGTTTCGACGTAGATTTATACCCTTTGCAAAATAAATTATCCACCCGTTTTGAAGACGGAAAATGGATCAGTATTTTAGAAACTCCTGAAAAAAAATATCGTTTGGACGATATTTCCGCAGTCTGGTATAGAAGAGCCTACAATATTGGATCTGGTCTGAAAGAAGAGCTGGATTCTAAATTTTACGGTGCTGCGATGGGAGAGATCAGAACGACACTATTTGGGTTTTTAGAGTCTATTGATGTTTATGCATTAGGGAAACCAAGTGTTTACAGAAGAGTAGACAGCAAGGAAGAACAATTGAAAATAGCTCATAAAATTGGACTTAAAATTCCGGAATCCTGCCTTACGAACAATCCGGAAGAAGCGAAACAGTTCATTGTAAAACATAAAAATGTGGTTGCCAAAATGCAGACAGGATTTGCCATTTATGAAGACGGTGTAGAAAGTGTGGTCTTCACCAATGTGGTAAAGGAAGATAAACTGGAAGAACTTGATACCCTTTTGTACTGTCCGATGCAGTTCCAGAAAAAAATTGAAAAGAAAAAAGAACTTAGAATTACCATTGTCGGAAGAGATGTTTATGCTTTCGAAATCGATTCTCAACAATCGGAAGCCGCAAAAATAGACTGGCGAAAAGACGGGGTAAATCTTATTGATAAATGGATTCCGACGGATCTTCCAACAGACATCGAAGCAAAATTGCTGGAACTTTTGGATGTTTACAATATCGATTACGGAGCAATAGATATGATCGTTTCACCCGAAGACGAATATTATTTCATTGAGATCAATTGTGCCGGAGAATTCTTCTGGCTGGATAATCTCACCGAAGGAAACCTTATTTCAAAAAGCATTGCTGATATTTTATGCGATAAAGCTCCAAGAAGAAACAATATGGTTTTGGTTTAAAATTCTTCCAACACAAGATAATACAGAAAACGGGCGAAAGTCCGTTTTTTTAATTTATCTTCAGTTCGGGATAAGAAATAAATTTAAGTATTTGATTTATAGTATTATATTAAATTACCGCAAAGCAAAACAAAAGATTTTTTTACTTATTGAAAGTTTGTAAGCTAAACAAAGGCACTTCGTTTATTCAAAAAACACAAAAATGGTATTACTTTAATAAGTTTTACGCCTTTGTATATCTTAAAAAATGAATTCCTGATAATTGAATCTCTTTGTTTTACCTTGCGTTTAAGAAGACTTATCCTGAACTCAGGTTGATTTAATGACCATCTTATTTATTGCTCAAAACAGAGACACAAAACTTTTGCTGTTTTTATCCATTTAAAAAACAGAAATCTCCCTTAAAAATCGCAAATTTGCATAACGTAGAATATTATCATAATTTAGTCAGCAATCAAGTAAAAAAAATTGATGGTTTTTGTAACGGGAGCAACCGGAATTTTAGGCAGAGTAATCGTTTTGGAACTTCTGAAAAAGGGAAAAAATGTTCGTGCAGCAAAAAGACCGACGAGCAATTTAAACAAAGTAAGGCATTCCTATACATTTTATACGGAAAATCCCGATGATTTCTTCAACAGAATTGAATGGGTTGATGTAGATTTTAATGATATATATTCTCTTCAGGAAGCTTTGAAAGACGTGGACGAAGTATATCACTGCGCTGCAAAAGTAAGCTTTCATCCTCATGACGAAAAAGAAATGTATCGTACCAATATAAAAGGTACAGAAAATCTCCTGTACGCCTGCGAAGGCTCCGGTGTGAAGAAATTTCTTCACGTAAGCTCAATTGCTGTCCTTGATAATTTCAACGAAAAAGGAGAACTGGACGAGGATTCCGATTTCAATCCTAAACTGGATCATTCTGCATACGCACTTTCCAAACACCTTTCCGAAATGGAAGTGTGGAGAGCTTCAGCAGAAGGTTTAAACGTTGTTATTGTAAATCCCGGAATCATTATCGGAAGCGGAAACTGGGGAAACAGCAGCGGAGATGTTTTTCCTACCTTCGAAAAAAACAGCTTTACATTTTCTGGCGGATCTAGTTATGTGGATGTAAGAGATGTTGCAGAAATTTCCATAGAATTAATGGAAAAAAACATTTTCGGAGAACGTTTTATTGTTATTGCTGAAAACAGAAAGTATGCAGAATTAGGAAAACAGATCAGATCAAAATTAAACTTAAAAGAAGCTAAAATTCTTTCAGATTTTCAGCTCAATATCGGAGTTTTGGCAAATACGTTATTCGGCTGGTTTATTCCGGCTTTAAGAATGGCGACAAAATCCAATGTGAAATCAATTTCCGAAATGAATACCGTTTCCAACGAAAAAATAAAAAGCAGATTGAATTATCAGTTTATTCCTCTTTCGGAAAGTATTGATTTTCATTTAAATAATTATATCAACGATAAAAAGATAAAGCAATGAATCTTGCAGAGGCAATTATCTTAAAAAATACAGAAAAGCATCCCATAAAATCTGCCATCGGATTTAAAAAGAAAGATGCAGGCTGGAAAGAACTGAGCTGGAAAAAATTCGGCGAAATTGTGTATAAAACAGCCAATGCGCTTAAAAATGTAGGAATTCAGGAGAATGATAAAGTCGCCATTTATTCGGATAACTCTTCCGAATGGATGATTTTTGATCTCGCGGTGTTGGCAATCGGAGCCATTACGGTTCCAATCTATTCCACCAATAATGCAGAACAGGCAGAATACATCATCAACGATTCAGAAGCGAAGGCAATTTTAGTGGGAGATCAGGCTCAGTACGATGCATGTCTGGAAATTTTAAAAAAAGAAGGTACAGGTCTGCAAACGATTATCATTTCTAAAAAAGCAGTCTGGATCAAGAAAGAATTCAGCAGTTTTTATCTTGAGGATTTCATTGCTAAAAGTTCTCCCAAATTAGAATTCTGCAAGAAAGAATATGAAGATATAGCCACGCTTATCTACACTTCCGGAACAACAGGAACACCGAAAGGAGTCATGCTTACGCACGGAAATTTTGTAAAAGCTTTTGATGCCCACTTTGAATTTTTTAAATTTAAAAACTTTGAAGAAGAGCTTTCTCTGGCATTTTTACCTTTAACCCACGTTTTCGAAAGAAGCTGGAGTTTATTATGTCTTTACGGAGGCGCAAGAGTGTATTTCCTCGAAGATCCGAAGAATATCGCCAATGCTTTGGAAGAGGTAAAACCGACCATGATGTGCGCGGTGCCGAGATTTTTCCAGAAAGTTTACGCTGGAGTTTTGGAAAAAGCAGAAGAAGGTTCGTCGCTGAAGAAAAAAATATTTAACTGGGCATTGGAAACCGGTTCGCAGACCGCAGAATTAAGAAGAAGAGAACAGCCGGTTCCGTTTGGATTAAAAATAAAAGAAAACATTGCCGAATCTTTAGTTTTTAGTAAAATTAAAGAAAAAATGGGCGGAAGATTATGGTTTCTGCCTTGTGGAGGAGCTTCATTATCTCCTGAAGTGACGAAGTTTTTTGAATCGGTTGGAATTCATGTGACGGTTGGCTACGGTTTAACGGAAACTACGGCTACTTTAACCGCTTTTCCTTTGACGAATTTTGAACATGGAAGCTGCGGAAAACCTCTTCCGGGCGTGGAAATCCGAATCGGGGAAAACGATGAAATTCAGGCAAAAGGAAACGGAATTATGAAGGGATATTATAAAAAGCCTGAAGAAACGCAGAAAGTTTTCACCGAAGACGGCTGGTTTAAAACCGGAGATGCAGGAACCATCGACAGCAAAGGAAATCTTACCATTACAGACCGATTGAAAGATCTGATGAAGACTTCCAACGGAAAATACATCGCGCCGCAGCAGATTGAAAATATCTTAACCAACAATAATTTCATTCAGCAGATTGTGCTGATTGCGGAAGGAAAACAGTTTGTTTCCGCGTTGGTTGTTCCGAACTTTGAATTTTTAAAAGAATATCTCAAAAAAAATAATATTTCTTTCACCAATTGGCAGGAAATTGTAAAAAACGAAAAGATACACGATTTTTACAAAGACAAAATTAAAGAACTGCAAAGCCATTTATCCGATTACGAAAAAGTGAAAAAATTCACTTTGATGCCTTCGGAATTTGATATCAATACAGGAGAAATTACTCCGACATTGAAGGTAAAAAGAAATGTAGTGCTTAAAAAATATGCAGATCTTATTGAGAAGATGTATTAAATTTTTAAGGCTGAGTTGAAGATAGAGCTGTAACAACTGTACATTAAGCCAGATCTCACCTTGCAAAAATTGAAATTATGACAACACAGGAATTTTTAGGAAAAAAAGATTTTACAATAAACAATCAGACGGTTTCGGAAAGCTGTCCTTCCAATATTGCCTTAATTAAATATTGGGGGAAATACGACAATCAGATTCCCGCCAATCCAAGCATCAGTTTTACATTAAATCATTGCAGAACCAATACTTCGATGGAGTTTTCTGCCAATGAACCTTTTTCTGTGCAGACTTTTCTTGCCGGAAATGAAGAAGTGAAATTTGCCGAAAAAATTGAAAAATATTTTCGAAATATCGAACAGTATCTTCCATGGATTTTACAGGGGAAATACGTCATCAGAACCGAAAATACTTTTCCTCACAGCTCAGGAATTGCAAGTTCTGCTTCCGGTTTCGGAGCGATAGCTAAATGTTTAATGAATCTGGATGAAACATTCTCGGGAAAAACTTCGGATGAAGAATCGTTGAGAAAAGCCTCTTTTTTAGCAAGATTAGGAAGCGGAAGCGCCTGCAGAAGTCTTTACAACGGATTGGTTGTGTGGGGCGAATCTCAGGTAAAAGGAAGTTCTGATCTTTTTGCAGTACAATACCCAAACGATGAAATTCATGAAATTTTTAAAGATTTTAACGACTGGGTTTTACTCATTCATGAAGGTCAGAAAAGCGTTTCTTCCACTGTTGGTCATGGTTTGATGAATACCAATCCTTACGCAGACAGAAGATTTCAGGAAGCAAGGGAAAACTTCGGTCCCATGAAAGAAATTTTAGCCAATGGAGATTTGCAGAGTTTCATCAAACTGGTAGAACACGAAGCATTAACACTTCATGCCATGATGATGATGAGTGATCCTGCATTTATTTTAATGAAAACAGGCACTTTGGAAGTCATCAATAAAATCTGGGATTTCAGAAGAGAAACCGGTTTGCCGCTGTTCTTCACATTAGATGCAGGAGCCAACGTTCATCTTCTCTTCCCGAACGACGGCTCAGAAGAAAAAATAAAATCTTTCATCGAAAACGAACTCTTGCAGCATACGCAGAACAATGGAGTGGTGAAAGATGTGATGAAGTTTTAATTTTGTGAAAAAATATAAGGGTTAAAGACATACTTAAAATCTTTAACCCTATTTTTATCTATTTATCCAAGATTCCTCTTATTTTATTCGCATTCGAAATCAGTTCTCCAAGATATTCGAAATTTTCTTTTTCCAGGGCGGCTTTAAACTTTCTTAACTGAGCAATATGCTCATTAAGAACATCCAGAACATTTTCTTTATTTTGTCTGAAAATCGGAACCCACATTTCAGGATGAGACTTTGCCAGACGAACAGTGCTGGAAAAACCGGAACTAGCCAATTGAAAAATAGTTTCTTCTTCTTTCTCCTTTTCTAAAACCGTATTTGCCAAAGCGTAAGAGGTGATGTGGGAAATATGCGAAATATAAGCGGTGTGAACATCATGATCTTCCGCATTCATGTAAATCAGATGCATATCAAGACTTTCTACAATTTTTTCAACCAGTTGTAAAGCATCTTCTGCGGATTCTTCCTTATCGCAGATAACTCCTGCTTTTCCGGAGAAACTTTCTGAAACTGCCGATTTCGGGCCGTTGTTTTCCGTTCCCCACATCGGATGGAAAGCCACAAATCTCGATCTTTTCGGATGATTTTTTACCGCATTTACAATTCCTGCTTTGGTAGATCCTGCATCCATTACTGTCTGATTTTCCGAAATCAGGTCTAAAATATTCGGAAGTAATTTTCTTGCGGCATCTACAGGAATGGAAAGAATCACCAGATCAGAGTTTTTAATTCCGTATTCCAGGTCTACTTTTGCATCGATTATTTTGAGCTCTAATGCTTCATTCAGATGCTCATTGCTGTTATCAATACCGTAGATGAAATCGGCAATTCCTTTTTGTCTTAATTTTAATGCAATCGAGCCCCCGATTAATCCTACACCAATTATACTTATTTTCATCGTTTAAATTTTAAAATAAAAAACCCCGCCCAAGGACGAGGTTTTGTTTTATCTATATGAAATCCTTATCCCAGATCTGAGTTAAAAATTCCGTAATAATATGTTCCGTTGTTTGTAATCACGAGACAAAGGTAAATAATTTTTTTTATTTAGAAATAAACGAAAGAAAAATTAAAAATCAAAATATAGATTCCGTAAAAATACGGTTTGATTGATTGGTTAAAATTTTTAGTTTTAATGAAAACTTTAAACCACATAATTTAAATGAAAAATTTTTTTATTGATTTTGGTTTTGATCCATTCAGTTCAGCTAATTATGAGGAAACCGTAATCAATATTCCTAAAGTTAAGAAGGATACAACTTGTACAGATTCTGAAGAGTCTAATAGTGATATTAAAATTGTTATAACAAATATCAATAGACAGATTAATCCAAATGTAAAAATTATTTGGACTATACTTATCTATATTTTTCTCTCATTAGGAATTTTTTTTCGTAGAACCGTTAATTTTCCTGAACCATTATCAGGAATTAATACATTTGTTTTTAAATGGGGAATAATAGGGGCTTCATTTATAATTGGCTTGGCAGTTCTTGCTCCATTGCTGAGAATAATAAGTAAGTTTCATAAAGGAAAATTATCATGGCAACATTGCTTAACTGCTTTTTCAATTGGCTTTTTTGGGGATCTTACTTTTGGACTTCTTATTAATGGTTTTGTAAATATTATCAAATAGATATAAGAAATCTTTTCTCAAAAAAGTGAATGTGAAATTAATTTTATTGTCGATTAAAATTATGTAATTCATCAGTACAGCAAAATTCATTATTCAAATCATTAAGGATTGCTGATAATCAACGTTGACGGAATATCCGATAACCATATGCTTTTCGTATCGATGAGGTTTTTCCAGCTTTTGCTGCTGATAAGCATTAAATCCTGCGAATTCAGAAATTCTTTCTCAATTTTTTTCTCATTGTATAAAGTGATGTGATTGGGCGCAACCTGTTCAATGCTTCGGATGAGTTCTTTCACTTCAATATTATTCCGGATCTGTCCTGCAACATCTAAGATAATAATCTGGGAATTGTTATTATTGATGAGTCTTTTGGCATATTCAAGCAGATAAAAATCGCTTAAATTAAAAATCGGGACAAAAACTTTGTCTGCGGAAGTAAATTCTTTTTCCACCAGAATACCAACAGGAATCTGGGTTTTATCCAGAATCTGTAATGTAAAATCGTCAAAAGGAGAGTTGTTGAAAATATTTCCTTTCCCTTTTACCGTATTTAAAAGTTTTTCAGGATTAATGATCTTCGTCGTAAAACCTAAAAGTCTCCCCAACAGACTTCCCTCATACATCGATTTTCCGAGCATAATCAGAAGAAGATCGTAATTTCCTTTGTTGGTAATATGGGTAAGATCGTTTTCAATATCATTGGAAGCTTTAAAAAGCGTTGTGACTTCAAGATTCAGATCGTTGGACGTTTCTATTACATTTTTAAACTGCTCATTTTCGTATTCATTAATATCGTAAGCGTGCATTTCGTTCACGGGAGCAATATTCATGGCGGTTATGCTTTTATTGCCGTTCATTTTATGGGTGAAATCATGAGCCAGTTTCAGCAGCGTGCTTCCGGATTCAGGATGGTCAAAAGATAATAATACCCTGTATTTCGCATCATTTACCGGAGATTCCTCATCATCTTTTTTAGATTTAAATAGAAAATTGATGAAATCCAGCGCAGGTCCCGTCATGAAAGTTGTAAACAGCGCCATAATTACCATCATAGCAAATATCTGAGGACTTAAAACGCCCAGATCATAACCGATATTCAGGACAATAAGTTCCATTAAACCTCTGGTGTTCATCAAGGCTCCGATCGTTAAACTTTCTTTCCAGTTGATGCCTAAAAATTTTGCGGTTAACGCACTTCCTGCAAATTTTCCGATCACTGCGGTTAAAATGATGAATCCTGCTGTAATCCACAGATGACTGTCATTCAGTAATCCGATCTGGGTACGAAGTCCTGTAAATACAAAGAAAAGGGGCAGAAGAAGAACCAATGCCACATCTTCAACTTTATCAATAAACAATGTTCTGAATTTTGCATTTTCAGGCATGATCGCTCCTGCCATAAAAGCTCCGAAAAGCGCATGAATCCCAATAACTTCCGTAGCATAAGCAGAAAGAATCAAGGTTAAAAAGAAAATCGCAACCATGGGTTTGTTGATGGTGCTTTTTCCTGCCTGTAAGTCTCCGATTCTTTTCAGGAACGGTCTTACAATTTTAATCATGAAAAATACATAGGCAATTGCCATCAGAATTACATAGAGTGAACTTTCGAACGATCCGGCTTTTACAATAGCAATTACGGCTGCCAAAATACACCATGCCGTAATGTCATCGGCTGCTGCACAAGTGATGACTACCGTTCCCAGTTTGGTTTTCTGAAGATTTCTTTCCTGAACGATTCTTGCTAAAACGGGAAAAGCGGTAATACTCATGGCAATAGCGATGAAAAGCGCGAATGAGGTAAACTGAATTCCTTCCGGTGCAAATTCTTTATAAATGAAATAAGACAGACCAATTCCCAAGGCAAAAGGGATAATAATACTTGCATGACTTATGACTACTGCATCGTGTGCTTTTTTTCTTAAAACACTTAGATCCAGTTCCATTCCCACAATGTACATGAAAAGAATAAGTCCGATCTGGCTTAAAAACTGAAGATTTCCTAAAGATTCTTTCGGGAAAAGAAATGCCGAAAATTCCGGAAAGTACATTCCTACAAGGGAAGGTCCCAGAACAATTCCCGCGATCATTTCACCGATCACGGAAGGCTGCTTGATCTTCATACAAATCCAGCCGAAAAGTCTTGCAACAAGAATAATCGTAACGATTTGCGCCAGTAATAAAGCTAAAGGATGGTGAAGATTGGTCTTGAATGATTCTAAAAAATTGTCCCAACTGGAACTGTTGTTTGTTTTTGTAATGATCTTTTCTCCGATTTCCAAAGTCTGTCCTTCAATGATGAAAAAGTACATCAGTGATGAAAAAACAATAATGGTGGAAATATAAAAGATAATGTTTCTGTATTTTCCCCAATTCATGATTCCAAATTTTAGACAAAATTGCTAAGAAAATCGGAAAAAAAAAGATGATTTTTAATCAAATGTAATGAAAAGAAAGAATTTTGCAGTGAAATCTAATGTCCCAATAAATCAGAAAGAGATTTCCTGTAGGTTTCCCCGATCTGAAGCTTTAAAAAGCGGTCATTTCCCAGAGAAACAGTAGTAATAATTTCGTTGGTGGAAAATACTTTTACAGCAGATAAAGCAACAACTTCTTTTTTGTTGACCTGCGCAAAATCTTTTGCGGGAAGCATTTCCAGAAGGTTTTTGAAATTCAGGTTTTTTAAAACAATAGCGGTTCCGTCCTTAAGAAGAATTTCTTTGTCCCGACTGTCGATTTCCGAAGTTTTGATGTAGGCAATCTGGTCGGTAAAAATTACGGTTTTGCCGATGTTGGTATTCCACTCGATAAAATCTTTTTTATTCGTCTTTTGGAGCAATTCCGCTGCTTTTTCAAAAGCCTGTACTAACCTTTCTTTTTTGATGGGTTTTCGGACGTAATCAACCACATTTAAATCAAATGCTTCTGCTGCATATTCTTTGTAAGCGGTGGTAAAGATGATTTTTTTTGAGCCTGAAATGGCTTCTGCAACCTGAAGTCCGTTCATTCCGGGCATTTCGATGTCTAAAATACAGACGTTGCAGTCGATGTTTACAATTTCGTTTAGAAAAATTTTAGGATCATTGAATGCTTTTACAACTTCTACATTTTCAATCTGTTCGCATAGAAGTTTTAAATAGCTGATTGCCAGTAATTCATCATCAAGAATAGCGCATTTTATCATAGAAATCTCCTAAATTGATTGTTAATTCTGCCGTGAAGATACCGTTTTTTGAACTTTTCTGAAGCGTGTAAAAATTATTGTAGATCATTTTCAGCCTTTGATCCAGAGACTGGCTTCCGAAGCCGCTTTTTTCCTTTTCGAGAACATTTTTCAGTGAAGCTTTATTGCTTACTTTCATCGTGAAAATTCTTTTTTCAAGTTCAAGCTGAATGGAAATAAAAGAGTCTGAAGCAAGGAAATCAGTGTGTTTAAAGGCATTTTCAATCAGATCTACCGAAAGAAGAGGGGCAAAAACTTTCTCTTCGTAAATTTCATCCGATTTATTGATTTTCGATTTAATTCTGAAATCAAAAAGCGGATTTACTTTAATTTTGTTGATCTCAATTAAACTTAAAGCAAAATTTAATTCTTCTTTCGGACTTACGAATTTGTTATTGCTTTCGTATAGAATATAGTCTAAAACATTCGCAAGTTTATCGAGCGACATATACGTCTGATAAGCATGAGACTGCACCGAATTAAGGATGTTTTTGAATAGATGCGGATTCAGTTTTGTTCCGATGTGTCCAAGCTGTACTTCATTCAGTCTTTCCTGAATCATTTTATTGGCAGTCGAAAGCTTGGCATTTTTTACTTTAAATTTCTGATTTTGGCTGAATAAATAAATGCTTACTGTTAAAAAAAAGAAAACCGCAAATACTCCGATGAATATCCAATAATCATGAATCATGTAGTAATTGCCTTCCATGGATTGAAAATTTATTTACTTCTTTTTATTTTCTATTTTAAACCAAACACTCGGTATTTGCGACATGTCATGCTGAGCTTGTCGAAGCATCTTTATTTTTTATTTAAACGCAAAGTTTTAATAAAGATAATTCTAAATTTAAAAGAAGCAAAGGCATAAATGCTTCGCAAAGCAGACTGATAATTTATTTCAATTTCTTCAAAGAATTCACCGTTACATTTTCCTCACATTTTTCGTAAGTAATTTCGAAAGTTGGTTTTTCTTCGGGATAGGTTAGAAGATAATCAGGACATGGTTTTTTCTGTGCATGGCTTCTGTCGAAATCAATCTTTCCTTTGGTGATGATACTGTCTTTCAGAAATTTTTCATCAACTTTTAATGTCGCCATTTCTGCTTTTGCTGTTTCAGAATATTTAAAATCTTTAGACAGGGTTTCTGCAATAACGCGGCTGTTGGGAAGATAACCGCTGCAGCTTGCGCCTTTTTTATTTAAGATAAAAAATACAATAATACATCCCGGTACAAGACCGATTGCATAGAATTTCAGTTTTTTCATTAGAAAATTAAAAGATTGATATCGTGATAGGTAAGTCCGAAACGGTCGCAGATGATTTTCTTCGTGTGTCTGCCTTTGTACATATAAAGACTCTGTTTCATTTCGTTTTTGCGAACCAGCATATTTTCGAAGCCGCCTTCTTCGTCGTAATTTAAAATATAGGAAAGGAAGAAATTGGAGATCGCTTTTGTTGTGGTTCTCGGCATTCTTGAGGTAAGGTTTGGAAGTCCGCAGTGGATTACGCCGTGCTTAATAATGTATGGATCTTCCATGGTGGTAAGTTCGGAAGTCTCGATTACTTTTCCGTTGTCGATGGTAATATCAATAATTACGCTTCCTTTTTTCATTTTCATTACCATATCTTCGGTAACGATGGGTGTCATATTCAGTCTTGGAAGGGCTCCGATCACAACATCGGCTCTTCTTAACGCTTTTTTCAGCTCTTTCGGATCGATAATGGAAGTCGGAACTCTACTGTCAACCAAAGTATGAAGCCGTCTTAATTTTGAAAGAGAGTTATCGAAAACTCTTACACTTGCGCCTAAACCGATGGCTGCTTTTGTTGCAAATTCTCCAACGATTCCTGCTCCCAAAATAACCACTTCAGCGGGTCTTACTCCTGTGATTCCGCCCAACATTAAACCATTGGATAAAGCTAGAAGCTCGGAAGCATAAAGAATGGAAACCGTTCCTGCAATTTCGCCGACCAATCTTACTAAAGCTAACTGTTTGTATTCGTCTACAATGAATTCGAATGCAATGGCATTTACTTTTTTCTCTGCAAGCTTTAAGAAATAATCCTTATCTCTCAAATTGATCTGAAGTGCCGATACAAGATAGGTATTAGGTTTCATATACTCAATTTCTTCTTCTGTCGGCGGATTGACTTTTAAAATTAAATCCTGTCCGAAAGCTTCTTTAGGATCGTTTGTAATTCTGGCTCCCGATTCAGAATATTGAAGATCTGTAAAGAACGAACCTTGTCCGGCTCCGGATTCTATGATAATTTCATGACCACTTTCTACCAAAACCTGTACCGCATCGGGCGTAATGCAGGTTCTTCTTTCATTCAGGGAAGTTTCCTTAGGAATTCCTATGCTGAATTGTTTTCCTTTTTTAATGACCTCCAGTTTTTCTTCTTTCGGCATCAGTTCCTCTTCGGTAAAAGGAGTAAAAATGTTTGTAGTACTCATCCTTTTAAATAATTAGGTTCTTACAGATCGTTATTTTACATTCAAATTCAGGAGCAAATATACATAATATTTACTCGAATGAAATTTCTCTGTTTTCTCCGGTATTAATGATGCTCATTTCGTGGTATTTGAGACCGTAAAGATCTTCTTCGTACACTTCCGGCCATTCGATAATGCAAAGAAATGAATGGTCTAAGTATTCTTCCATTCCGATATCATACACTTCTTCAATGTTTTTTAAACGGTATAAATCGAAATGATATACTTTTCCTTTTGGGGTATTGTATTCGTTAACAATGGAATAGGTGGGTGAGTTTACTTCATCTGTACTTCCAAGATTTTTAAGGAGAAATTGGGTGAAAGTTGTTTTTCCGGCGCCCAGATTTCCTTTTAAAAGTAAAATGTTATGCTCTAATTTTGAAATGACGGTTTCGGCAATATTCTGCCAGTCTTCCATATGTTGAATCGTGAATTGCATATTTTTAAACAAAGATAATGAATTACGGTAAAAAATTCAGGTGTAAAATTAGATCAAATAATTGTATTTTCAATTTTTGCGGTCATTCAAATCAATTAAATTTATAAAACTTTTCAGGATAATTTTAAGATGTTTTTATACTAAATTTATACTGTTCTCTATAGATTTTTTTGTATATTTTTGCAGCATGATTTCCAAACAGACCATAGATAAAATATTTTCCACGATTCGGGTAGAAGAAATCGTTGGAGAATATGTACAGCTCAAAAGAGCAGGGTCTAATTTCAAAGGGTTAAGTCCTTTTCATGACGAGAAAACACCGAGTTTCGTTGTTTCGGCAAGCAAACAGATCTGGAAAGATTTCTCTACCGGAAAAGGAGGAACAGCGATCTCTTTCTTAATGGAAATCGAAAATTTCACGTATCCTGAAGCACTTCGTCACGCGGCAAAAAAATACGGAATTGAAATTGAGGAAGATCAGAAGGATTTTTCCGAAGAAGCAAAAAATGCACAGTCGGAAAGAGATTTATTGTACAAAATCCATGAAGTAGCGAACGATTTTTTTCAGAATTTTCTTTGGGAAGTGGAGGAGGGGAGATCAATCGGTCTTTCTTATTTTAAAGAGCGTGAACTTCGTGATGATATCATTAAAAAATTCCAGCTCGGATATTCGCCTGAAAAAAAGAACGCTTTTACAGAATATGCTTTGGAAAAAGGCTATTCAAAAGAAATTCTGGAGAAATCGGGACTTTCGATTTTCCCTGAAAATTCTCCTGCCGGAATCGACCGTTTTCGTGAAAGAGTAATCTTTCCGATCCATAGTTTTTCGGGCAGGGTTTTAGGATTCGGAGCAAGAATTCTTAAAAATAACGTAAAAACAGCCAAATATCTCAACTCTCCGGAAACGGAAATTTATCATAAATCTAACGTTCTTTATGGTTTAAACCAAAGCAAACAGGCAATTTCGCGTAAGAATGTCTGTCTTTTGGTAGAAGGTTATATGGACGTTATTTCGCTTCACATGTCGGGAATCGAAAATGTGGTGGCAAGTTCCGGAACTTCTTTAACTACGGAGCAGATTAAGCTTATCAAAAGATTAACGGAGAATGTAACCATTCTTTTTGATGGGGACAATGCAGGAATTAAAGCCAGTTTCAGAAGTATCGATATGCTTTTGACGGAAGGGATGAATATTCGGGTGATGCTGTTTCCGGACGGAGACGATCCCGATTCTTTCGCCAGAAAACATCCGCAGGAATATGTGGAAAAATTCATCGAAAATGAAGCGATGGATTTTATTGATTTTAAAGCTGAAATTCTTTTCAAGGAAATTGGAGATGATCCGATTAAGAAAGCTGAAGCCATCAGAGACATTGTGAAGTCGGTTTCCTTTGTTCAGAATGCTTTGAAAAGGGAAGTGTATCTGAAGCAGGTTTCTACAAAATTCGGACTTTCTGAGCAAAGTCTGTTTAATGAGCTTGATGTTCAGAAGCAGATCACCCAAAATCAGACGCATAAAGCACAGATTAAAACGGAAGCGCAACAACCTGCAAAGCTTGAAGTAGTAAATGATCCGAGAGATTATATTGATCCGGTACTTTTTAATGTGACGAAACTTGAAAATGATCTTATCAATCATATGCTCAATTACGGAGATGTTGTTCTTCACAGAACCGCGCCGGATCAGCAGCAATATGATATTACGGTGATTGAAGAAATTCTCCACCATTTTGAAGAAGACGACTACGAATTTCAGGTGGAACTGAACAAACGAATCGTAGACTATATAAAAGAAGGAATTGAAAAAGAGGAACTCCGAAAAGGAAATTTCTTTTTCGGATTAATGGATGAGGAGCTGAGTAAAGCAGCCGTTAATTCCATGAATATTTACAGTGAGCTGAACGACTGGACCACAAGAAATATTTTTTCACCCAATTACGGAGATAAAATTCCGGAGCAGGTGGCAGGAGATATTCTGATTCATAAATTCAGATATGTTAATTTCCTGATATCAAAAGCAAAAGGAGAATTGGCAGAATATGCAGAATCCGATGAATCTAAATATTTTGAACAGCTTAAGAAAATTCAGATGCTCACGATGGTTTCCAAGGAATTGGCTAAAATTTTAAATTATTCTGCAATTACTGGTATTTATACTGACAGATAATAGGAAATAATCTGTTAATTATTGAAACTTTATGACAAAAAGTCTTATAAAATTTTAGGAATAAAAATTGTAAATTCAACCTCGTAAAATGTAATACACAAAACAAGCATATGGACATTAAAAAAGAATTCAGAGATTTCTCTGTAAAACATTTAGGAAATAACGGTTTGGCAACCGATCAGTATATGGGAATGTATGGTCCTACAGGTCTTACGCCGTACATTATGGAGGAAAGAAGATTAAACGTTGCACAAATGGACGTTTTCTCCCGTTTGATGATGGACAGAATTATTTTCTTAGGAACAGGAATTGACGATCAGGTGGCGAATATCGTAACCGCTCAGCTTCTTTTCTTAGAGAGTGCAGATCCTTCAAAAGATATTCAGATTTATATCAATTCTCCGGGTGGAAGTGTTTACGCCGGTTTAGGAATTTACGACACGATGCAGATCATTAAGCCTGATGTAGCAACAATCTGTACCGGTATTGCAGCTTCAATGGGAGCGGTTCTTTTGGTTGCCGGAGAAAGCGGAAAACGTTCTGCTCTAAAGCACTCAAGAGTAATGATTCACCAACCTTCAGGAGGTGCGCAAGGGGTGGCTTCTGATATGGAGATCAATTTAAGAGAGATGTTAAAGCTTAAAAAAGAGCTTTATGAAATTATTTCAGAGCACTCAGGACAGACTTATGACTGGGTAGAAAAAGCTTCCGACAGAGATTACTGGATGACTTCCGAAGAAGCAAAAGGATACGGAATGGTAGACGAAGTTTTACAGAGATCTAAAGACAAAAAATAATTTTTGTAAAAATAATAAGAAAACGCATCAATTGATTTTGGTGCGTTTTTTATTGAAATATATCAGGAGCTTTTTCCGGCTTTCCGCACTCGCTGTTTCTAATATTTAGGGTTGCGGCGGCGGAGCCGCCGCAACCCTAAATATTAGAAACGAGCTCAGACAATTGCTGCAATCCGGGCTAGGATAGAAGTCGGATTTATAAATTTTAACATCAATAGTAATAAAAGTAATTTTCAGTCCCAAAATAAATACTTTAACAAATTTTATAAAATGTAAGGATAAAAACGGTATCATTTTTTCAAGATAACCGGTACAACACTTAAATCATAAAATTATGTCAAAGAAAATTGCAATTTTAGCAACACATGGATTTGAAGAAAGCGAATTGAAATCTCCAAAAGAACATTTAGAACAGCAGGGTTGGACAGCCCACATCATCAGTCCGGAATCCGGAACCATCAAAGCATGGGTAGAAAAAGACTGGGGAAAGGAATACAATGTTGATAAAACTTTAGATGAAGCCAACGCTTCAGACTATGATGCATTGGTTTTACCGGGTGGCGTTATCAATCCGGATCAGTTAAGAACCAACGAAACTGCTTTATCTTTCGTAAGAGATTTTTTCCAACAGCATAAACCTGTTGCAGCCATTTGTCATGGACCACAGATTCTTATTAACGCCGAAGTAGTTGAAGGAAGAAAAATGACATCGGTAGATTCAATCAACAAAGATCTTAAAAATGCGGGAGCGAACTGGGAAGACAGCGAAGTTGTAGTAGATCATGGTTTGGTAACAAGCCGAACTCCGAAAGATCTTCCAGCCTTTAATGCAAAGATGGTCGAGGAGATCAAAGAAGGAAAGCATGAAGAGCAGACCATCTAAAATACAAAAGCACAAACTTTAATTTTACAAACTCTGATTATAAAAAATCCGGCGGCATCGAAGATGCCGCCGGATTTTATTTTTCATTTTCTGTAGATCTTCTCTTTTTAAAGAACATCCTGTAAATCAAAAATGTCTGTATGAAAACATTTCCTAAAAGTATCAGGAATACCTTATAAAAAGGAATTGGCGCATAAAAGGGCAGTAACGGATCAAACAATACTGCAGGTGAGCTCGCCAAAACTTTAATTATCGATAACGGATACTGTAAAAATTCAGGTTTTAACCGATGAAAAACTGGTCGTAGATAAATACATAAAGAATGTCAAATAATAATATTCCCAGAAACAGCAGTATAAATTTTTTCACAGCTTTACTTGCTATTAGTTGAAAGCCTCAATAATTTTAGAAAAATCTTCCAGTTTTAAAGCAGCTCCACCAATTAGACCACCATCGATATCAGGTTGAGAGAATATTTCCTTTGCATTATCCGGTTTTACAGAGCCTCCGTAAAGAATAGAAACTTCATCAGCAACTTCCTGTCCGTATTTTGCGGCGATAATGCTTCTGATGTGAGCGTGGATTTCCTGTGCCTGTTCCGGCGTCGCTGTTTCTCCGGTTCCGATTGCCCAAACTGGTTCGTAAGCGATCACTACTTTTTTAATTTCCTCTGCGGTAAGCGTGAAAAGAGCTACTTCAGTCTGATTTTTCACCACTTCAAAATGCTGTCCTGCTTTTCTCTGTTCCAATGTTTCCCCGTTACAGTAAACAGGAATCAAACCTTTATCCAAAGCTAATTTTACCTTTCTGTTGCAGTGAGAATCTGTTTCTCCGTGATATTGTCTTCTTTCAGAATGCCCGATTAAAGAACCTGTTGCATCAATAGATTCCAGCATATCTACAGAGATTTCTCCTGTGTACGCTCCGCTTTCATGTTCACTGATATCCTGTGCGAAAACGCCGATTTCATCCTTTTCAAAAACATCTTTTGCCATCATCAGATACAGAGACGGAGGAGCGATCCATACTTCGCAGTTCGTAGTATTATTGTTTTTATAGCTTAGTAACTGAACCATTAATTGTTGGGCATCAATTACATTTTTGTTCATTTTCCAGTTTCCTGCAACTATTTTTCTTCTCATAGTTTCTTTTATTTTAAAGTTAAAAACTAAAAGTCAGAAACGAATTTCTAACTTCTAATGACTCAATTATCGATTAATATTCCAAAGATTTTTCAAAAGCGTATAAAAAGTATGCTCTTCATCCGTCACTTTATTATCCGCCTTAATCAGCGTTTTCGCAAACTGGATGAAACTTGTTCTTTCCTCTTCTGTAGAATCGTCGTAGAAACAACGCGCGTGAAATTCAAAATGATCTTTCCATTCTTCCGGCTGAAGCAGGGCAATGGTTTCAAGCTCATTATCAAGATTCATTTTAAAAGGAAATTCATCGGCTAAATACTGCTGAACAAGCATTCCTTCTTCCGGAGCAAATTCTCCGTCTACAGAAGAAAGAATCATCAATAAATGATAACCGGCAATGGGTTTGTTAGACTTTTGCATTGATATAGTTTAAATTTTAGTGTTTTTTTATTTCAGATAATCTTTTGCAGGCTGTTTGTCAACAATTTTTCCGTTTTCCAGAACCAGTATAAAAGGATTGCTTCTTGCGATGGTTTTAATTGCTGTAGCATCCATCATCAAATTTTTAATGGTTTTAAAGGTATTCGGAAGCGTTGAAACTCCGTAAACAGCAGTTGTACCCCGAGTTTTTATTTTAGCTTCAAGCTGTCTGATCATTTCCGGAGAAACATTTTGAGGATAGTACGTGAAAATTAAAATAGCTTTCGGAGCATTGATAACTTCCTGAGTCATATCCATTCCCGTAGTATCTTCAAGCTTGAATTTTGCAATTTCAGATTTGTAGCCTTCTTTTACCAGAACAGATTCATTCTTTCCTTCCTCTATTTTCCAGGGCGATCCTTCTGCCCAATATTCTGTCTTTTTGATATAATCATCCTGATTCACTTTCAGAACTTCTCCGGTCTTAGAGTTTTTCAGGGAATAAAACGTTTTATACTGGGACGGATTTTTAGCAATTTTAGCTTTTTCAGCTCTCAGATCGGTTCCGATTTTATAATCGCGGAAATCGATAACAGGTTCATGAATAATTCCATAAGCACCCACTACAATCATGGCAACAGAAAAAATGCCCAGAAGAATATATTTGAATTTATTTCCTCTCTCTTTCTTTGCACTGTAGCTGTACGCATCTTTTTTCTTAAAATCTTTTCTGTAAAGAATAAAAACAGCAATTAATCCTACCAGAAGCACAATGTCTTTAATAAAACTCTGCCACGGTGTAAATTTAATGGCATCTCCAAAACATCCGCAATCTGTTACCACATTGTAATAGGCAGAATAAAAGGTAAGGAAACCAAAGAAAATACAAAGTGCAATTAATGCAGAAAGCGTGAATTTAAGTTTCAGTTTAATCAAAAGCATAAAGCCCAGAAGAAGTTCCAAAACCACTACAAATATGGAAAGCGGCAGTGCAAATTTCTCGAAAAACGGCATATTAAAAACATTCGGGGCAAAGTATTCTTCCATTTTAAAGGAAAAACCAACCAGATCAACCGCTTTTACAAATCCTGAAAGGATGAAAATAATCGCAAGTAGGAATCGTAATAAACCTTTTATCATAATTAATTTTTTTTTATTCTACACTGGCTGTTTTTTCAGAAAATTTTATCAGACAGAACACCGCATAATTCAGCATATCAAAATAATTGGCGTCCAATCCTTCAGAAACAAGAGTAACGCCTTGATTGTCTTCGATTTGCTTGGTTCTTAAAACTTTTTGATAAATAAGATCCGTAATCGAAGAAATTCTCATGTCTCTCCAGGCTTCACCGTAATCATGGTTTTTTCTTTCCATTAATTGCTGTGCTTCGGTCGCATAATGATTGTAAAGCTTTAAAATCTCTTCTTTATTTTCATTAAAATCGTTGGAAAAACCTTTTTCAAGCTGAATCAGTCCGATGATGGAGTAGTTCACAATGGCGATGAATTCATCCTCTTCGCTTTCGTCTACCATTTTTTTGTCAGTCATTTGTAACGTGCGGATTCTGTTGACTTTAATGTAAATCTGATCCGTAATTGAGCTTGGTCTTAAAACCCTCCAAGCTGCGCCGTAATCCTGTAATTTTTTGCTGAATAATTCGCGGCACTGACTGATAACTTTCCCGAACTGTACTGATGTTTGTGACATAAATTCTCTTAATCTTCCAAATATACGAATTTTTGTGTGTTGGAGGGGTTCGGAATAGGAGAGTTTGGGCGTTTTTGGGTGAGAGCGTTTATGAGTTTGAGGGAGGAGCGTTTATCTATGGTGTGGTTAATGGGCATTTAAATGATATTTTCAGATTTGTGCGTTTCTTTTTTATGTTATTTTTGTAGAATAAACTCAATTTGTAATTCCAAAATGTTTACTCATAAACCATCAGGCTTCCCAGCTCTGTCATTCTCCAACACTCAAACCGTTGAACACTTTCACTCCATCAACTGCAATGGAAGATTAATAGATTTATCAGCCCCGAAAATCATGGGAATTCTCAATCTCACTCCGGATTCTTTTTCAGACGGCGGAAAATTTAACAATGAAAAATCTGCGCTGGAACAGACTGAAAAAATGCTGAAAGATGGTGCTGAAATCATCGACATCGGACCGCAATCCACAAGACCGAATGCAGAATTTCTGACTTCTGAAGAGGAAATCCGAAGAATCGGAAATATCATTTCTCTCATTAAAAAAGAATTTCCGGAAGCTTTGATCTCTTTGGATACATTTTATTCCGGAACCGTAAAATTTGGTTTTAATGAGGGCATTGATCTGATCAATGATATTTCCGGCGGTCAGTATGATGATAAAATGTTTGAAACTGTTGCAGAAACAAAGCTGCCGTATATTCTGATGCACGTAAATCCTACGTATGAGACGATGCACGATAAGATACAATTTGAAGATATTATTCTTTCAGAAAATCGTTATTTCTCAGAAAAAACGGCAGAATTGCTCAAGTTAGGTGTGAAAGATCTGATCCTTGATCCCGGTTTCGGATTTGGTAAAACAGTGGAAGATCAAATGAAAATGATTGACGAAGTACAGTATTTAGGATTCGGAAAATTCCCTTTACTGATCGGTATTTCAAGAAAATCTTTCATTTATAAACCTTTAGGAAAATCTCCTCTGGACATTAATGAAGAAACTCAAAAACTCCATCTGAAAGTTTTGCAGCAGGGCGCAAAAATTTTGAGAGTTCATGATGTTTTGGAAGCTAAGAAAACTTTAAATAGATTTTTGAGAAATTAAATAGTCCGAATCGTCGGATTTTCATGATTAAAAAACAAAAAAGCTGTCTCAAAAGTCAAAAAACTGACTTTTGAGACAGCTTTTTTATAGTTCTAAATTTATCTTTCCAGTGTAAAATTAGAAATCACTTTCGGACGTTCGGTTTCATTGGCTGCTTTCCATGAAGTTCGGTACATCCATTCCGTCATTTTATACAGCTTTTTGTAATTAATGTTTTCCGATTCATCTTGCGGCGTATGATACTGATCGTGCAGAACACTCGTGAAAAATATTGCAGGAATTCCTGCTTTTGCGTAGGGTAAATGATCGCTTCTGAAATAAAAATATTCTGCATGCTTCGGCGAATCCCAATCTTTCAGATACCTGAATTTCGTACTCTCATTATTGGCATCTTCAGCCATTTTTACCAATTCTTCAGAATTTTTGTGAGGAGGGTTTCCTCCCAGAAGCGCAGCTTCATTATTATCATTTCTCCCGATCATATCCCCATTAAGAACGGCAACAATATTTTCTTTTGGCACTACAGGATGCGCTGCATGCCATCTCGAACCCAGCAAACCTCTTTCTTCAGCACCATGAAAAACAAAGAGAATACTGCGTTTTGAAGGCTGTTTTTTATAGGCTCTTGCCATTGCCAACATCGCAACACAGGTACTTGCGTTATCATCTGCGCCGTTGTAAATTGTATCGTTTTTTACAGGATGTCTTATTCCGTCGTGATCCTGATGTCCGCTGATTAAAACAAATTCGTTTTTAAGTTTAGGATCTGTACCGTCTATTTTTCCGATGATGTTTACGGAAGGATATTTATACGTTTCTGTGATGAGGTGCAGCGAAATTTTAGGATTGTTTTTTACCCAGTCAGAATTTTCTCTTTTAATCCATAAAACCGGAATATTATTCGTCACACTTTCTCTTAAACCTTCTACTCCGTAAGAACCTCTGGTCATTTGCGGTAAAACTTCAACCCAGCTTTTATCCGATGTTTCGTCTGTAATGAAGATGATTCCTTTTGCTCCCAGTTCAGATGCTTTGTTATAGTATTTTGTTCTTACAAAACCGGGATATCTTCTTACGAAAAGCGTCATTTCCTTTTCAATATTCTTGTCAGATGCATTTACGGCGAGAATTTTCCCTTTAATATTTAATTTTGATAAATCTTCAGGTTCGGCATTTCTGGCATAAACAATTTCAGAATCGATGTTTGCATTTACGGGTTCCGCAACAAGAAAATCTTTCCATAATTTTAAAGAATTGTCACCAATTTTCAGACTGCTCTGCGGAATTACCTGATGTCTGTACATATCGAAAAACTGAAAGAAAGTTCCGTTATCTCCGGCTGGTTTCATTCCTGCTTCCTTGGCTCTGTCAGCAAGCCACATTGATACTTTAAGTTCGTCTAAAGTTCCTGCTTCACGACCCAGAAACTGATCGGCTGCAAGATCATACATATCCTTGCGAAGATCGACTTCTTTAATAGCAGAAACCAAAGGTTTTTGATAGGATTGAGCGCTAAAAGTACCAAAAATAAATACACTGAGTGCAGATAATAGGTAATTTTTCATCTTGAATTTTTTAATGATTTGATTACACTTTTAAAATTTAACACAAAATAAACAAAAAATGAAGTTTAAGTTAAGGTTAAACTTTAAATAAGAAGAAATACGTTTCTAAAAGTTTAATTCAGATTCGCAAGCTTATCTGCAAACTGTTTTGAAAATTCTTTTCGGTCTTCCTCCATTTTCTCCGGTGTGGAAGGAAGAATATAATTGAAGAGGATTTTATCTTCGTTATCCAGAAAGATGATTTCCTTTTCGTTGCCATCGATCATTTGGGCAAAAATTTCCCACATTGAAGTATCTTTTAATTTCAGCAATTCAAAAAACTGCTCTGCTTTTATTTCGATTTTCTGCATTTATCTTTTATTTTTAGCTGTTTTATTTTTTAAAAATCCAGAATTTTTAATTTAAACTGAACTGCAAAATTTTGTTTAAAATTAGGAGTGGTGTAATATCCAACCCTGTAAAATAATCCCAGATTAAAGTAGGTTGATAGGAAATTATTCCATTCCAGACCGACTTCCTGATAAAGATGATCCAAAGGACGGAATCTGAACTGGTGGTAATCGGGATGCTTCATATTTCCCGTTGTTCCTCTTAACACAAAGTCGAAGCTTGAAATATTCTGCCCGAAGCTTTTAAAATACCAAGGAATTTTATGCGTGAAATAATACGCAATAAACCGGTCATTGTAATATTTCCCCCCTTCCAGAGTGGCAAATCCTAAGAAAGAAGTTAGGTTAAAATTAAAATCTTTCCTTGAAGAAGCAAGCCCGTTCATGGTGAAATTTTTCCAGATCGGAGCCTCTCCGAAAACCATTCCGCCGTAGAGTCTGAAGCCGGTGGTTCCAAACATGGTTTTAAAGTTATGAATTAAAAGCGCATCAAATCGGGTATAATCGAAATCTCCGCCAAATATTTTGTAGCTCTGTTCGTAATTAAAGTACAATTCGGGATATTTCTGATCGATCAGTGATTTTCCCTGCGGCGTCATAATATTCGTAGAATTTGGGGAATATTTTAACGTAAACAGGGTATTAAAATTATCAAAAGAAGGACCTCTTCCACGGAAAGAATAATCAAACATTGCTTCTTCCAGATTTCTTCGGGCAGCAAAAACCAGTGTTAATCCATTGGTAACATCATTCAGGTAAGACACAGAAGCTCCTTTGTAACGGTAATATCGGTCGTTGTTCAGGTTATTTCCATAGTTTGCCGTTCTCATTTTAAAGCTCCAGAGTCTTCTGTAAAATTCACCGGAAGCTGTTACATCATCATAATAATCCAGCCGGAAATAAGAGTCTTTTTCCAGCGTTGTTTTGATATCAAGACCAATCCTGTATTTCCATTTATCATCCTTAAAACCGTAAGCAAAAAGGTAATCCGGAGAAAAATACGGATTGAAATTTTCATTAAGTTTTGCTTTTAATCCAACTCTGAAGCCTTCGTAAAGATTGTAATTGACGATTTCGTCCACTGCAAAATCTACCACCCCCACTTTAATCTGTCCGTTTAGGAACAAACCGCCCAAAACTCTTGCTTTACGGTCGATATTGTAGATTTTTCCGAGACTGTCGATCGTTTTATAGGTGTTTTTTTCTCTTTCGGTAAGAGGATCGGTTCGGTATTGATCTAAGGTTTTTCCGTCGATATTTTTTACTGAAAAAGTGTAGCCTTTAAAGTCATTTTGATTATTTTCCGCAGGGGAATGATAATCGAAATACCGCGATGTAAGAAACGCATAGGTTCCGAAAGTTTTTTTGCTTTTCTTATCGGTTTTTTCTTCAGCATTTTCGTTTTCCATCTGCATATCGCTCATTTTCAGCTTTACGGTTTCATATGCCAGAAACCATTTGTCGTTGAAAAAAATCCACGAACTGGTAATAATTCCGTCGTTTTTATTCTTGCTGAAATTTTCAATTTTTTTTACGCCGTAGGTTTCGGTATCTACATAAATAGCACCGTTGTATTTTCTTTTTTTATCGGGTTTTTTGTAATTCACTTCCCTGAAACGGATAACGAAATTTTTTCTTCCGTCCATTTCAATGGTATCGGTGAGAAAGAAACGGTACAGTCCTCGGTTTTCTTTTTTAATCTGATCCGGGATTTTGTCTCTGTTGCTTTGCTGAAGCGCGATCATTTCATAAATAGGCTGTTTGAGACCGGAAATTCTGTTATCCAGAATATTGATCTTCTCGCCGTATTTTTTAGAATACAGAAATTCCTGTGCTCTTTCCCAGAGAAACAGTTTGCTTTTCGAGAATATTTTTCGCGCGGTAATGTTGTTTAAAGAATCTTTTTCCCGCTTTTTTTTGAACATTCCGGTTTCTTCGAAGAATTTTTTGTATTGCGAGATGCTGTCTTCGTCGATATCGAGAGAAATTTTTTCGTAAGATTTGTAATAATAGGAATCCAGCGTTTTGGGAGAGTTCTCATGGAAATACTGATTCACTTTATTAAGGATTTCCAGTGCTCTCGGATCACTTTTGTCTTCAATGATAACGGTTTCAATAGGAGTAACTTTCGATTGTGAAAAACCAAAAATACAGATTGAAAAACATAGAAACAGTAAAATCCTTTTCATAGAAAACCTTGCCAAAATTACTAATATTTATTGTCCCGCAAAAGTTTTGTTAATTGATATTAATGGGATCATTCATTGGAAATATCTTTTAAAAAATAAGGCTCAAACTCCCCATCTTCAATCAAAGGACGGGATTCTTTTTGTATTAGAAGAAATTAATATTGCAGAGAAACACTCAGTAAGCATATGTTTCATGGTTATTTTTTAAGAAAGATAATAAAAAAACAGAAACCCGAAAGCTTCTGTTTCTATTTTGCAGATAATTATTTTGAAATAGGTCTTAGTTTAAAAGATTAAATCTGAACTTAAGAGCAAAATTATCTTTAAATTCTGAGGTCTGATAATATCCTAAACGGTAAGAAAATCCTACCCCAAAGTTTCTTCCCAGAAAACGGTTCCAGATAACTCCGGCTTCCTGATAATAATGATCCAGCACCTGAAACTGAAACTGATGATCCTGTCTGTTTTTCATGTTTCCGATCGCCGCCTGATATTCGAGTTCGATACTGGAATATCTTGATCCGAAAGTTTTAAACCTGAAAGGAAGAGACTGTGATATCTTGAAGGCTGCAAATTTATCGGTGAAAAATGTTCCCGAAGGCATGGTTGCAAATCCCAGATTGGAAGGTGTCGTAATGCTCGAAGTCCATTTGTCTTTGTTTGCATCGGTTTGTCCGGCGATTTCAAAGTTTTTCCAGATCGGTGCATTTCCTGAAGAAATTCCTCCGAAAAGTTTAATGTTGGTGGTGCCCAGTTTTGATCTGAACTGATGAATAATTAGCGCATCCACTCTGTGATAATCCAGATCTCCGCCTAACGTTTCAAATCCTTTTTCGTAATTCATGAAGATTTGCGGATATCCTTTTTCATAAGTAAACTTTCCGCTTGGCGTCATGATATTTTTGTCATTCGGCGAGAATTTTAGGGATAAAGTGGCGCTTGTATTATCGAAACTGCTTCCCAGATTTTTATACTGATAATCAAAAAGAGCCTGTTGCTTCTCTTTATTCACCGCAATTTTCACGCTTAAAGAATTCGAAATATCATAAAGGAAAGAAGCTCCCCATTTCTGGTTTTTGTAAAAAGTTGAGTTGTGAAGATCCAGATTGATGTCTGAAAATTTCATCATCATGTCCCACATATTGTTGCTGAATCTTCCGGCTGCGAACACATCATCCAAATAATCGATCCTGAAAACAGACGTTCTTTTGTCTGATAATCTTACATCAAGCCCTAAACCGTATTTCCAGGTATGGTCTTTAAATCCGTAACCGAAATAACCGTCCGGAGAAAATGTTTTGTTGAATTTTTCATTCAGCTTAATTCCTGCTCCCAGACGAATACCTTGGTATTTATCGTAACTGAAGAACTTTGTAAGATCAAAATCGATGAATTTATACCGCAGATTTCCTCTTAAAAGCTGTGTTAATGTATTCAGCTTTTTTTCAAAATCATGCTTTTCCACAAAACTGTCTATTTTGGTATAGGTTGCACTTTCTCTCGCGGTAAGACTGTCCGTTCTGTACTGGGAAAGAAGACTTCCGTCCGAGTTTTTCATTTCAAGAGAGTAGCCTTTGAAGTCGGATGCTTTTTGTTCTTTATTGATTTCAAAATCGAAGAAACGGTTTTTGACATATAGATAATTTCCGAAATTCTTTTTGTTGTATTTCGTTTTTTCTCCGGGTTTCAGACTGTCTTTTTTAGAAGTCTCGAAACTCTGGCTTCCCATTTTTACTTTCATGTTTTCGTAGTCTAAGAACCACTTTCCGTCAATAGGTTTCCAAACCGAAACAATATCTCCTTCATTTTGTTTCTTGCTCTGGCTTTCAAATTTTTTCAAAGCATAAGTTTCGGAATCAATATAGATTTTCCCGTTGAATTTTCTCGGATTTTGCTTCTTTTTATCGGTGATTTCCTTGAATTTAATCACAAAAGTTTTTCTTCCTTCAAGCTGTAAAGTATCGGAAAGATAAAAATTGAATAACTTTCTGTTTTCGGGTCTAAGCTGTCTTGGTGTTCTGTCAAGATTAGAAATATTGATGGCTAAAGCCTCATAAATCGGATTTTTGAACCCCGACATTCTGTTATCAATGATATTGGTTTTTTCCCCGAAACTTTTAGAATATTTGTATTCTGCAGCTTTCTCCCAAAGAAACAACTGGCTTTCGGTGGTCGCCTCAATAAGATCTTCTCCAATCAAAGAATCTTTTTTCTCTTTTTCCGTTTGCTTAAGGTCTTTTTTATCAACCTTAGAAAGCGAGTCTTTTCTTACTGCCAAAAAGTTTTTATACGTATCTACAGAATCTTTATCTACATCAATAGAAAACTTGGAATACGATTTAAAATTGTAGGAGTCCAATGATTTGGGTGAATTTTCCTTGGCTCTTTTATTCACTTCATCCAAAATTTTCAACGCTCTCGGATCACTTTTATCCTGAATAACGATTTTATCAATATTGCCCATTTTTTCAGACAAAGGCTGCATAGAAACGTCCATAGAAGGTTTTACTTCCGCCATCACATCCTGAAAATTGCTGGCAAGAATTTCTACCTTTTTACATTTTGTTTTGAAGGATAGATTGCCGTTAAAATCGGTTTTCCCAAGAAGTGCGTCATCACAGTAAACTGCTGCATTGTGAACAGGCTTTTTGTCCGCTTTACTGATAACTTTCAGCTGATTTTGTGCGAAAAACACTACCGAAACAAACAAAAACAGGGAAGATAGATATTTTGTCATTAGTCTTTTTTATAGATAAGACAAAACTAAAAATAAGAAGGTTACAAAACGGTACGAAAAAATATAATCTTTTGTTAAAAATAAAATCAGCTGTACGCAAAGATGGTACAACTGATTTTTATAATAACTTTATTGACGTTTTAAGTTTGTCTAAATATTCAAAGCTTTCTGATAGGCATTCTCCAATCCGTCAAGATTTTTTCCTCCTGCCGTTGCAAAACCCGGATTTCCGCCGCCGCCGCCTTGGATTTCCTTTGCTAAATCTTTTACGATAGCTCCTGCCTGATAATTTGCAGCCAGATCATCTGAAACACCCACTGTAATCATTGGTTTTCCGTCTGCATCAGAAAGGATAATCGTTACTGAAGTCGGGATTTCTCTCTTCAACTGGAATACGATATCTTTTACAGAACCTGCATCAAGAGACGTTTTCTTTACCAAAAGCTGCTTGTCTCCTTTTTGTTCATAAGCATTTTTCCAGTCGCCGATTTCTCCTTTTGCTTTTTCTTTCTTGAAAGCTTCCACTTCCGATTTTAAAGAAGCATTTTCTTCCATCAGCTTTTCAATCGAACGGATGATGTCTTTGGATTTTAACAACTGAGAAAGTTCAGCAACCTGCTTTTCAAGATTTTTGAAATATTTTTCAGATTCGTCTCCGGAGATCGCTTCAATTCTTCTGATTCCCGCAGCTGCAGAACTTTCGGAAAGAATTTTAAAATGACCGATTTCGCTGGTGTTTTTTACATGAGTTCCACCACAAAGTTCTTTCGAGCTTCCAAACTGGATCATTCTTACACTGTCTCCGTATTTTTCGCCAAACAAAGCCATTGCACCTTTGTCTAAAGCCTCCTGAATCGGGATGCTTCTGAACTCCTGTAACGCAATACTTTCTTTGATTTTTGCATTCACTTTATTTTCTACCAAAGCCAGTTCTTCTTCCGTCATTTTGTTGAAATGAGAGAAGTCGAAACGCAGATAATCGGGACCTACGTAAGAACCTTTCTGTTCCACATGCGTTCCCAGAACTTCTCTTAGCGCTTCATGCAGTAAGTGCGTTACAGAGTGGTTTGCCTGAGAATTTTTTCTTTCCGCTGTATTTACTTTAGCATAGAAAACTGCTCCTGCATCTTTAGGAAGACCGTTAATTAACGAAATAATCAGCCCGTTTTCTTTTTTGGTTTCCAGAACCTCAAAACTTTCCGTGGCATTTTCAAGAAGACCTTTATCTCCAACCTGTCCGCCGCCATCCGGATAGAAAGGCGTTTCACTTAGAACCACCTGATAAAATTCTCCGTCTTTATTTTCTATTTTTCGGTATCTTGTAATGTAAGTTTCAGATTCTAATTGGTCGTAGCCTACAAAATTTTCTGCTTTTTCCTCAAGAATTACCCAGTCGTGGACTTTTTGTTCAGCACCGCCTCTTGAACGATCCTGTTGCTCTTTCTTTCTCGCTTCAAAACCTGCTTCATCAATCGTTAAGCCTTTTTCTTCAGCAATAATTCTCGTTAAATCATCCGGAAAGCCGTAAGTGTCATATAATTCAAAAACTTCATTGCTTGGAAGTACCTTCAAATTGCTTTCAATGGTCTGCTGAATTAATTTTTCAACTCTTATCAATCCATTTTCAATGGTTCTTAAGAAAGATTCTTCTTCGCTTTTGATCACTTCTGTAACCAAAGCTCCCTGTTTTTCAAGTTCAGGGAAGAATTTACCCATTTGTTCCTGAAGAACGGCAACCAATTTATAAAGGAAAGGTTCTTTCATGTCTAAGAATCTGTAAGAATAGGAAACCCCTCTTCTTAAAATTCTTCGGATAACGTAACCTGCACCTCCGCTTGAAGGCAATTGTCCGTCCGCAATGGCAAAAGAAACTGCTCTGATATGGTCTACCACAACACGAATCGCAATATCCTTTTCGTCTTTTAAAATTCCGGTATATTTTTTTCCTGAAAGTTCTTCCACTTTAGCAATTAAAGGGGTAAAAACATCGGTGTCATAATTGGAGGATTTTCCCTGAAGCGCCATACAAAGACGTTCGAAGCCCATTCCGGTATCAACATGTTGTGCAGGAAGTTTTTCCAAAGAACCATCAGCTTTTCTGTTGAATTCCATAAAAACGAGATTCCAGACTTCCACCACTTGAGGATGGTCATTGTTCACCAATTCAAGACCGGAAACTTTAGCTTTTTCTTCCGGAGTTCTCAAGTCAACGTGAATTTCAGAACACGGTCCACAAGGTCCGCTTGCGCCCATTTCCCAGAAATTGTCCTTCTTGTTTCCGTTAATGATTCTATCTTCAGAAATGTGGGATTTCCAGAAATTATAAGCATCCTGATCTCTTTCCAGATTTTCGGAAGCATCTCCTTCGAAAATGGTTACGTAAAGATTCTCTTTAGGAATTCCGTACACTTCCGTCAGCAATTCCCAGGCAAAAGCAATAGCATGTTTTTTAAAATAATCACCAAAAGACCAGTTCCCCAACATTTCAAACATGGTGTGGTGATAGGTATCTCTACCTACATCATCCAGATCATTGTGCTTTCCGGAAACTCTTAAACATTTCTGGGTATCGGCAATTCTTGGGGCTTTAGGCTCTTTATAACCTAAAAAATAATCTTTAAACTGCGTCATTCCCGAGTTGGAAAACATTAGGGTAGGATCGTCTTTCAGCACAATAGGAGCCGAAGGAACGATAAGGTGTTCTTTACTTTTAAAATAATCTAAAAATTTTTGACGAATCTCTTGTGATGTCATAATACTATATATTGCTTTGCTTTTTACAATTTTGATAAGATGCAAATTTAATGTTTTTGAGTGATTTAGTTTTAAATATTTGATACTTTTGCTAAG
This sequence comes from Chryseobacterium sp. C3, assembly GCF_014218905.1. NCBI lineage: Bacteria > Pseudomonadati > Bacteroidota > Flavobacteriia > Flavobacteriales > Weeksellaceae > Chryseobacterium > Chryseobacterium sp. C3. Next base: position 448,451 of record NZ_JACLCU010000003.1, on the reverse strand, counting down.
ATTTGTATAATAATCTGAAACATTTTCAGGAGCTTTTTCCCGCTTTCCATTGCAATTCCTCATTGCGCGGCTCCGCTTTGCTCCGCCGCTTCACTGCGGGATTTTCATTGCAATCGGGGCTAAATTACGGTCATAATTTTCACCATTTATCATAATAAACCATCATTTGTCATGATGAAAGCATGTAAATTGCACAACACGAGATATAATTTTATCAGAATCGGGTTATTGGTGTCAGGATTTGTAGCTATGTTTGATAGTATTGCTTAGATGCTTTCAGCAGGACAAATACAACGTTCAGATAAGTTTGATGAAAACTTTGCAGTTTACCATTTAACTTTCTATATTCGTTTTTAACTGTAAAAATGTGCTGATTTTTTTATAAATTTAAATCAATGACAAAAAATGAAACCATTAAGAACTGGATCGATCGGTATTCCGGGCAGTTGCTGAGAAGAGCAGTTTATCTGCTGTCGGATAGAGTGGAGGCGGAAGATGTCGTTCAGGAGGTTTTTATCTCTGCTTTTTCGTCATACGAATCTTTTGAAGGGAAAAGTCAGCCTTTAACGTGGTTAATGACGATTCTAAACAGAAAGGTTGCCGATTTTTACCGCAGAAAATACAAATCGGAACCACAGATAAGACTGGATCATTTTTTTGATGAAACCGGATCGTGGAAAAATGACGATGTGCTGAATGACTGGAATGCTGAAAATAAAGGAACAGAACTTTTAGATGATACAGAATTTAATACAACATTGGAGGATTGCCTGGAAGAATTGCCCATTCGGTGGAAACTTCCGATGAAAATGTATTATCTTCAAGAAAAAAAAGCACCCGAAGTAAGTCAGGAACTGAATATTTCTACGACTAATCTTTGGAAGATTCTGCAGAGAGGCAGAATGCAGCTCAGAGAATGTCTGGAATTTAACTGGTTTGCTCAATTATAAATGCTTTTAAAATGTTAAAAAAACTAATCCATATCCTATTTTTACCATGCAGTGAAGCGACCATGCTCATGGAAAAAAGAAACGCAGGCAATATTTCTTCAAAAGAGAATCGAAAACTTTCCATGCATCTGAAAATCTGTAAATGGTGCAGAGCTTATAAAGAAAAGCTGGAAATTTTAGATGAAATTTTAAAAAGAAAACTTTTTAATGAAGAAAAAAGTAAAATTCAGGATTCTGAAATTCAGGATTTTAAAGATAAAATGATTAAAAAATTAGATATTTAAGAAATTTTTTGTCAGGATTTTGAAAACGTTCCGACTATACTTTTGAAAATAACAAAGTATTAACTCAAAATCTTAAAAAATGAACGGAACTACACTTAAAATCGATAACAGAAACCTTGCCGGAAAAGCAGGGTATTACATCTCACTTTTCGGAGCTGCCATTATTCTGCTCTGGATCGGAATTTTCAAATTCACACCCACAGAAGCGAACGCGATAAAACCTTTGGTAGAAAACCATTTCCTTACTTTTTTCGTATATGATATTGTAAGCATTCAGGCAGTGTCTAATGCTATCGGAGTGATAGAAATTATCATTGCATTACTTTTAATTTTTAGTGTGAAATTTGCATCACTCAGAAAGTACGCCGCCATCGGAATGATCGTTACCTTCCTTACTACTTTGAGCTATTTATTTACAACTCCCGGAGTTTGGAAAATGGTAGACGGAATTCCTGTAACAGATTTTTTTATCGTAAAAGATCTGATGCTTTTAGGATTTGGTTTAATGATTTTAAATGTGAAAAAATGAATAATAAAATAAAAATGAAGAACATACTAATTCTGCTCAGTGTAGTACTGGGAATAGCAGTTTTTGCGACAAGCTGTGGAGATGCCAAGCAAAAATCCACAGAGAATAAAAAAGAAAATGAGACCATTATGGACAACAAAAATGTAAAAGAAGTTTATTTTGCAGGAGGATGTTTCTGGGGAACCGAGCACTTTTTTCAGCAGGTTCGCGGAGTAGTAGGAACAGAAGTAGGCTATGCCAACGGAAATACAAAAAATCCTACATATGAGGAAGTGGTAAGCCACACCACAGGTTTTGCCGAAACCGTAAAAGTAAAATATGATCCTGAAGTAGTAGATTTAAAACTATTAATTGATCTGTATTTTAAAACCATAGATCCTACAAGCATTGATAAACAGGGGAATGACAGAGGAAACCAATACAGAACAGGAATTTATTCCACAGACAAAGAAACGGAAGCGATCGTAAAAGCTGAAGTGGCAAAACTGGCTAAAAATTACAGCAAACCTGTCGTGGTGGAAACCATTCCTTTGAAGAATTTCTATAAAGCGGAAGATTATCATCAGGATTATCTGGATAAAAATCCGGGAGGATACTGCCACATCGAACCGGGATTGTTTGAAATGGCAAGAAACGCCAATCCGCCAAAAAAAGAAACAAAGGGAACTAACGAAACCAAATATCAGAAGCAGGATAAAAAAGCTTTAAAAGAAAAACTGACTGCCGAACAGTATAACGTTACTCAGGAAAACGGTACGGAAAGAGCTTTCGAGAACGAATACTGGGATGAAACGAGAGAGGGAATTTACGTAGATATTACCACAGGAGAACCTTTGTTTATCTCAACAGATAAATTCGAATCCGGTTGTGGTTGGCCAAGTTTTTCTAAGCCTATTACCAAAAAATTAATCGAAGAGAAGTTAGACCGTTCTCACGGAATGACGAGAGTGGAGGTGAGAAGTAAAACAGGAGATGCGCATTTGGGACACGTTTTCAATGATGGTCCTGCAGACAAAGGCGGACTTCGTTACTGCATCAATTCTGCTTCTCTGAAGTTTATTCCGAAAGCAGAAATGCAGGAAAAAGGTTACGGAGAATATATTTCTTTACTCGATAAAGATAAAAAGTAAGTGTTAAGTGAAGAGGTGATTGAAGGGGCTGCCGAAAGGCAGCCTTTTTATGTTTACCCTTTAAATTTAATACTCTGTCATTCAGAAAGGAGCAGAACGAAGTGGAGCGCATTGAAGAATCTATCGGAGTTTTAGCAGAAATCGTTCTTTAATGCTTAACATGGAAATATTCAGAAACAATAGAAAAGCAAATAAAATATAGTAAGCTCCTTTTGGAAGTTCAGATACATTTTCAAAAACTGTTTGGAAATGTTGATTAAAGGCTAAAAACTTATCCATAAAAGTAGGTTCTTCAACTTCGCAAATCAAGTCATTGCACAAAAGATATTCGGATTCTTTTTCTTTAGTTGGTTCAACATAATAATGAACTGCAAAAATATTTCCGGTTTTCTCTGTATCTATAGCATACATATCATTTTTCGAAATGTGCATATCATTTAAAATGGAAATGAGATCTGCATAAGTATTTTTGTCAGAAAGAATAAATTCAATTCCGGAATTTTTCTCATTTCTTTTCTGCATTGCTTTGATTTCGGAAACAAAAAAATCCGAATTATTTTTGGCTTCATTTGGTGGAACGGCAATTTTCTTGTAATTCCAGTTTCTTAGTGGTTCAAAGGTAGCATTCTGATTATAATTGTCTTTTCTAAGTTTCGCAGGGAGTCCAATGTCAACTACATTGTAAACTGTTTTATCAATATATGGATGAATGTAATACCAGAACAAAACAGGAATCAGTAAAGCACTGATCAGTCCCGGAAAATAATAGATCTTTTTCATGCAAACGTTCTTTTAGTTTGAAGATTTTCCTTAATGCTGAACATGGAAATATTTAAAAACAGTAGAAATCCAAAAATAATGAAAAAAGCTTCTTTTGGAAGTTTGAAAAATTTATCTTTAAAAGTTGGTTCTGCATAAGTATAAATGGCATCATTACAAAGAAGGCATTCAACTTCTTTTGCGTTTGGATCCTTATAATAATGAACTGCAAATACATGTCCTGTTTTTTCTATATCAAAAGCATAAGTGTCCTGTTTTGCAATTTCCATATCATTTAGTAAAGAAGCAAAGTCTCCGTAAGTATTATTTTTATCAAGAATGAACTCAATTCCTGTTTCTTTTTGATTTCTTTTCTGAAGAGCTTTCATTTCCGAAACATACAAGTTAGAATTTTCTTTAGCTGTATTAGGATTAACTTTTATCTGTTTATAGTCCCAGTTTCTTAAAGGTTCAAAGCTATATAGATAATTATTACCTGTAAGCTTCGCTGGAATTCCTATATCCATAACACGCAGATTAGCTTCTTCAAGTTTCATATTCCCATAGTACCAAAACAAAACAGGAATCAGCAAAGCACTGATCAGTCCCGGAAAATAATAGATCTTTTTCATGGTTATAATTTAATTTCATCTGAATGAAAATTTTAAGCCAAAAAACAAAAAAGTGATCCGTAAAAACGAACCACTAAAAAAAATAATCTGAATATATTGTGTTGAATGTTTCAAATCAATTACCAATCCTTCTTTCTGAGAATCCAGTACGACCCGAAAATAAAAATCGCACACCAAACCAGACACGCAATTAAGCTTTCGGTAGGATAGTGGAATTCATATTTTCCGCCAAAGATTTGCGCTGCTTTTAAACGCATCATCGGATTGGGAATAAGACTGGACATACTTTCCAGAGGAAAAAGATGACTAATGAAGAAATCGTCTTTCATAATCTTTAATCGTTCCGCTTCCTGTGTTCCTCTTACTTTTGAAAAAACTTCTATGGTCGACAAAATGCTTTCTGCAATCCACAAAACAAAGAATGCAAGAAAAACAAAGACCGATTTTCTCAGCAAAACCGAAAGAAACATCAGAAAACAGAAGAAGGTAAACAGCTTCACAAAATAATTGCCAATAAAGAAAACCTCTTCAAAAACTTTTCCTGAATCTGTCGTATCGGAATACTGATATCCCAAAAACAAAGTAAGTGCAAATACAATAACCGTGGAAATAATAGTGAAAATGCTTATCGTTAACAATTTAGAGCTGATGAATTCCTTTCTGCTTAAACCGTCAATCGTATTCTGCTTAAACATCCGGTTGCTGAATTCCTGTGAAATCGAAAAAACAATGATTAATCCTAAGAAAATCTTCAGCAAAGCAACAATCCATGTTGTAAAATTCCAGATTCCCGGAAAATTATAAATTCCCTGTTCCTTTAAATTAATTGTTCCTCCGAAAGCATCAAAATCCACCAGTCCGACGAAAAGCAAAGTAATAAGAATCGCAAAATATAAGATCGTAAAAACCTTAAACGGTCTGTAGTTCAGGTTTTTGTAATATTCTAGTTTTAGTAATTTCAGCATGATTATTTTGTGTTTTTTACAAGTTCAAGGAATTGAGATTCAAGAGACAGTTTTTTCTTCGTTAAATGAGACAGGAAAATCCCTTTTTCAGCCAGTTTCTGGTTCAGCGCCGAAGCCGAAATAGAAGCGTCATCACGGATCTGTGCTTTCAGAATATTGCCTTCCGGATTTACCGCAGTAAACCACTGCAGCTCATTCAGTGCATTTAAAAGTAATGTATTGTTGTCTGCTTTCAATTCAAAATAACCATTATTGGCGGTCATCTCATCCACCCTTCCGCAATAGATGGAATTTCCCTCCTTCAAAACAATTACATGACTGCATATTTTTTCAATTTCATCAAGAAGGTGACTCGCAATAATAATCGTAATGCCCTGTTTTGCAATATTATTGATGATATCTCTGATCTGGATAATTCCTTCAGGATCAAGACCGTTTGTAGGCTCATCCAGAATAAGAACCTCCGGATTGTTCAGCATCGCCGAAGCAATCGCAAGACGCTGTTTCATTCCCAGAGAATACGTTCGGAAAGGATCCTTTTTTCTTTCCAGAAGATTAACCGTTTTCAGCACTTCATCAATTCTGGAATACCGCGTTCCTTTAATTTCGGCAACAATTTTAAGATTCGTCTCCGCATTCAGATAAGGATAAAAATTAGGCTGTTCTATAATCGCCCCGATTTTTTTCAGCGTATCCGGATCAGTTCCTTTTTTTCCAAACCAGTACCATTCTCCGCTTGTCGGGTTAATCGTAGAAAGCAGCATCCCGAAAGTGGTGGATTTTCCGCTTCCATTCGGTCCTAAAAGTCCGTAAACATTCCCCTTTTCCACATCAAAGGAGATATTGTTTACCACGATTCTCTTGAATTTTTTAGTCAGATTCTTTACTGATAAAATTTTTTCCATGTAATTTGTTTTACATAGTAGTAGTGTATATAATTCACGTTTTGTTACAAATTATATCATCAATCCGTAAAATTTAATTTCTAAAAACATTAAATTTGATAGAATTAATAGGGAATTATGAAGTTAATTGAACTGGCAAAAGAACTTAACGTTTCAGCAGAAGCGATCAAACAGTTTATTCAGGATTTTGATCTTGAGCTTGTAGAATGCATAAGCACAAATTTTGAAGTAAAAGAAGATTTTGAAAAGTTTGCGCGCGAAAACATCGAATTTTTAAAACTTTACGAAAAAGATTTAGACAAAACAAAAACACTGGAACAGATTGCGGAAACCATCAATCAGCCCAAAGAAAAAATAGAAAAAGCCATTAAAGAAGCCGATCCGAATATTTTTGACAACGGTTTCTTCAAATCTTCCATTTCAAGCTACGGAATCGATAACAAACTGGGCGGAAATTATCAGTTTGTATACGATTATTTCGGGCATAAAATCAGCCTTCAAAAAAGAGATTTCATCGGCTACAGAGATCTTTTCTTCTATATTTCAGGCGCTCTGGAACCGTTTTTAAATCCGCAGCAGATTAAAGACTGGGGAATCAATAAACCCGCCGGAATTATTCTGTACGGTCCTCCCGGAAGCGGCAAGATTTTCTGGGCAAATAAAATTGCGGAAATTATCGGCTATCAATTTAAAGAAGTTAAAAAACATTACCTCGGAACCTCTTTTGTAGACGGAATTCAGACCAATTTCAATGATTTTCTGGTAAGCATTTTGAAAGAAGATAAAATTCTGCTGTTTCTGGAAGACTTTGATGAAATTATGATGGCAAGGAAAGCAGACAATAATGTCGCTTCCTGTAATCTGGAAACGCAGGAGCTTATTCTGCATTATATTTCGAAATTTGAGCAGGAAAATCTTCTGATGGTAGGTTCGGCAAACTCGGTTTCCGACATCAATGAAGAAATTCTGGCTCCCGGAAGATTCGATGTCGTGATTCCGGTTTTTCCGCCTAATCTTGCGGAAAGATCTGAAATCATTTTATATGCGATGACAAAAAATCTTGAAAAAGATTCTCTGCTGTTTAAGATTTTAAAAAACAACAAAGCCGATAAAATTCCTTTCTGGAATGAGGTTTCTTCACAGATGAAAGTATTCAGCAATACGATGCTGATTGATTTTACCCAAAGTCTGAAGAAGAGAATTAAAAACGAATATCAGAAAACACGAAATGAAAATTTAAAGATCGATCAGAAACTTTTAAAAGGGGCTTTAAGAGATGCGGCGGCGAAACTGACGGAAGAATATCTGGATCAGATTGCGAGATTTTTAGCAGATGCGATCATCAATAATTTTGATCAGTTCCAGCAGAGAATTCAGAATCTTAAAAAAGAACTGGATACTTATAAAGCAGTTGAAGAACCAAGAAGAATCATCGGATTTCATCATAACGGCGAAGAAGAGGGAAGTCAGGGATAAAAAGGGTGAATTTCTTCGTTTTTGAATTTTGCGTTGCAAGTCAACTGTCAATTTTTATAATATTATGACTCAGAATGGAAAAAAAATTCACAAGCGAAGAGAATTGGCTATTCACAATTTACCATAAAAATAACTTATGAACAGCATCTGGGAACTTGAAACTTTTTATAGAAAACGTGAAATTATTATCATTGGAGCCGGTTTTACGGGACTTTGGACCGCAATTTCCATTAAAGAAAAATATCCCGAAAAATCTGTTTTGATTATTGAGCGAAATGCTGTTCCGATGGGTGCTTCCACGAGAAATGCAGGATTTGCCTGCTTCGGAAGTTTAACGGAAGTGATTGCTGATTCTGAAAAAATGGGCTGGAAAAAAACACTAGACCTTGTAAAGATGAGGTTTGACGGTTTGCAGAAAATTCAGTATAATTTTAAAAATTCCGAGATAGATTTTGATCTGAATGGCGGTTTTGAAATTCTTAACCATGATGAACCTTTACAAAAGCTGGATGAAGTAAATCAAAAGCTGAAATCCATTACCAATGTTGAAGAAACCTATTTTTTAAGCCAACATAAAATTCAGGAATTCGGTTTGGGAAAATCTCAATATCTGATTGAAAATCCGTGTGAAGGAAGCCTTCATTCCGGGAAACTCCTTCAAAAATTACTGGAAAAGTGTCACGAATTAAAGGTTGAATTTCTTTTCGGAACAGAAGCTGAAAATATCACGGAACATTCAGATGAAATTGAAGTTCATCTTTCAAAAAATCTTTCTGTGAAGGCAGATCAGTTAATTCACTGTACGAATGCTTTTGCTTCAAGATTTTTAGACAAGGAAGAAATTATTCCGGCTCGAGGACAGATTATTTTAACGGAACCGATTGAACATCTGAAATTAAAAGGGACATTTCATTATGATGAAGGTTTTTATTATTTCAGAAATCTCGGAAACCGGATTTTACTCGGAGGCGGAAGAAATCAGGATTTTAAAACAGAAGAAACCACATCTTTTGAAACCACAGAATTTTTGCAGAATCATCTTGAAAATTTTTTGAAAGAAGTCATTTTACCCAATCAGCATGTTGAAATCGCTCATCGCTGGTCAGGAATTATGGCAATGGGAACCGAAAAAACACCGATTGTAAAACAACTTTCAGAAAGGCAGTTTTGTGCAGTCCGTCTTTCAGGAATGGGTGTTGCGCTGGCTCCGAAAATCGGGGAGATTGTAGCGGAAATGATTTAAATAAAAGTATTTAATGAAATATTTACCTTTCGAACATTTAATTTATCAAACTAATCTATCAGAAAAAGAGGTTATTGTGAAACTTTCTGATTATATGCACACAAAGAGAAACCGTTTTAAATTTAATGGCAATCCAACGAAAGAATACGAAGGTTTTATCAACGGAAATAGTTTTGAAATTAACCGAATTATAAAAAACAGAAATTCTTTTCTTCCGCAAATAACAGGAACAATTCAAAGAAATAATAATGAAACTCAAATTGAAGTTAAAATGCGGTTGGATTGGGCTGTGTTTGGATTTTTATTGTTTTGGTGCTCGTTTGTACTATTTTTTTTAATTATGACTCTTACACAGAGTGAAATTTCTACAGATATTTTGCTTCCTTTTTTCATGTTGTTATTTGCATATCTTTTAACAATGTTAGGTTTCAAGATTGAAAGTAAAAGATCTAAGAAAGATCTGGAAAAAATGCTCGGAGCCAAAATAATTAAGAAATAATAGTTTTCTGAATTAATGTTAAAGATTTTCCCACCAATCAAAAACATCATGGGTTATTTTTTCTGAATTGAATTCATCTAAAGACAGACCATAACTTACACAGAGTTCCCATTCTATAATTGCTTTCAGCTTATCATATTCAGCTTCTTTTTCCAATTGTTGTAATAACTTTTCTGCAAAGTGCATAAGAGAGTTTTTAGAAGCACTGGCAATTAAATTCATCGAGTAAAGAAATTTGTTTAATAGAATCAACCTGCTATTATGCTCGGTGATTATGAAATTCATTTCATTTTTATCCATATAATATCATCTGGAGTAAATATAACTAAAAACGAGCGTCGTTTATGACTAATTTTCTTTACTCATAATTTTATCCGTATTTTTGCAAAAAATAAACAATCGTGATTAACAGCGACCAGATAAAAGAAATTCAGTCAAGAATTGATGATTTACATAAATATCTTCAGATCGATAAAAAGAAGATAGAAATTTCTAATGATGATGAAAAAACAGCAGCTCCAGAATTTTGGGACAACCCGAAAGAAGCGGAAGGATTTCTGAAACAGCTCCGTTCCAAAAAGAAATGGGTGGAAGCTTATGATGAAATCAATACTCAGTTTGAAGATCTACAGGTTTTAGTGGAATTTGCGAAGGAAGATCCAGATTCTGAAAAAGAACTGGACGAAACTTTCCCTCAACTGGTTGAAAAAATCGAAGATCTTGAGTTCAAGAATATGCTTTCCAATGAAGGGGACGAACTTTCTGCGGTTTTACAGATCACAGCGGGAGCGGGGGGAACAGAAAGCTGCGACTGGGCTTCAATGCTGATGAGAATGTACACCATGTGGGCGGAAAAACAAGGGTATAAAATCCGTGAACTAAACTTTCAGGAAGGGGATGTAGCCGGAGTAAAAACCGTAACACTGGAAATTGAAGGAGAGTTTGCATTCGGCTATCTAAGAGGAGAAAACGGAGTTCACCGTCTGGTAAGAATTTCGCCTTTCGATTCCAATGCGAAGCGTCATACGAGTTTCGTTTCGGTGTATGTGTATCCTTTGGTAGATGATACCATTGAAATCAACATCAATCCTGCCGATATTTCATTCGAAACCATGAGATCTTCCGGAGCAGGAGGTCAGAACGTAAACAAGGTAGAAACGGCGGTTCGTCTTCGTCACGCGCCTACAGGAATCATCATTGAAAACTCAGAGTCGCGTTCCCAGCTTCAGAATAAGGAAAAAGCAATGCAGTTGCTTCGTTCGCGATTATACGAAATGGAACTGGAAGAGCGTATGAAAGCCCGTAACGAGATCGAAGCCAATAAAATGAAGATCGAGTGGGGAAGCCAGATCCGAAACTACGTTATGCATCCTTATAAACTGGTAAAAGATGTGCGTTCCGGATACGAAACTTCGGATGTGGATTCTGTGATGAACGGAAACATCACTCCGTTCCTGAAAGCTTTCCTGATGGCGGATGGAACGGCGGTTTCAGATGATGATATGGAATTGTAACACGATGTTTAAATTTCGTTAAAATCTGATAATAAATTTCCGATTGACGTTTATTAATCCTATTTTTGCTACTTATCAAAATGTATGGAAGATTTCAATAGCTGGAAAGATTTATTAAATCCGGAGTTTTATATCAAGCTTGGGGGATTTTGGCTCATTCTGTTTATCATTTTCGCCGAAACAGGTCTTTTTGTAGGATTTTTTTTACCGGGCGATTCATTGCTTTTCGTTTCGGGAATTTATTCAATTGATATCATCAGAGAGACTTTCGGCTCCACAGGGAGCGATTTTCTTGATACATTTATTTTAGCGGCTTCTGTAGCTTTAGCGGCAATTGTTGGAAATGAAGTAGGCTATTATTTCGGAAGAAAAACAGGTTCTGCTCTGTATAAAAAGCAGGATACATGGTTGTTTAAAAAGAAATATCTTTATCAGGCTCACGATTTTTTTGAGAAAAACGGAGCTTTGGCAATTATCATGGCGAGATTTTTACCAGTGGTAAGAACATTCACCCCGATTGTTGCAGGAATCGTAAAGATGGATAAAAAGGCATTCTTAAGAGATAATATCATCGGAGCGGTTCTCTGGTCGTTTTTATTGATTTTTGCAGGACATTATCTGGACAAATTATTCATCGATCAGTTTGGAATCGATCTTAAGAAAAAATTAGAACTGATTATTATTGTGATTGTTCTGATAACAACAGTTCCGGTTATTATCAAATTTTTATTCGGAAAGAAACAGGATTTCTCCAAGTATGAAAATCATAATTTTGATGAAGACGAAAAATAAAAAAGTACTTTTAAAATAGATCTAACCCGTTCGTTTGAGCGGGTTGTTTTTTGCGATATATTTAAGATTCATCCTTCTGCAAATACAGAAGCACGAAAAGCCAACCTCAAAATACAAATTCTAATTTCAGAAACTAATCCTTAATCCATTCTAAAATATTGGGATAAATAATGCTGTCTCTTTTCTTTCTGCTAAAAAATCTCGGCACATGACCCGTATTTTCCATAAAAATAAACTTATGAGGGATATTTTGAGCCGTTAAAGCAGAATCTAAAGCAATACCCTGTTTCGGGCTGACTAAGAAATCCTGATTTCCCTGAAAATGAAGGGTCGGAACATTCGAAATATGGGCAATCGGACTGGCTTTTTTAAATTCTTCCGATAAATTTTTTCGCAGAAATTTCGTTCCCACCACTTTTTGGATGGTTGGTGAAGAATATTTGGAGTAAAATGAATTGAGGTATTCCGGAGAATAAAAATCTGTCGGTCCGCTTAAGGAGATGATTTTTTTAATTTTATCAGGATTTTGATAGCCATACAGCAAAGCAAGATGACCTCCCGCACTTTCTCCCAAAAGGATATAATTGTTGGGTTGAAGCTCCGCTTTCTGCGCCAGTTCGTTGAATTTGGCAATCACCGAGTTGATGTCTTCAAGCTGTTCCCGGTACGTGATTTTTTTTGATTTTGAAACCAGCCGGTAATTCATATTAATACTCGGAATATTATTTTTAAAGAGCATTTTCTGAATCTGGATCATGTGTTCTTTTTTGCCCAAAGTCCATGCTCCGCCATGAATTAATAAGACAACCGGAGAATTTTCAGGATAATCTGAAGGAAGAAAAATGTCTGCTTTCTGCCTTTTATGTTCGCCATATTTCAGATTGTAAATTTTCTGTTCGTTATTCGTTCCCACCCAGACTTTAAATTTTCTCGTATTGCATGAAGTCAGAATAAAGCCAATTAACCCTAAAACAAAGAAATGATAACGAAGAATCAGCTTTTTCATAGAATAAATGTACAGAAAATTAAAATTTAAAAATTAATAATACCAGAAATTTTTATTTTTTGTGGTGTACTTTGTTATGAGTTCCATTCCATATACCCGAAAAGAAAATGGTTGTTTTCACACAATAAAGTTTTTCCTCCCGAAGCAAATAAACTTTCTCCCCGAGACCATGTTTCGTAAATAATTTCTTCAGGAGAATATTCTTTGCTGCATTTTTTACAAAAAATTGAATGAAAATCTTTACGAATCATTACTTTAATTGAAAAAGATTGTACATATTGATTTTTTTCTGCAAAATCAATATCTGTTTTTGCTTCCGAAAGTAATTTCCGTAAACGGGTGATATTTTGATATTCAATATGTCTTGGAGCATCATGAGGTAGTTTTTTGCCATACTTATGATAGATTTCCATTTCGTCATCATAAACTTCTATCAGCTTTTCAGTTTCAATCTTCACTTTTGAAACAACTTCATTGCTGGTGTTTTTTACATCGAATGTATAGTATATCATTGTAATATTTTGATTTTAAAGGCTGAAATTAGAATTCGCCTGTAAGTTTCATGGTTTTTTTTGATGATTATTACGAATATACAAATTATGAGGAATACAATTTGATATACAGATTTTAAAATAATTAATCTTGATTAGCTAAGCGATAAATAAGTTTAAATAAAGCTCGGTCAGTCATGTGAAAAACCGAATTAAATAATTATTTTTGCCCTTTAACAAACATTAAAAAAATATTAAAATTTTATGGCATCTGGTTTTTTTGCGATCTTGGATGATATTGCTGCATTAATGGATGATGTGGCGGTTACAAGTAAAATAGCAACTCAGAAAACAGCTGGAATCTTAGGCGACGATCTTGCTGTAAACGCTGAAAAAGCGACTGGTTTTCTTTCGTCCAGAGAACTTCCTGTTTTGTGGGCAATCACAAAAGGATCATTCATTAATAAGCTCATCATTCTTCCGATTGTTTTCGTACTGAACTGGCTGTATCCACCTGCGATTAATTATGTTTTAATTTTAGGAGGTTTATATCTTGCTTTTGAAGGCGTGGAAAAGATTATAGAGTTTCTGTTTCACAGAGATAAAAAAGGGCATGAAGTCGTAGAGGAAGTGGAGGAGAAGAATACCAATTCTGAAGAAACGGAAAAAGCAAAGATCAAGTCTGCAATTACTACGGATTTTATTCTGTCTATTGAAATTGTAATTATTGCTTTGGGAACAGTGCTGGAAGAAAGCCATCCCTTTATTACCCAGATTTTGGTAACCTCATTGGTAGCTTTTATTGCAACAGTAGGTGTTTACGGAATTGTAGCTTTAATTGTAAGAATGGATGATGCAGGCTTTAAACTGATCAGAAAAAGTAACGATAAAGGAATTATCGGAAAACTGGGACATCTTCTTGTAAAAGCACTTCCAATAGTCATTAAAGCTTTGGGAGTGATCGGAACCATTGCCCTGATTATGGTTGCGGGCGGAATTTTTGCTCACCGAATAGAATATTTCCACCATATTTTACCATCATGGTCTTCAGATAAAATACTTACTGTTCTTAAAGAAGTGATTCTGGGACTTGCAGGAGGATTGCTTGCCGTGGCTGTTTTCACCATTGGAAAAGCTTTGTTTTCTTTAGTAAAACGCGCATAGAAATTGATCGATAATAGTAAAAATTCGCGACTTCTACGAAGCCGCGAATTTTTTATTTCGAAGATAATTTAATTACCTAGTTCAGATCATAGTTCATAATTACCAGTCGCAGAATAAAGTGTACATAATCCTGGTCTGCATTTTTTCTGTTAATCAGATGATTTTTATACTCATAGGATTTTAATACAGAAAGAAGTTGTCTGTAAGTCTCAAGATCTTCATTCTTGATCTTTACCCTCATATTTCCGTCTCTTCTTTCTACGAGTTTGTCATCCAGCGTTCTTACTTTAAATAAAACCTCGCATGATTTTTTAGCAGGTCCGAAATATCTCTCAACAATATTAATTTTGAATGCATCAAAAGTAATCGTATTGAAAATAAGATTCGCCGTAGATTCTGGTGTATGGAGTTGAAGCTTGTAGTTCATGAGAAATTTTTACAATAAGTACAATATGTACAGGTTTTTAATTTAAAGTAGTTTTAAAATTCAAAAAGAGACTTTTCAAAGAAAGCCTCTATAAATATAGTTAATTGAAAAGATCTTTCACCTTATCGAAGAAAGTTTTTTCTTTACCGGATGGTTCCGCAACCATTTCTCCGCTGTTCATTTGCTTTTCGAAGAAGTCTTTTTGATCTTTTGTCAGCTTTTGCGGAGTCCATACATTGATGTGGATAAACATATCTCCTTTTCCGTAGCTGTCGATACTTGGAAGACCTTTTCCTGCTAATCTCAGAATTTTTCCGGATTGCGTTCCTGCATCCACCGTAATTTTCACTTTTCCGCCAACGGTAGGAACCTCTTTTTTCGTTCCCAAAGCTGCTTCAGCAAATGAAATATACAATTCCTGATGAAGATTATCTCCTTCTCTTTTAATTACTTTATCAATTTCCTCTTCGATAATCACCAGTAAATCTCCCGGAATACCTCCAAAAGGAGCATCATTACCTTTTCCTCTTACATTTAACTGGATACCATCTCTTGCACCGGCTGGAATATTGATCGTTACTTCCTCTTCATCTTTAATCAATCCCTGAGCATTGGCTCCCGCAGGAATTTTATCTGCTACTTTTCCGATTCCCTGACACGTTCCGCAGGTTGTCTGGGTCTGCATCTGTCCGAACATCGTATTCATTACCTTAAGCTGCACACCGGAACCGTTACAGGTAGGGCAGGTTTTTGAAGTGGCACCTTCTGCCATCTTCATTTTCTTTACTTTAATGGTTTTCTGCGTTCCGTTCACCATTTCATCAAGATTCAGCTTAATTCTGATTCTTAAATTAGAACCTTTTACCTGTTGACGACCACCGCCGCCACCGCCAAATCCTCCGAAACCGCCACCGAAAATATCTCCAAACTGGCTGAAAATATCTTCCATGTTCATTCCGCCACCGAAACCGCCTCCTCCGAAGCCTCCGTTTCCGCCCATTCCTGCGTGTCCGAACTGGTCGTATCGCGCACGCTTCTGTTCGTCGCTCAGAACTTCGTATGCTTCTGCAGCTTCTTTAAATTTTTCTTCGGCTTCCTTATCGCCCGGATTTTTATCAGGGTGATATTTAATGGCCATTTTACGGTATGCTTTCTTTATTTCGTCGGCTGATGCAGATTTGCTGATCTCAAGAACCTCGTAATAATCTCTTTTTGACATGATATATTATAATTGATTATTGATAAATGATAAAAGATATAATAGTTTGTTAATAAGTGAAAATTCATCATTTATCACTCATCATTTATCATTTATTAATTTAGTTGCCCGTAACTACTTTTGCAAAACGGATCACTTTTTCTCCTAAAGTGTATCCTGTTTCAATAACATCCACGATTTTTCCTTTTAAATCTTCTGAAGGAGCAGGAATCTGAGTGATCGCTTCGTGGAAATCCACATTAAAGCTGTCTCCCGCTTTTACTTCCATTGCTTTCAGTCCTTTTTCTGTCAGTTTATTTTTGAATTTGTTGTAAATTAATTCAACACCTTGCAGATCAGCAGGATTTCCGTTCTTCGCAATTTCTTTAATTGCTCTTTCAAAATCGTCCAATACGCCAAGCATAGAAATCATCATATCCTGATTTGCATACTGGAAAAACTCCATTTTTTCTTTGCTCGTTCTTTTTTTATAATTTTCGAATTCTGCGTACAGTCTGATGTAACGATCCTTTTCTTCTGCCAAAAGTTCCTCTGCCGTAGGTTTTGCTGTCACATTTTCCTCAGTTGCCGCTTCGTTCTGAATATTCGTATCTTCTTGATTATTGATGCTTTCTTCGTTAATATCCTGATTTACCATAATTCAATCTTTATTTTCCTTTTTATTCACAAACATTCTGCCAAAGAAAAAAGCGTGACATTTCGTCAGATTTTGAGTTTTTTGCAATTTAATATGGAGTGCAAGAAAATTCCCTTCTCTTTAGATTCGGCAAAATTTTGTAAAAATTTTAGATGGGATGGTTCTAAATATTACTTAAAAAAAAGCTGTTTTTCTTGTTTTTAAGAAGCTGTTTCCCGCTTTCTGTTACAATTCCTCATTACGCGGCTCCGCTTCGCTCCGCCGCTCCATTGCGGGATTTTCTCTTCAATCGGGGCTAGAATTGAAGTCGTGTTTTAATTATTGGGAAATCTGTTATTTGAAAAATTTAACATCATTACAAACATCAGATTTGAAAAAATTAATAATTGAAAAGCTTTAAGTTCTTTGCTAAGTAGAACGGCTTTGTGAACTTAAAAATATACATGAGTTCTTTAAAAAAAAACTTTTAGGACTTTGCGTCAAAAAATAAGCACGATCATTAATGAAGTATGTATAAAAAAATTACAGTTACTTAATATAAAAAGAAAATAATTTTGGGACAGAACTATTTCCCGAAAAATGTCTGATACAGAAGATAAACATTCAGAATAATAATAATAAACGAAATAATCCAGACACAGATTTTCAGGAAAGGTTTGTTGACAAATTCGCCCATTTTACCTTTATCACTCGTAAACATAACAAGCGGAACCACTGCAAAACTCAACTGCATCGAAAGGATAACCTGACTTAAAACCAATAGATCGGTAGTTCCTTCTTCGCCATAAAGAATAGCCACAATAAGAGCGGGAATTACAGCAATTAGTCTTGTGATTAATCGTCTCAACCACGGTTTTAATCTGATGTTCAGAAAACCTTCCATTACAATCTGTCCGGCAAGCGTTCCGGTAAGTGTAGAATTTTGTCCCGAAGCGAGAAGAGCAATCGCAAAAGCAATGCTTGCCATTGAAGCTCCTAAAATCGGAGTCAGCATCTTATAGGCATCATGAATGTCGGCAACATTTTTATTCCCTGTAATATGGAAAGTTGCCGCTGCCAGAATAAGAATTGCAGCATTAATGAAAAACGCAAGCATTAAAGAAACCGTACTGTCTAAAGTTGCAAATTTTATTGCCTCTTTTTTACCTTCTCGTGTACGCTCGTAATCCCGTGTCTGCACAATGCTGCTGTGCAAGTACAGATTGTGAGGCATCACGGTAGCTCCCAAAATCCCGATCGCAATGTAAAGCATGGCGGGGTTCTGAATGATTTCCTTTTGAGGAATCAGACCACCTAAAAGTTCATTAACAGCAGGTTTAGAAATAACCAATTCATACACAAAACAGGCGAGAATAATAAAAATCAGTCCGCCGACAATACTTTCGATCCATCGGAAACCTTTCGACTGAAGGAGAAGAATGAAAAGAACATCAATGGTGGTGATGACAATTCCCCAGGTAAGAGGAATATGAAAAAGTAAATTTAATGCAATCGCAGAACCTATTACTTCCGCAAGATCACAGGCTGCAATGGCAATTTCACAGAATATCCAAAGAATAAAATTGGTAGTGGGACTGAAATGGTCTCTGCAAGCCTGTGCCAAATCTCTTTCCGCAACCACTCCTAATTTCACAGACAGATGCTGCAAAACCATTGCAAAAATATTCGAAATTAAAATTACAGAAAGCAGAGTGTAGCCAAATTGTGCACCTCCTGCAATGTCTGTAGCCCAGTTTCCGGGATCCATATATCCTACGGCAACCATTAATCCGGGACCTGCAAACGCAAGATATTTTCTCCAGAAACTTGCATTTTTAGGAACTTTCACCGAAGAATATACTTCGGATAGTGAATGAGATGTTTTATCTTTTCGCCACGCGGCTTTTAATTTCAGATTCATAAATGTTAGAAATGACTAACAAATATAATTAAATAAATGAAAACAGAGAATACCGGAAAACAAAAAATCCCGAAAAATAATTTCGGGATTATGATTTATGTTTTAAATATTATTTTGTAAATCGTACAGACATTTTTCTGTCAACCGCTCTTTCTTCATTAGATGCAGATGCAGGTACTGTTGCAAACTCGCTTCCATATCCGTCTGCTCCCGTAACCTGTGGCCCAACTCCCTGTTTTTCCAGCCATGTCTTAATGTAGTTGGCTCTGTCTGCAGAAAGCTTAAGATTTTTGGCTTCGTCTCCGGTTTTATCTGTATAACCGCCGATTTTTATTTTTGCATCAGGATAAGCTTTTAATATAGCTACCAAATTCTGCAACTGTCCTTCAGAACCCGCTTCTAAGGCTGTAGCACTTCCCAATTTAAAGTTTACATGATCAAAATTATACCATGTTGTTTTTAAAGCAGCATCATCTTTGGCATTTTTATAACCTCCGGATTTTAAGAATGCAATCATATTGTCTTCCATTCCTCCTTTATATCCTTTTAAAGCAACACCGTTTAAGTCGATATTCTCATCAACTTTAGCACTTTCAGACTTCATTGAAGCTGTATCGGATGTTTTAGCATTTACGGTGTCTGTAACTACTTTACCCGAGTCCGTCATAGTAGTCGTTGTAGTCGTTTCTTTTTTCTCACATTGTTTCCAGATGAAATATGCTGCTGCTATTAAAAGCAATAATGGAAGCAGCCATTTCCAGATAGATCCGCCTTCGTCATTATTATTTCTTTCCGGAAAAGTTCCGTTAGGCGCTGTACTTCTTGTTACCTCAATTTTCGGCTCTTCGGAAACAGGATTTTTAATGGTATCCTTATCATTGTCGAATTTGTATCCTTTAGCCCAGTCCCAATCACCCATATTTAAAGATGCCAGAGAAAGTCCTGCAGGTAAAAGTGTAGAAATAATACCTTTCTGATCACTAAGTAAACTTGAGATTCCACTTCTGTCAAGATTATTATCGGCGGCATATTTTCCTACAGAACCGATAGTTGCACCAGTAACCAGATTTAGTAATGAACTTGACGAATTGTTGCTGATTCCTGCGTAGGTTGCAATTCCGTTTACAATTCCGCTTAACTTATCACCAAATATTAGTGATAAAAGACTGGAAATAATAGAATTGTTGGAAGAACCTCCCATCAGATTGTCCAAAATTCCATTGGAAGAAGCTCCTGAAATTGCATCTAAAACGGCAGGATTGTCTGAATTGTTTGCTAAACCTCCCACAACAGCAGGTAATAAACCTCCGATTGCTTTTGAAATAGCGGACTCGCTTTCCCCAAACTGTGATGCAGCCTGAGACACTAAAGCAGGACCTAATTGTCCTTTAATTAAATCAATAACATTTAAAGACATAATAAATTTATTTTAAAGATTAATGTTAAGATAAATTTAAACAAAAAATAGTCCAAATGTTGATTTTAAAAAAAAATCTGCAAAAATTTCAGGAATTTTTGCAGATTTAATAATTTTATGTTAAGTTCTAATAAGCTTTTGCAAATAAAACTCTTCTTTTTGATGGTTTACCGGAAATTAACGAAATTCCTTCTTCAATATCATCATCCAAAGGAATACATCTGATGGTCGCTTTGGTTTCATCCTTAATCTGCTCTTCTTCTTCGGCAGTTCCGTCCCAATGCGCATAAATGAATCCTCCTTTTTCTTCCAAAACCTTCTTGAATTCTTCATAAGTATCCACTTTCGTGATGTTATTTTTTCTGAATTCAAATGCTTTATTGTAAATATCCTGCTGAATGGTTTTCAGTAATTCTTCAATATAAGAATCTAAACCATCAATAGAACGGACTTCTTTCGTTAAGTTGTCTCTTCTGGCAATTTCCACAGATCTGTTTTCAAGATCTCTTGGTCCCATTGCAATTCTTACAGGAACCCCTTTTAGTTCATATTCTGCGAATTTCCACCCCGGTTTATTCTGTGTATCATTATCAAATTTCACAGAAATTCCTTTAGCTTTAAGTTTTGCCTGAATATCTAAAGCCACTTCGCTGATCTGCGCCAATTGCTCTTCACCTTTAAAGATCGGAACAATCACCACCTGAATCGGAGCCAGAGTAGGAGGAAGTACCAATCCGAAATCATCGGAGTGCGTCATAATCAAAGCGCCCATCAAACGCGTTGAAGTTCCCCATGATGTTGCCCATGCGTGTTCGATTTTACCTTCCTTATTCGTGAATTTTACATCAAAAGCTTTTGCGAAATTCTGTCCTAAAAAGTGAGATGTTCCTGCCTGTAAAGCTTTTCCGTCCTGCATCAATGCTTCAATACAATAGGTTTCGTCTGCTCCTGCAAATCTTTCGGAAGGCGTTTTCAACCCCTGAATTACCGGAATTGCCATAAAGTTCTCTGCAAAATCAGCATATACTTTATTCATTTTTTCAGCTTCTTCAATTGCTTCATCTTTTGTAGCATGAGCAGTATGCCCTTCCTGCCATAAAAATTCTGCCGTTCTCAGGAAAAGACGTGTTCTCATTTCCCAACGGACAACATTCGCCCATTGGTTAATTAATATAGGTAGATCTCTGTAAGACTGAATCCAGTTTTTATAAGTATTCCAAATAATTGCTTCAGAAGTAGGACGTACGATAAGTTCTTCTTCCAGTTTTGCATCCGGATCTACAATAAGTTTTGAAGGATTGTCCGGATCTGTTTTCAATCTGTAATGGGTTACAACTGCACATTCTTTAGCAAAACCTTCTGCGTTTTTTTCTTCAGCCTCAAATAAGCTTTTGGGCACAAAAAGCGGGAAATAAGCATTAACGTGACCTGTCTCTTTGAATTTTTTGTCCATTTCGTCACGCATTTTTTCCCAGATCGCATAGCCGTATGGTTTAATCACCATGCATCCTCGTACTCCTGAGTTTTCAGCTAAGTCGGCTTTTACCACCAACTCATTATACCATTTGCTGTAATCTTCGCTTCTTGAGGTTAATTTTGCCATTATTTTTTAAAATTTTTTTAACTTTTTTATGTTATTGTTATCTAAAAATAAAAATCTATTTTTGATAGATTTTTGTAACCGTATTTTGGTACATTTTTAGTACAGATTGCAAATATAATTTAATTTAAAAATTTTTACGTTATCATGAAAAGAAATATACATAAAAATTTGCTCGGAATGTTAAAATCCAAAGGGATTCTGGCAATATCAAGCGGATTATTACTTGTGTCTTGCGGCGCTCAGATGGGTGGCTACAGCGAGACAGATGGCGTTTATTACGACCCTAATAAAGATACACTACCTGAAGGCGTAATCATCAACGACAGAGGAAACAGAGTCGGAGAAGATTACAATTATTATCAGGATGATTCCAACGTGATTCAAAATGCTGAAGCCAATGCTAAAGAAGGAAGATACAACGACTGGAATAATTATAACTGGAATACTACAGCTACAGATTCAGACTGGGGAAGCTACGCAGGAAGCCAGACCAACTATTACGACAATTCATGGGGATGGGGTTCTCCTTGGGGTTGGGGCGGATGGTATGGCGGCTATAATCCTTATTGGGGTTGGGGCGGCTACGGCGGCTGGAATCTTGGACTTTCCTGGGGATGGGGAGGCTCATGGGGATGGGGCTCAGGCTGGAACATGGGATGGGGATATTCTCCATACTGGGGCTACAATCCATATTGGGGTTGGGGCGGATACTATGGTAATCCTTATTGGGGCTACGGCGGATATTACGCACCAATTTACAGAAGAAGTGGCTCTAACGGAAGAGGTTTCAATACTTATAACGGCGGATTTGCAAGCAAGTATGGCGTAAATTCCGGTGGATTCAGAAGAAGCAACAGCAGCGTGGGCGGATTCAGAGATTCAGGTTCAAATAATGGAGGATTCAGAAATTCTGGTAACGCAGGAGGTTTCAGACAAGGAAATACGAATGGAGGTTTCAGAAATCCAAACCAGAGCGGAACAAGACCTCAGGGAGGCTTCAGAAATCCAAATCAGAGCCAGCCTAGACAAAGCTACAATTACCCACAACAATCTCAGCCAAGATATAATGACGGAGGCTTCAGAAATAACGGAGGCTTTAATAATTCCAACAGCGGTGGCGGCTTCAGATCAGGAGGCGGTGGCTTTAGCGGAGGAAGCAGCGGCGGTGGCGGCGGAGGCGGTTTCCGTGGTGGCAGATAATTTTAAAAAGTAATAACTATTCAAAAAATAATGTTAAAAAAATCTTTAGCAATAATGAGCATTTCTGCTGCATTTTTTGCGCAGGCTCAAGATGTTTCTGTGATTAGAAATACGGTGGATGTTTATTCTAATGCTCCAAATATAGGTTCCGCTAAGTTTAATGCGATGGGAGGTTCCAATGGTGCTTTAGGAGGTGATGCGAATTCGCTGCTTACCAATCCTGCGGGGTTAGGGGTGGCAATTTCGGGGGAAATTTCCGGAACATTATCTATTACAAATAATAAGAATACTTCTACTTATGCAGGTTCTTCTTACGGATACAGTATCAATAAAGGAGATCTTGGAAACTTAGGAGCTGTAATGACGTTTCAGTTGTTAAGTGAAAGTGCATGGAAATTCATCAATATCGGGGTGAACTATTCTAACCAATCAATTGAGAATTATATTGAAACTCCGGGAAACAGCAATTTAGTGTATGATTTTCCTGATGGAAAAAGTTCTTCATTTGGAAGACATGCCTATGACAGATACGGATATTTATCAAAAACAAGTATTGGGGTAGGAGCTAACTATAATAATAATTTGTATTTAGGAGCAGGATTAAATTTCTTTAATTCTTCAATAGATCAGTCGGATACAGCAATGTTTAATTCTTTGGCTGATGGAAGCTCTGAATATTTCAGTAAGCAGAATACTCCTTTCTACGAAAAAGGAAACGGTTTTTCAGCTTCATTGGGGGTAATTGGAAAATTAAGTCCTAATTTCAGATTGGGAGCCGCTTTAGAAACTCCGACTTTCTGGGATATCGACAGAAGCTACAGTTTCTACAATGATCCTATTTACGGAGATGATACTGCTATTGAAAACAGAAAACTAACCACTCCTTTAAAAGCGACAGTAAGTGCTGCGTTTATTGCTAGTAAAAGTTTTGCTCTGAATGTAGATTATACTTTAGGTTTAACAAAGCCTAAATACAAGGTGTACGGAGACGCTGAAACTGAGCTGAACGACTTCTTTAAAGAAAATTACAAAAATTTATCTGAAGTAAAGATCGGTGCAGAGTACAGAGTTAAGCAATTCAGACTGAGAGGAGGGTATTCTTACGCTTCAAGCCCGTTTGATGCTTTAACGGTGAACAGATATTCCAACAGCGGAGGAGTGGATGAAAATCAATCGTACAGCAATCTTATTCTAAATGACAGAAATGCTTTATCTGTAGGTTTGGGATATGATTTCAAATCATTCTACATTGATGCTTCTTATCAGAACATTACCTCAAAATACACCAATCCGTTCTTGTACGGTAATGTAGACGGTAATTACGAAGCAGGATATTATTCGCCAAGCCGTTTAATTTCGAGTGATGCCTTTGCTGTATCAGATGTAAAAAATGTTAGAAACAACTTTTTTATTACATTAGGATGGAAATTCTAATCTAAAGTAATAAAACCTATAAAAAAGCTCCGAACGTAAATTCGGAGCTTTTTATTTAATATATTCAACAGTCTTTTGTTATCATTAATGAGCATGACTGTGAAAAAGATGCATAACCAACGCCAATGAAACCCCTAAAATCACAAGCCCTATTTTTAGCCAGTCGATGTTATGGTTTTTATTACTTTCAAAAATAATTACCGAAGAAATATGCAGGAAAATTCCTCCTACGATCGCCAGAAAGTAAGGCTGAAGATCGGGATTGAAATAATTTCCGAGCAGCATTCCCATTGGAGAAGCCAAAGCAAAAAGGGCAACAATAAGGAGCGAAGGATAAGAAGGATTGGATTTTGATTCATCTTTTCGGTTAAATAAAAATGCTCCCAAAATAAAGGATATCGGAAGATTATGAAAAACAATTCCCAAAAGATAAGGCGATAATTCCTGTTCTTCGTTCGCTAAAGGAATTCCCTCAATAAAAGCATGGATAAAAAGTCCCACCATTAAAGCAACAGGCAGAATATTATGTTCGCTGTGATGATGAAAATGCCCATGTTCGAAACCTTTGGTTAGAGCTTCAAGAATCATTTGCAGTAAAACTCCGGCAATCACGAAAATTCCAAGACTGCTTCCTGTTTCTGAGGTATAAACCTGTGGAAATACTTCATTCAGACAAATGGTAATCAGAAATCCGGCACTTAAAATCAACAGATTTTTTGCCAGTTTTTCTTTTTTACCAAAATGTTTTCCAAGAAATACTCCTGTAATAACGCTTAAAACCAGTAAAAGTACGGTAATCATTATTTTTTCTTGAATAAATTAATGCAACGCGGAGAAGTATCCTTATTAAAATCGTTCAGTTGGTAATCTCCCCAGATTTTTATTCTCTCAAAACCACATTCAGTTGCATAGGAATTAATGGCGTCCAACGTATGAAGTTTTACTTTTTCGAAGAAATGATACGGCTTTCCGTCTGCTTCAAATTGAATGTCTTTTACAATATGTTTTCCCTCAATTTTCTTTTTTATTTTAAATTCAATATCTCCGCGAATGATAGTAGATTCCGGAACAATGCTTTTTCTTACATATTTCTCATTCAGATAATCCAAAACAAAATATCCTTCCGGTTTTAATGCATTATAAACCGACTGGAATACTTTTTTGTCATCACTCTCATTATCAAAATATCCGAAACTCGTAAAAAGATTGAAAACAGCGTCCATCGGTTCTGCATCAATCGGGTTTCTCATGTCGTGAACATCAAAAAGCAAGGTCTGATTCTCAAACTGCTTATCAAATTCTATACTCTGTCTCGAAAGGTCAAGTCCCAAAACATCATACCCGAGTTTATTAAGAAAAACCGAATGTCTTCCTTTACCGCAAGCTAAATCAATAATTTTTGAGTTCGGCGGAAGCTGCAGTTCGGCAGTAAGTTTTGTGATGAAATTTTCCGCTTCTGTATAGTCTCTGTTGCTGTACAGTACATGATAATAAGGGGTATCAAACCAAGATTCAAACCATTCCATTTTGCAAAAATAGTGTTTTTTGGGCGATTGTCTGTTGTTGCAAACCCATGGTTTTTGTAGTTGCAGTGATTTGTATAAACTATAAACTGACAACCAACCACTAAAATTGCTATTTTTGCAGAATGAATAAAGAAAATATACAGATTCAGATAAAAACATTTTTCGGACTGGAGCAGATCTTGGCAGAAGAGATTAAAAAACTTGGCGGAAGGAATGTTGAGGTTAAAAACCGTGCGGTAAACTGTGAAGGAGATTTAGGATTTTTATACAAGATCAATTACTCTGCGAGAACAGCTCTAAAAATTTTGGTTCCGATTCATGAATTTAAGGCTTTCAATCAGCACCAGTTTTACGACAGGCTTTTTAAATTCAACTGGGAAGAATTTATGGATGTGGATCAGTCTTTTGCAATTGATTCTACGGTAAATTCCGAAACATTTAAGCATTCTCAGTTTGTAACGCTGAAAATGAAAGATGCCATTGTGGATTATTTTCAGGAAAAATTCAAAAAACGCCCGAATGTAGAAACCAAAAATCCGGATATTAAATTCCACCTTCATATTGACAGGGAGTTAATTACCATTTCTCTGGATTCTTCGGGAGATCCTTTATTTAAGAGAGGATACAGAAGAGAGCAGGGAGAAGCTCCGATTAATGAAGTTCTGGCAAGCGGAATGCTGCAACTGGCAGGGTGGGACGGAAAAGGTAATTTCCTTGATCCGATGTGCGGTTCGGGAACGCTTTTAATTGAAGCGGCAATGATTGCTTTGGATCTTCCGGCGCAGATTTTCAGAAGGAGATTTGCTTTCCAGAACTGGAAAAATTATGATGCAGATCTTTTTACCAAGATTAAAGAATTCAGAATCAGCAGGGTGAAAGAATTTACCGGAAAGATCGTTGGCTACGATATTGATGCAAGAATGCTGAATGCGGCAAGAATGAACATCGAAGCAGCAGAAATGGAAGATGTAATTGAAGTGAAGAAACAGAATTTCTTTGATTCCAAAAAAGAACTTTTCCCTTTGTTAATGGTTTTCAATCCGCCTTACGACGAAAGAATTTCTATTAATGATGACGATTTTTACAAGAAAATAGGCGATACTTTCAAAACCCATTATCCGAATACATTAGCATGGCTGATTTCTTCTGATCTGGAAGCGGTAAAGAAAATCGGTCTTCGTCCGTCAAGAAAAATCAAGCTTTTCAACGGAAAACTGGAAACCAGATTTTTGCAGTATGAAATGTATGAAGGAACAAAGAAAGTTCATAAACTTGAAGAAAAATAATATTAAAACCTTCCGGAAATGGAAGGTTTTATTATTTCTGTTCCAGCTTTGCAATTCTATCTTTTAACTCCTGAATTTCTTTTTTCAGTAAGGAAATATATTCCTGTTGGTTTTCAAGCAGGTATTCCGGAACATTACAATATATATTATTGCTTCCAATATAGTTGCCGGAATTATTTTCAAAGTTTTGATGAATCGAATTCTCTTTTTCAGATTGTTTAATATCATCTACTTCTACATCCAGTAATTTTGCGATGCGTTCCCACTCTTCATCTTTAATCTCAACTTCACCTTTTTCTTTACGGAGATAATGAGTTTGGCTGATTTTAAGATGTTCGGCAATATCCTGTTGAGAGAAATTTCTTTCTTTTCTTGCCTTGATTAATTTTTCTTTCACCATCGGAATTTTTTCATAAATATAAAATAAAATTATGCGAATAAATTCGAATAATTTAAATTTGGTTTTTATTAGTTAGGGATATAGATTTGTATGAAAGTTTTCCGGAAGAACTTTAAAGGAAATTTTTATCAACAATTAAAAAAAACAATTATGAAAAAAGCACTTATGTTTGGTATGGTATTTTTAGGAATATCAACTGTATTTGCCTTCCCATTCCGTCCATCTTGTGGAAAAACAACAGTAGAAGTTATCGGAACCGGAGGAATGACTAATCAACAATTAGCAAATTATCTAGCGCAAATGAATTATGATTTATATGATGTTTGGCCATCTCATATTATAATTTACTCACATTAATAAATAAGGCAGTCCGTTAATAGGTATTGCCTTTTAAAATAAACCAATGAAACAAGTACTTTTTTTCTGCGTCATTTTTGTTTCGATTATCGGTAAATCTCAAACGCCTTTTAATGTGGAATATGAAGCAGATTATAAATTAGTTTATAAAGACCAGAATATACCCAATGCACCTACTCAGGATGCGGCATTTGCTTTATTGATGAACAGGGAAGAATCTTACTTTAAAAATTTAAATAAATACGTCAGTGATTCTTTAAAATATGAAAGAAAATTAAATGATAAAAGTAGTTATAATGACTATTTGAGATATTTTACTCCTTTTGATGAAAATATAGGCATTACCTCAGCTAAGATATATGTTACCGTACCCATTTCAGGGAAGAACTATAAATATGAAGAAAGTAATGATGTAAATTGGAAGTTGGAAAATGAATATAAAAAAATCGGAAAATATAAATGTCAAAAAGCTACGGCTAAAAAATATGGCAGAACGTGGACCGCGTATTTCACAAATGAAATATCTTTTCCTTATGGTCCTTACAAATTCAGTAAATTGCCTGGATTGATTTTAGAAGTTTTCGATGACAAAAAAGATTATGTTTTTACACTGTATAAATTTGGAAAAAGAAAATATCTCTGCAAGTCCGCAAACATGAATTCAAAAGCAGAAGCCATACAGAAACAAAAAATTTTTGATTACAAAAGAAAAGAAATGGGTAATCCTAATAAATATTTAGAACATATAGGCGATGAGGAAACAAGACAATTATTAATAAAGAAAAGTTCAGAAAAAGCGAAGAGATATAATCCTATTGAACTCAGTATTTATTGATATGTAAACTTTATAATTAGATATTTCATAAAATCAGGTAGAAGTATGATAATAAAACCTTTCATTATTCGGAAGGTTTTTTATTTTTGTTAAAATTAAATATTATGTCTTGGAATGCCTTTGATTTTATAGAACTTATTTTAGATCTTTTACAGTGGATATTTTCTGTAGGATCAGGTAGAAAAAAAGATGAATAAAGACTTATTCAAATTTGTCGGAAATTTCAGGGAATTATTTAATCAAATTATAAAATATATTTTTAGTTCTAAATATTGTTTTCATTGTGTATTCCGTTTAATTATAGTAAAACAAGTTTGCGCATTCATCCGTTAATAAGTAATTTTGAAAAATTTTCAGATTTGAAGCCTACCATTTCCATTATCGTTGCAATTTTTAACCGTAAAGACGAACTTTTTGAACTCCTGAATTCTCTTACTGCGCAGACAGACAAAGAGTTTGAGATTATTATCGTGGATGACGGCTCACTAATCGATTTAAAACCAACAATTGCAAAATTCGAAAGTTTTTTAACCATTAAATATTTCCGGAAAGATAATTCAGGTCCCGGTTTATCCAGAAATTACGGAGCAAGAAGAGCGGAAAACGAATGGCTTGTTTTTGTAGACAGCGACGTGATTGTAGAGAACGATTACATCGAAAACATCAAAAAAGATATTCTTGAAATTCCCTGTGATGCTTTTGGAGGAGCAGATAAGGCGCATAAAGGTTTTAATTTAATGCAGAAAGCCATTTCCTATTCCATGACTTCTGTTTTTACAACCGGAGGAATCAGAGGAAGTAAAAAAGCCGTTTCAAAATTTCAGCCGAGAAGTTTTAATATGGGCGTGAAAAAGGAAGTTTTTGAAAAAGTAGGAGGTTTTTCAGAAATGAGAATAGGAGAGGATCCGGATCTTTCCATGACGCTTTGGGAAAATGTTTTTACGACTGCTTTTTTCGATGATATTGCAGTCTATCACAAACGAAGGGTAGATTTCGGAAAATTTTCGAAACAGGTATATCAGTTTGGCTGTGCAAGACCTATTCTTAACCAAAGACATCCGAATTATGTGAAAATTTCGTTCGCATTTCCTACCTTATTTATGTTGGGCTACATCATGGGCTTTGTAGAATATTTCATTTTGGGGAAAGGCGTTATTCTTGCGTTTTATGGGTTATATACTTTTATGGTTCTTTTCCATGCTTTATGGGTGACCAAAAACATCAGCATTGCCGGAATGGCAGTAATTTCCACCTACATCCAGATGTTTTCTTACGGGTATGGCTTCTTAAAATCGTGGATTTTACTGAATATTTTCAGGATGAAACCCGAAGATGCTTTCCCGAAACATTTTCATAAAGTTTGATTTTACCACTAAAATTTTTGATGCATTACTTTTTAGCGTAAATTTTTTGACGCAAAGATTTTTTAGCAAAGCTTTAATTTTAGTCAGCAAAGGCAAATAAATTTGCTACGCAAAGCTTGAAACATACACTTCATCAAATCAACTTGTTGATTCTTCTTTGCTCCCTTAAATAATGGGTATTTAAAATTAAACTTTGCGTTAAAAAAAACTATGATATTCGATTACAGAAATATTGCTTTTTAGGTGCGGAACTTATCTAAAAAAATATATTTTGTTAGCTTTTAAAATGCTGCAAAATAGCATACAAAATATCTTTTATAACATTTTCGGTTAAAAAAACAAAAGCTGTCGAATGAACAACAGCTTTTTTACAATAATTAGGATATGGAGATGGTTTCATGGCTGAGAACGCCTGTTTTGAGCATGCATTCTCTCATCTTTTCATAAGTTCGTTCGATGTCGTGATCCAGACCTATTGAGAATCTGATCAGTCCATCGGAAATTCCCATCGCAGCACGTTCTTCCTCCGGAATTTCAGAAGAAGTGGAGCTTCCTGAACATGAGAATAAAGTTTTATAAAAGCCTAAACTTACCGCAAGATAACCTAAGTTTTCCTGCTGCATCAGTTCCATCAGTTCATTGGCTTTATCTGTGGTTCCCGCGTCTAAAGTCAGCAAACCACCGAATCCGTACTCTTCGTGCATCATCGTTTTCATCAGTTCGTGGTTTTTATGAGATTTTAATCCGGGATAAGAGACACGCAATCCGTCTTCTTCAAATCTTTGAGCAAGATACATTGCGTTATAACTGTGCTGTTTCATTCTGATGTGCAGCGTTCTGAGGTTTTTAAGAATACTTGCAGAACGAAGACTGTCCATCGTAGGTCCCAACAGCATACATGCTCCGTTATTCACGTTTTTCGTATCGTTAATGAACTCCTGAGTTCCACAGTACACTCCACCTACGGTATCGCTGCTTCCGTTGATAAATTTCGTTAAAGAATGGATCACGATATCTGCGCCCAAAAGCTTTGGCGAAATAGAGAGAGGAGAGAACGTATTGTCTACGATCAGTTTCAGATTATGTCTTTTACAGATTTCAGAGAGTTTTCTCAGGTCAGCAACTTCCAGAAGCGGATTGCTTACACTTTCACAGTAAATGATTTTTGTGTTTTCAGTAATTGAATTTTCAACAGATTCAAAATTATTGATGTCTACAAACGTCGTCTGAATATTAAATGGCGGAAGAAAATTTTTCATAAAAGCATACGTTCCGCCGTAGATTGTTCTGCTTGAGATAATATGATCTCCGCTTTTGCAGACCTGCATCAGAACCGAAGTAATCGCTCCCATTCCCGATGCGGTAACGTTGGCCGCTTCTGTATTTTCTAGTTTTGCCAAAGCCTGTGCAAGATACAGATTCATCGGAGAAGAATGTCTTGAATACAAATAGCATCCTTCCGCATTTCCTTCGAAAGTATCGAACATCGTTTTCGCAGAAAGAAAAGTATAAGTAGAACTGTCGGAAATCGATGGGTTTACTCCGCCAAATTCACCGAAATATTGCAAATCCTGTATTTCGTTGGCTGCGTTAAAGTCGTTCATATCGTTTAAGTTTTTATGCTATAAATATGAATAACCTCCAGAACTATTACAACAGAAATTTAAATTATCAGATTATAAATCTATCATATTTTTAAATGATAGAAAAAAAGTTTATTATATTTGAATTTAATAAACATTTAACTAAAATTTATCTATGACTTTTGACGATACCGATAAAAAACTGCTTCTTTTTCTGCAGGAAGACGCCAAACAAACCACCAAAGAACTGTCTCACAAGCTTGGTTTGTCTGTTACGGCTGTTTACGAACGCATTCGGAAACTCGAAAATACAGGAGTGATTTCAAAATACGTTGCCATTCTGGACAGGAACAAAATCCACCGAAATTTCATTGTGCTCTGTCATATCAAACTCGCTCAGCACAGAAAAGAATACGTCCTGCAGTTCGAAAAAGAAGTGATGAATTTAGAAGAGGTTACAGAATGCTTCCATGTAAGTGGTGATTACGATTATATCTTAAAAATCGGGGTAAAAGATATGGAAGACTACCGCAATTTTATGCTCACAAAACTTACCACATTGCAGCATATTGCAAGTACCCACAGCTCTTTCATGATCTCTGAGGTAAAAAATACAACGGCAATTGTTTTATAGAGAAAAAAGTGTTTTTCAGGAGCTTTTTCCCGCTTTCCGCACTCGCTATTTTCAAGGATTTGGGGTTGCGGCGGCTTCGCCGCCGCAACCCCAAATCCTTGAAAATGAGCTCAGACAAAGCTGCAATCGGGGCTAAACTGCGGTCTTACGATCAATTGAAAAGAATCAATTAAACCAAAACCCCATTCTTAGAAGCAATAGGATCAGGCAAATCCGTTTCTCCTGTCATTTGCAGAAGATCAATCTCAATCGTCCGGCAGATCGAAAGCATGGGAATATCAAACATCAGACCTTCAAAAGGATTTTCAGAATAATCTCCAACCAGCTCCATAATAATATAAATCCAGCCAATCGTAATACAGAACGGAATCGAGACCCAGATTCCCCAGTCTCCCAATTTGGCAAATTCACTCACCAAACCTAACGGAAGAAGCATAATGAAAATGATATTAAAAATAAAAGCAGTACTTGCAAACTGTCTTGGCAAAGGAAACTTTTTTATTCTTTCCGCCTGTCCCTGCAATGTATAGAATTCATTAAGACAATCCTGCAATTGCTTTTGATTAAAATCAGAAATCGCACTCATATTTTTAAGCTCATTTACATCTTTCGACTGCTGAGCGATAAGGTAAGTCGCAAAATTTTTATACTGAGACTGCAATTCAGTTTCCTCTTCAGATAAATATTTATTCAGGAAAATTGGCGTTCTTCCGTAATCCGGAAAACCTGCTTTTATCAGTCGGTTACGCTTATGGTCTACATTTTTAAGCTGGTCTTCTTCCACTTTAATATGTTCCCACTCAGTAGGAATCAGGAGTTGTTCCCTTAACTGATACAGCCATGCAATATGACGGAAAACAATCTTTTTTCTTCGGTCTTCCAGATCAGACTTTTCCGCTTCTTCATTGGAAGTATGAAAAGCATATACCATCGATCCGAGCATTCTGCTGGAATTAACGATTCCGCCCCAAATTTTTCTTGCCTCCCACAACCTGTCATACGCCTGGTTGTTTTTAAAACCAACTAAAAACGCTTCCGCAGTACCAATCAATGCTACCGGAACCCAGGGAATAATCATCCAGTCCCAATGGAAAAAGTGAAAAAGCACAGCAATTAAAGTGCACCAGATTGAAATCAGAATCACATGAAATCCTGATAAATTGAGAACCTGTCTGTAATTGACGTATTTTGTTGTAATCATATTTGTGCAATTTAATTTCGAATCAGCAAAAGACTAAGCAAAACAGATACCATATTTTTGAAACAGAATTTAAAAAACCTTTTGCTAACAGTACATAAATATAAGAAATTAAGCCACAAAAAAACCTCTAAAAAATTAGAGGCTTACATTTTTATTTTAAACTGAATTAATATTTCAGCATATCTTCAATTTTATTGGATAGCTTTTCCGCATTCGGAAGCATTTCCTTTTCAAGCACCAAATTAATTGGAACCGCAGGAACATCCAGAGAACCCATCGTTTCTACCGGTGCATCAAGATATTTAAAGCAGTTTTTCGAAATTCTGTGTGCAAAAGCTTCCGCAAAAGAATTATTCAATTGCTCTTCCGTTAAAACGATACATTTTCCATGCGCTTTTACTCTCTCAAAAACCAGTTCTTCATCCAGAGGAATCAGGGTTCTTAAATCGATAACCTCAACTCTTCCGTTGAAATTTTTCGCTGCTTCTTTTGCCCAGTAAACGCCCATTCCGTATGTGACAATCAATAAAGTTCTGCCTTTTTCGGTTTCTTCCTTATCCGCTTCAATAATTACTTTTCCTTTTCCGAAAGGCAATATATAATCTTCCGCAGGTTCAATGGTTTTTGCATCTTCCGTTCCCGGAACCTTGCTCCAGTACAATCCTTTATGTTCAAGCATAACCACAGGATTCGGATCGTAATAAGCTGCTTTTAATAAACCTTTGAAATCTGCCGCATTGCTCGGATAAGCAATTTTAATCCCTTTGATATTCGCTAAAATACTTTCAATACTTCCGCTGTGATAAGGACCGCCACCTCCGTAAGCTCCGATTGGAACACGGATGATATTGCTTACAGGATATTTTCCCTGACTTAAATAACTCGATTTTGAAATTTCTGTAATTAACTGATTGATTCCCGGATAAATATAATCAGCAAACTGAACTTCAACAATCGGTTTTAATCCTACTGCGCTCATTCCCGCTGTAGAACCGATAATATAAGCTTCCTGAATCGCGGTATTGAAAACCCTTTTGCTTCCGAATTTTTTTCCTAACGTTACCGTCTCACGGAAAACCCCTCCGATTCTTTCCCCAACATCCTGTCCGTACAGCAAAGCTTCCGGATGTTTCCACATTAGCTCCTGAATCGCGTGAATTGCAGCGTCAACCATCACAATTTTTTCTCCGCCTTCAGGTTCTCTGGTTCCGACCTCTTCCGTAATCGGAGTTGGTGCGAAAACATGATTCATTACACTTTCAGGCTTCGGATCTTCTGCGTTTTTAGCCTTTTCAAAAGCTTCTTCCGCTTCAAGACGGGCTTTTTTCGTAATCTGTTTTAATAATTCTTCATCAACTCCGGATTCAATCAAATGATTTCTTAGAATATTTCCCGGATCCTTCGCTCTGTGTTTGGTTAAATCTTCCTCGTCTCTGTAAAACTCTCTTCGTACTCCGGATGTGTGGTGACCAATTAAAACTGTTTTTGCGCAAACCACTAAAGGTTTTCTTTCAGTTCTTACAAAATCCACCGCTTTTTTCATTACTTCAAAGCTTTCCACGAAATCAGTTCCGTCCACTCTCATTCTGCTTAAACCTGTAAAACCGGCTACAAAATCATAGGCATCACACGTCCTTGCTTCCTCCTTGGTTACGGAAATTCCCCACTCATTATCCTGAACAAGGAAAATAATAGGCAACTGATGTAAAGCAGCAAACTGTAAAGCCTCGCTTACTTCACCTTCCGTTACAGAATTGTCGCCCAGACTGCAGATTACAACCGGATTGTTTTCAAACTGCTGTAATTCAAAATCCTGAATATATTTAATTCCCTGCGCAACTCCTGTTGTAGGAATGGTCTGCATTCCTGTCGCGGAACTCTGGTGAATAATTTTAGGTTTATTTTCGTCTCTGCTGGAAGGGTGAGAGTAGTAAGATCTACCTCCGGAAAAAGGATCGTCGGCTTTTGCCAGTAACTGAAGCATCAACTGATAAGGTTCAAAACCAATCCCGAGAAGTATACTTTCGTCCCGGTAATAAGGAGAAACCCAGTCTTCTTTTTTTAACTGATAAGCTGTTGCCAACTGAATGGCTTCATGACCTCTTGATGTACTATGAACATATTTACAGACATTTCTGTTTTCTTCATAAATATCCGCCATTGCTTTGGCAAGCATCATATGGTTATAAGCCTTGAGTAATATATCTTGAGAAACCTTTTCGTGAAGTGTATTTTCCATAGAAAGCAAAGATAAACAAAAAAACAAAACACTAACAAGCGTTAGTGTTTTGAAGATTTTTTATTATTGAAATAACATCGTGGTTATTCTTTAATTACTTTTTTAGAAACAGTATCCTTGTCTGTTTTAACCTCTATGATATATATTCCTTTGATGTAAGAAGTCAGATCAATGCTTTCTTCCTCATTTTTAATGGTTCCACTCTTAAGTTTTTTCCCGGAAAGATCGTATACATTATATGTTGATCTCTTAGGAGACTTTATTACTTTTACATAATCTTTTGTAAGAGTCGGAGCTATTATTATTCCATTATCTTTTATAATATCGCTTGTTGATAATGAGGACTGTGTTTGTCCTGTTACCATGATGGAATAGTTCTGTGGAGCCGCAACTCCCGAATCATTAACTAGTGTTCCTTTATTTGTAATCTCAATTTTGTAGCTTCTGCCAGAAATAGGATTGTCTATTACAACCTGCTCAACATTATCAACAGTATTATCTGCTTTTATTGCAGGGGTCAAAGGACTGTTAGCATCAAGTTTCCACGGATAATACACCGTATTGGTAGTAAGATCTATAATTCTCAGATCAAGATCGTTAATCAGTTTAGATGTTCTGTTATTGAAAACATCAGATACAAATTGGTAATTAGGAGTATATTTAGGGTCGATCCAGCTGATGGTAACCTTTAAGGGTTCGCTTCCGGTTGCAGTAAGTGTTTTACTATTTTTAACTCCGCTGTTCAGCGTTTCATCTGCAAAGAAAACAGTATTGTTAGATTTGCCTACCAATAATTCCGCTCCTTTTTTAGCATTAATAAAGCCCCATCCGAACCATGGATCAGGTCCGATATTTCCGGCCTCAGATGCAGAATGAATGGTAAGTACTTTTGCTGAAGCCGCGTTTAGTAAAGCGTTATTGAATAATTGTTTATATATCTGAGTCCATAGTCCGATAATTCCCGTTACAATAGGGGCGGAAAATGATGTGCCGCTTCCTGCTGCCCATGTGTTACTACCGGTTGCGGATGTGGCTGCATATAAAACATCTGTTCCAACTGTGGAGATGTCCGGTTTTATTCCGCCGTCATCTCTTGGACCAGCACTGCTATAGTCGGAATGTACAACATCAGTTGCGCTTGTGTATCGGAAATTATTGGTACTAATTATATCTGTAGCACCTACTACAATAATATTTTTTGCCAAAGATCCTGTTCCTATGCAATCATATCCTTGAGAACAATTGTTAGGCGGGATTGTATCACTGGAACTGAATGCTAATGGACCGCTTGAGGAGGAATAATATTTTGGAATGGCTGAGGAAGCACTACCTGGTCCCATATTAAAATAGTTCCCCGAGGATTTTACAATTATAAGAGAAGGGTTATTGTTTACCAGCATATCATAATTATAATCATTGGTATTATAAGTACCCTGAAGATCATAGAATGTATTTCCTGCTTTAGAACCATTGTAAACATAAGAACTGATATTGCCATTATTATCGTAATTTTCTGTCCATCCTGAATTTACCCCATATGAGTGGTTAGAAATGTTAGGTTGAGAAACCAATATTTTTTGAAAAACATTGCTTGTTGAAGTATCACCGGGTAAAGTGGTTGTACTAAACATATAGCTATCCATTGTTGAATTTACAGCAACTCCCTTAGTATTCCCTACAGCAACACCTCCGCTGGACAAATTAACACTTTTCCCGCCGATGAAACTTCCTACGCCTGTAGAATGGTCAGAATAGCTTTGTGTGCTGGCCTCTTTATTGGTAATTCTTCCTGTTGCATTATTGAAAGCTGTATGAGATTCGTATATTCTTCCGCCGTCAAATACTGTATACTTTATATTTTCTCCGTTAAAAGCACCAGTAAGGCCAGCAACTCCTCCAGACAAATTCAACTGGTCGGAATTGGAATTCATTAATTGTCTTGTATCCTGTTCCTGCAAAAAAAAAGGAATATCAAAGTTAAATCCTCCAAGATGGGATTTTAAAGAATCAATTTTTTCCTTCGTTTTTGCGTCAGGATTTTTCCCATATACCCTTTCAGCATAGGCATCGAACTTTTTTTCGTTCTCAACTTTTTGCTGTTCAAATTCTCTTTTTAAATTGTCATTGTTTTTTTGCGCATACGTTGAAAGATAAAGCAACGTACTAATCAAGATTAGATTTCTCTTCATGCCACTTAATGATTACAAATAATTAGTTGACAAATATATGTAAAACTCATTAAGTCACATAATTAATTGATAATATTTTGTATGATTATGTATAATTTTAATGAATCTTAAAATTATATAATAAATATGTTTTTTTTCTTTTTAAATGTAAATAGCCTGAAAATACAAACTCTCTTAAAATGGCTCTAAAACACACACTCCTTCAAAAAAATAAAGTAACTTTACATTCTCTTTTTAATAAAAGCTAGAAAAATTACATGTATTTAGTTTTTGACACAGAAACCACAGGTTTACCGAAGAATTTCAACGCTCCGCTTTCAGATTCAGATAACTGGCCAAGAATGGTGCAGATTGCGTGGCAGTTGCATGAAGATGACGGAACATTAATTGAAAATCAGGATTATATTATAAAACCGGAAGGGTATGATATTCCCTTCAATGCCGCGAGAATTCACGGGATCACTACAAAAATCGCCAATGAGGAAGGTCGTGATCTCGAAGAAATTTTAAATGAATTTTCTAAAGTTTTAGAAAAAGTAAGAGTAGTCTCCGGACACAATGTGGAGTTCGATTACAACATTGTGGGAGCCGAATTTTACCGTAAAAATATTAAAGACAACCTTCAGGAAAAGCCAAAAGCCGATACGATGATTCTGGGAACAGATTTCTGTCAGTTGGGAGGCGGAAAAGGAGGAAGGTACAAAGCTCCGAAGCTGGAAGAACTTTACGAAAAATTATACGGTCATAAATTTGATGAAGCGCACAACGCCGCTGCCGACGTAAATGCAACAGCGCAGGTTTTCTTCGAAATGATGAGAATCGGGGTGATTCCTGCTGAAGTACTGAAAACTTCGGAAGATCAGCTTGCGTATTTTAAAACGCTGTATCCGGATCCGATAAAACCTTTCAATATTGTTATCAGAAGGCAGGTTGCGGATTTTCACAACAAGAAGAAACAGCAGGACTTCGGAAGTATTGATGAGATCGATCTTGGAAAATATTTCAACTTTGATAACCACAGTGTTTTCTCTACTTTAACGGCTACCACAAGCATTAACGATTTAATTAAAAAAGCAACTGATGATAATTTCCCCGCCGTCGGAATGGTGGATCTGGGAAATATGATGGGTGCTTTTAAATTTGTTACGGCGGTAGAAGGCGCCAATGGCGACCGTGCGAAAAAGCATAAAGAATATCTGGCTAAAAAACAGGAAGCGGAAGAAAAAGGTGAAGAATTTAATGAGCCGGAACCTGTTTCAGAACCTCTGATTCCTGTGGTGGGATGTGAATTTTATATTTCAGACCGTTATGAGCAGAAGCAGTTTACCAAAGATGATCCCGACCGAAGAACGCAGGTTGTTTTACTGGCAAAAGATTTTAACGGATATAAAAATTTAGCCAAACTATCCAGTATCGGATTTCTTAAAGGATTTTATTTTGGAGTTCCGAGGATCAGCCGGGAATTGATTGCCGAATATAAAGAGGGAGTTATTGCTTTAACTTCAGGAATTCATGGAGATATTCCCGATGCCATTTTAAATACGGGGGAACAGAAAGGGGAGGAGCTTTTCAGATGGTGGAAAGATACTTTCGGAGACGATTTTTATGTTCAGATCCAGAACCATAAACTGCCGGAAGAAGAGCATTTAAATGACGTGTTATTGCATTTTGCCGATAAATATAATGTTAAAATTTTAGCGCAGAATGAAACGTTCTATACCAATAAAGACGATTCTAATATTCAGGATATTGTAAGCTGCATCAAAGACGGTGAAAAGCTTTCAACGCCTGTAGGAAAAGGTTTTGGAAAAAGAAGAGGACTTGCAACCGGAGAATATTACATGAAAACGGCGGATGAAATCAAGGAAGCGTTTTTAACGTATCCCGATGCATTCGAAGCATATGAAGAATTTTTCGCAAAGTTCAAACCTTACACACTGAAAAGAGATGTTCTCCTTCCTAAATTTGATATTCCGGAAGAATTTATTCATCCCGAAGACGATATTGATGGCGGAAAACGTGGTGAGATGGCTTATCTTACCTATTTGACGTATGAAGGGGCAAAAAGAAGATATGTAGAAACAGGAATTACAGATGAGATAAAAGAACGTCTGGATTTCGAACTGGAAGTTATTGCCAATACAGGATATCCCGGTTACTTCCTGATTGTTCAGGATTTCTGTAACGAAGCCCGTAAAATGGGCGTTTGGGTAGGTCCCGGTCGTGGTTCTGCGGCAGGTTCTGCAGTAGCGTACTGTATCGGAATTACGAATGTTGATCCTATTAAATACGATCTCCTTTTCGAGAGATTCCTGAATCCGGAAAGGGTTTCCATGCCCGATATCGATATCGACTTTGATGATGAAGGACGAGATAAAATCATCAAGTGGGTAGTTGATAAATACGGAAAGACGCAGGTTGCCCAGATTATTACCTACTCGGTTCTGGGAGGGAAATCTGCGATTAAAGATGCGGGAAGGGTTTTGGATGTTCCGATTCCGGACACGAATAATATTGCAAAATTAATTCCTTCCACACCGGGAATGAATATTGCGAAAGCTTTAGCAAAATACGATAAATTAAAACCTGAAGAACAACAGCTTGTTGACGAAATGCGCTACGTTCTCGACAGCCCGAATGACGCGCGTCACGGTGTTTTGGCGAGTGCTAAAAAAATGGAGGGCTGCATCAGAAATACAGGGATTCACGCTTGTGGGGTTATCATTACACCGGAAGATGTAAGTAATCTGGTTCCGGTAACTATTGCGGCAAAAGATGCCGATATTCTGGTTTCGCAGTTCGATAACTCGGTGGCGGAAAGTGCAGGACTTCTGAAAATGGACTTTTTAGGGCTTAGAACTTTAACCATCATCAAGGATGCTTTAAAACTTGTAAAAGCAAGGCATGGAGTGGATATTGATCCCGATCTCATCCCGCTTGATGATACAAAAACCTATCAGTTATTTAAAGAGGGGAGAACAGTCGGGATTTTCCAGTACGAAAGTCCCGGAATGCAAAAGTACATGAGAGAGCTGAAACCTACGGTTTTTGCCGATCTTATTGCCATGAATGCATTGTACCGTCCCGGTCCGATAAAATACATCCCGAATTTTATCAACAGGAAACACGGAATTGAAGAAATCGTCTACGATTTACCGGAAACAGAGGAATATTTAAAGGAAACCTACGGAATTACCGTATACCAGGAACAGGTAATGCTTTTATCCCAGAAACTGGCAAATTTCACTAAAGGTGAAGCAGATACGCTGAGAAAAGCGATGGGTAAAAAGCAGATCGATGTTCTTAATAAAATGTACCCGAAATTCATCGAAGGCGGAAGAAAAAATAACCTCAACGAAGAACGTTTAGAGAAAATCTGGAACGACTGGAAAGCCTTTGCAGAATATGCCTTCAACAAGTCTCACTCTACGTGTTATGCATTTATTGCGTATCAGACCGCTTATCTGAAAGCCAATTATCCGGCAGAATATATGGCGAGTGTGATGAGTAACAACATTAACAACACCGATTCCATCACCATGTTCATGGAAGACTGTAAAAGTATGGGGGTTGATGTTTTGGGACCGGATGTGAACGAATCTCAGTATAAATTCTCGGTAAACGAAAAAGGACAGATCCGTTTTGGTCTGGGAGCCATTAAAGGAATTGGTGAAGGTCCGAGTGAAGCCATTACAAGAGAAAGACAGAACGGCAGATTTAAAAATATCTATGATTTCTTTGAAAGAATTCTGCCTTCACAGATGAATAAAAGAGTAGCGGAAAGTTTGGTTTTGGCAGGAGCTTTTGATGAACTCGACAATTTCCACAGAGGCCAGTATTTCGATATTGATATGGCGGGAAGAACCAATCTCGAAAGACTGATCCGTTACGGACAGAGCTTTCAGGAAAGTAAAAATGAAATGGAACATTCTCTTTTTGCGGATTTTGCAGAGGAAGTTCAGATTGAACAGCCCAAACTGGCTCCTTGTCCGGAATGGCCGAATATGCATAAGCTGAATAAGGAAAAAGAAACCATAGGATTCTATCTTTCTGCGCATCCTTTGGACGAATTCAAATACCAGTTTCAGTTTATACAGGGAAGTCTTTCCAAAAAATCTGTTCTGGAAAAAGAAGACGAATCGAAAATTGTAATTGATGAGGTTCCGATTTTAGAGCAGGACGTTCCTGAAGATGTATCTGAACTTGCGGAAATTGTTTCCGATGATGTCATTGCGGGTGAAGAAGAGGAACTCATTGAAGAAGTCACCAAAAAAGCAGAACCAAAAGGTGTTTTCCACTTCCTGAATCTTGATGAGGTAGATGCTTATAAAGAACAGGCTTTTGCAAATAAGCAGGAAGAATTATTCGAAGAGAAGAAAAAAGACTGGAAAACATTACAGAAAGAAAGAGAAAACGGTGGCGGCGGAAAAGAATACACTGTTGCCGGTCTGATTACTGAATATGTGGTAAAAGATGGCTTCAGAAGCGGAGAAAAAGTGGCTTTTGTAACACTGGAAGATTATTCCGGTTCCTATTCTTTCCGACTGGGAGACCGTGATTATATGAAGCTGAAAGAAAAACTGGAGGTTCAGCGGTTTGTAATTTTCAAGATTAAATTTGCTCAGGTAAAAGACGGAAGAGTTTTTGTGAATGTTACAGACGTCATAGAGCTTCAGGAAGCTTTTGAGAGATTTGCAAAAAGTATTTCCTTAGTGATGGATGTCATGGATTTCCGACCGGAAGATCTTAACTTTTTCAGAAAAGTTTTAGAAAGAAATCAGGGAACGCAGAAGCTGAAATTTTATCTGAAAAATGTGGAAGAAGATTCTAAGGTAGAACATCTCGAAGTACAGTCGATGAAGCATTCTGTAAATCTCAGCGGTGAACTGATTAAAGAAATTCAGCTTTTAAATAAATATGAATTTTATCTGAATTAAGTTTAAAACTCCGTTGATATAAATTTAAAGTGGCTATGAATCTATTGATCAGATTTTTAGCCATTTTTATTTTGGTGATCTTTTAAACCCATAACATAAATCCACTTTAAAAACCTACTTTTTATTTCTCTGTTAAAATCAAATGAATGTTTAATTTTTATTAAAATATTTTAGCTTTTTAACATTAAATAATGATGAATTTCTGAATTTTAATAGGTTTAATGAATAATTTTTATATTTTTACCGCCCTTAATTTTATTGATATATGAAAAAAATTCTACTCACGTGTCTTCTTGCCTTGGGATCGGCAACGTTTGCACAGGTGGGACCGCCTCAGGCGACCAATCCGAATACCAACAACGGCTACGGATTTACGCAGACTACAGGAACCTACACACCGCTTTCAGCCTCCAGAACAGTTTGGCAGTCGGGAGCCACCTTAGGAACGGATGCTGTTTCTGCTGCAATTAGTTTACCATCAGCTTTTAAATTCAATGGTAAATCTTATAATGCTGTTTACCTTAGCAATAATGGTTTTGTAACCCTTGGAACACCAGCTTTGGCGGCCACTTACACAGGGCTTTCTACAGATACCACGACTCCTTACGAAGGTGCATTTGCCGGTTTTGCAGTCAATCTTAAAAATGCCAATACTACAACTTCTGAAATTTCCTACGAAACAGTTGGTTCTAAATTTATAGTCCAGTTTAAAGATCTTCAGGGAAGTACAGCATCTGCTGCGCAGTTGCTTAATTTCCAGATTCAGTTGGATTTAACTTCTAATAATGTAAGCATTGTCTACGGAAATTGTGTTTCCGGTACTGCAGTATTAACGGGACAGGTCGGAATAAGAGGATCAGAAGCTTCTGATACCAACAACAGAGTTGGAACAGACTGGACGGCAACTTCTATAGGAACCGGAAGTACAGATTCGGTTACTT
The DNA here is from genome assembly GCF_014218905.1 of Chryseobacterium sp. C3. Taxonomy (NCBI): domain Bacteria; kingdom Pseudomonadati; phylum Bacteroidota; class Flavobacteriia; order Flavobacteriales; family Weeksellaceae; genus Chryseobacterium; species Chryseobacterium sp. C3. Next base: position 404,783 of record NZ_JACLCU010000003.1, on the reverse strand, counting down.
TAGGAACTACCAATTCTACAACTGTACCTGCTTCCGGTCTTACGTTTACTTATTCTCCGGGAACATGGATTGCAGCTCCTGTAAATTATGCTTCTATTCCTTTTACCGAAAGTTTCAGTACGTGGGAAAACGGAAATTCAATTGGAGATCTTCCTAATGCCGGTTATTGGAGAACCTGGCCTTCAAGAGGAGATAATTCATGGAGAGCAAGTGACATTACAGTAAGTGGTTACGCAAGTACAACAGGATGGACAAGTTTAGGAGGAAACGTTGCTGTTGCAGCACCGGGTGTAGCTCCGGCAGCAAGATTCCATTCGTACAATACGATCAATGCTTCAGGATATATGGATTTGTATATCAATTTATCCTCAGGAACAGGATCGAGGCTGTTGTCTTACGATTATCAGAATACTTCAGGAACTGATGTTTTAAAAGTTTTGGTTTCTACGGATGGCGGAAACACTTTCAATCAGGTAGGTTCTACTCAGGGTATTTCTGCTTCATGGGCTACCAAATATGCAGATTTGGGAACGAGCAGTCCGACCGCGATTGTAAGATTTATGGCTATAGGAGACAATGGAAGCAATGATATTTATATTGATAATGTAAATATTTCTGTCATTCCTTGTATGTTCCCGGATTCTGTAACTCCCGGAACAACTACGTCTACAACAGCTCCGGTAAACTGGGCAATGGCAAATCCTGCACCGGCATTTGATATTTATTACAGCACGACGAATACAGCGCCTACCGCTGCTGCAACGCCCAATGTTGTGGGAGCAACAGGCTTAACGTATACAATAACCAATTTAACGCCGAGTACAACTTATTATGTTTGGGTAAGATCCCGTTGTTCTGCCTCAGAGCAGAGTTCTTGGGTTTCAGGATCTTCTTTTACGACGAAAACCTTCTGTCCTACAGTTTCTGCGCCTTCTTCGGCGGCAACAGGAGTTTCTGTAACGCCTGCATTTACATGGACGGCAAATCCGGAAGCTACAGGATACAGATTATCTGTGGGAACCACTTCAGGAGGAACTGATGTTTTAAATAATTTGAATGTAGGAAATGTATCGACATATACTTTACCAACAGAATTAACTTATAACACAAAGTATTATTATACGGTTAATGCCTATAATGCTACGATTTCATCAACAGGATGTACAGAAAGAACATTTACTACACTTTCTATCTGTCCTGCACAGTCTGCGCCTGCAGCATCTGCCATTAATGTTCCGCTTACACCTACCTTTACATGGACGGCTTCTTCCTCGTCTGCAGTTACAGGCTACAAACTGAGAATAGGAACAACGCCGGGCGGAAATGATGTGCTTAATAATTTTGATGTAGGAAATGTAACCACATACACGTTGCCTACTTCTCTCAATTACAGTACGGTATATTATTGGTCCGTAGGAGCATATACGGCAACTCAAAACTCTTTAAACTGTACGGAAAGAAGTTTTACAACTGTTTGCCCGGCTGTAACCTCTCTTCCTGTGTCTGAAAATTTCGACACTACAGCTACGGGAAGCAGCAGCAATACAAATGCGCCTACCTGCTGGAGATATTTAGAACCGTCGTCTTGGGCGGGATATGGCTATGTAAATACATCGTATAATTCTTCTGCTCCAAATGGCTACTATTTATATAATGATACAGCTACTACAGCAGGAGGAATGTTGGTTTCACCACAAATTACACCCCTTTCAAACGGAGCAAACAGGGTTCGTTTCATGGCTGCGGGAGGATCTTCAGGCTATACGCTTCAGGTGGGAACGTTAAGCAATCCTGCTGATGCTTCTACTTTTACACAGATCAGTGCGGTTACTTTAACGTCAACTATGGCTCAGTATACGGTAAATATTCCGGCGGGAACAGATCAGTATCTTGCGTTTAGACACGGTGTAGGAGGAACTTACAGAGGAATCGGGATTGATGATATTAATATTCAGCCTATTCCAAGCTGCGATAATCCGACATTAATTACCGTAGCATCCACTTCAGCTAACGGAGCTGCGATTAGCTGGACTGCACCTTCTTCTACGGTTGGAGTAGGGTATGATGTTTATTACAGTACCACCAATACACCACCGACAGCGACAACTGTTTTAAATGCTTCAAATTCTGTAAGTACAAGTGGAACGGGTACAACTGCTAACCTGACAGGACTAACCAGTGATACCTTCTACTACGTATGGGCAAGAGCTAAATGTACCGCGACTGATAACAGTGCATGGGAAGGCGGAACAAGATTCTATACAAGCAATTACTGTACTCCGGTAACTTCCAATCAGAATTCATGGATCAGCTCATTTACATCCACGACAGCGAATACCAATATGGCTTACAGTTCTGCAACGGCAAACAGCGCAGCAACCTTTGGGTATAAGAATCTGATGAGCTCAAATAATATTTCCATTACAAAATCTACGTCTAATACGGTTATTCCTATTTCGATAACAGCGGGAGGACCTACGGTTGGGGTTGCTGTATGGGTAGATTTAAATCAGAATAATGTTTTTGATGCTTCCGAAAAGCTGTTTGCAACAACAAATTATACTACAACGACAAGCGGTGCAACACTTACCATCCCTGCAAATACATCTGTAGGAACTTACAGAATGAGGGTTCTGATCAATTACAACAACAGTGCACCAACGGATCCTTGTTTAGGTTTCTCAAGGGGAGAAATTATTGATTATTCATTCATTGTAACCGCTCCGCTTGCCACAAACGAATTATCCGGTACGAAGGACGAAATTAAAGTATATCCGAATCCTTTTACGGATATTTTGAATGTATCTGATATTTCTAATGTGAAAGCCGTTTATGTGACGGATGTTGCAGGAAGGTTAATTAAAACCATTGCTAATCCTGAATCATCGGTTAATCTAAATGAATTAAAGCAGGGAATGTATTTAATTACTTTAGATATGAAGGATGGATCTAAAAAGACTTTCAAAGCAATTAAAAAGTAAATTTTATTAACCATACTCAAAGCATGAATTATAGAGGCTGTCCCAATGGACAGCCTCTGTTTTTTGATAAATGTTTCATGAAAATTCTCTACTATGAAAACCTTATCGCAGCTCAAATTTTGAAATTGTCTAAAATTTTTTTCGTAAAATATACCTGAACAGAAAAACGCTTTCAATTTTTTTATAAATTAGCCCTTTAAAATTTTAAAATAACACAATGATTACAACCGCCAATCTGGAAAAATACCGTAACGGAGATTTTCTGCAATTCGTAAACAATGTACTGGAACTTTTGCCTCAAACTACTGCCGACCAATTAAATATTGGCAGCCAAAGAACAGTTTTGCAAACAGCGGCACAAAGTTTTAATAATGCTTATCTGCCTTATACGGGAAGCGATATTACACCGGAAATTCAGGCTCTGGATGCGCAGAGAGACAACGCTGTTATCGGGATCAAGATGATTTTGGAAGCATGGCAGTACCATTTCGATCCGGTCACCAAGAACAATGCCTTTGCACTTTTAGATATTCTCAACCGTTTTGGGGAGCGTATCTATAAGCTTCGGTATCAGTTGGAAACTGCAACTATTAACAGCATCGTAGCAGAATGGGAAGAAAAGCACAGCGATAAAATCTCCCAGCTTCAACTTGCTGACTGGGTAAACGAGCTGAAAACTTCTAACCAAAATTTTAACAACAAGTATATTGCCCGTACCGTACAGCTTTCGGAAGTAGAAACAGGTGTATTAGCCACTGCCAGAACAGCATCTACGGAAGCTTACCGAACGCTGAAGCAGCATATAGAAGCTCATGCCCTGCTTACCCCGAATGCAGAATACGATCAGTTGATGGCAAAGCTCAGCAGTCTGGTAAACCAATATAATCTTGCCGTTACCAAATACAGCAGTACGGAAGAAAGCGGGGGAGAAGATCAGAAACCTGAATCTCCGGAAACGCCTTCCTAGAGCCACCGCCGAAGGGAGGGAGCTGTCGGGAACAGCCGAAACCGTCCCGCCTAAAGGAGCAGACTTTCGGAACCCGCCGGGTGTATTCCGCCAAAAGGAAAACATTTTCGGGGAGTTCCGAAATTGTTTCGCCCAAAGGAATGTGTTTTCGGGAGCATCCGAAGATAAAATGCCTTAGGGAGCATATCATCTTTTATTGCTTCTTACAATGAAATTCATTTTGAATTATTAAAATAATTATTGTATAATTAATTACTTTTTTGAATATCCGTTAAACAACCTGTTACTATGCATTGATATGAAAATCAATTATTTATAACAGGTACTTCGACAAGCTCAGTGTGACACCTCTAATACTAAACGCTTGATTTCTAACGATGTCAAGCTGAGCCTGTCGAAGCTTTAGGTTAATAAACGGACAATCAATTTGCTTTTAGAAAAAACACAGATTCAATCTGTTTTAAATAATATAGCTTTGCTATTTATTGTTAGAGAAAATTGGTAATAAAAAATCGAATAGACAGTATAAAATATTTCAATGGCAGGACAATCCGAAAACCTGCCTTCTTAATTAAGAAGATAACATCTTCTTTTGAAAGTAAAGTCTGGAAATTACCTTTTTGGGATTCCGGATGAAATAAGTAGGGATTAAAAATTATTTAAAAAAAACATTTTATTATGAAAAAGAAACTTTTAATAGGTGCTTTAGGATTAGCATCTGTATTTACATTATCATCCGCAACAAGTAAAGGTGGGGATTCTTCTGAGACTGAGAGAAGATTTTGGGGAAGTGAAACAATTGGCAGTGGAAACTGTTCTCCTACAGGCGAAATTCAAGCAGATGGTACTGCAAAATGTGAATGTGAAGTATATCATGTATACTATGTAATGTGGATCGCTGTTGACACTTATACTACATCAGAATTTAGACCATGTTAATGTATAATTTTAAGAGTTATAATTATTGGAAAAGAGCATTGCTCTTTTCCTTTTTATTCTTTGTAACCATTTTCAAAAGTCAAATTTTTATTAGAAATTCAGATTATAAAACATTTGCAAATGTTATTGTAAAGCATCAAGGTAAAAACATAGAAATAAACAAGGCTAATTTTAAAAATATATCTTTTGAGCCTGATGATAAAATTGTTTATAACAACAGATTATTGGACTTTTCGGTAAGCCAAGACACGTTGTTTTTTTTTGATAAGGTAAAAGAGATAGAAGAAGTTCACATCTCAAACGATGAAAATGTTAATAGGAAAGAAAAGACAATTAAGAGTAACGAATTAAAGCGTTCTTCTGCATCTATTTTCCCTAATAATCTTAACGCTACTTTTATTAAAATAGAAGTATCCAAAAAAACATTTGTAAAATCTATTATTTTTTTTCCAAATCTTATTTCCTTTCCTCACGATATAAAAGGAAATATAGATATTCAAATTTTACCTAATATCAATGGATTTCCAGATATTGATAATCCAATTATGTCTTTCCAAAGAGATATTTCAGAGACAGTAAATAAAAAATGGGAAATTATCCTGCCAAAAATCATGAAATATCCAGATAACGGCTTTTTTGTATCATTTTATTATTTATCCAGAGATACTACAAAAACAGCTTTATTGAAAATGAATAAAGATACTTATATGTATTCTTATTTTCCACAGTATAAGGCATGGAAAAAGTCAACGATTAATGGTTACTTTTATAAGCTTAAGGTTTTACAGTAAACAATTAATACTTTAAAATGAAAAAATACGCAATCGTAGCATTTGTCTTTTTGCTTTCTTGCAAAGAAGAAAAGAAAGTGAAAAGTAATAACTTCAATCTTAAGAATAGTGATGAAATTTACAAAAGAGTCTCAAAAATTCCCGAAAATCAATTAACCAAAATAGAAATTCCTGAGTTTATAGATTTAGACACGATAGAAGGAGAAAGTAAAAAGATTGATATTACTATTAAAAACAGAGGGCAAAGGAATTTAAGATCCCTTATAGTAAAGCCTCCCTGTTCCTGTAATGAAATATCAAAGTATGATAGCATCATGCTGCCTAATCAATCACAAACGATCTCTGTAAACATGAAATTTGAAAAACTGGGTAATTTTTATCAGGGTATTACGGTTTATGGCAGTTTTTATCCGTATATCAAAAAGATATATATTGAAGGGTATAGAAGAAAATAAAAAGTTTAAAATTTTATTTACGTCAATCCGCCTTAGTTATGAGGTGGATTTTTATTAAACAAAGAATGAAAAAAATAGTTACAGCATTATTATTAATCATTTGTAATATCTTCTATGCTCAAATTATAAAAGGAATTGTTACAGATTCAATGACTAAGAAGCCAATACCTTATGCAAATATTGTTCTTATTAATGGAAAAGGTATTTATTCGGATGAAATAGGACAATTTGAATTAGATATAAGAAATAGTATTTATGATACATTGAAAGTATCTACATTAGGATATAAGCCAAAAAAAATTCCTCTATCCGGTTTTAAGAATAAAGAGAACGTCATTCTAAGTATACCGCTTGATATAAAAGTTTCCAATATTGAAGAGGTGGTGCTATCTCAAAAGAAAATTGACTACAATAAAAAGGAACTGCTTGGAGAAAGCAAAGAAGGTAATGTTGGAATGACTTCATTAATTGGATATGAAACTTGTGTATATATCGAAAACTCGGTTTCTGAGAAGAGCGGAAAAGTTAAAAGAGTGTATATTGATTTGAAAAGAAGAGATAATGTGGACTATGTAGCTATGTTTAATATTAAATTTTACAAATATGATGAGACTAATAATAAGCCCGGAGAAGAGCTATATAGTAAAAATGTATATGTGAATCCTAAAAACCAAAAATATAGGCTATGGATAGATGTAGAAGATTATAACATTAGGTTCCCCAAAAATGGGATTTGTATTGGTGTTGAATTGATTAATACACAAGGTAAAGTAGACAAGTATGCTCGATTCGGACCCATGTTTCGATACACTATAAGCAAAAAAAACAAACCTATAACCTGGTCTAATTATCATAACACAGGATGGAGGAATGGTTCAACAGGAAGCAATATGGGATTTGTTAATCCAATGATTGGTTTAGAAGTTTTGTTTCCATCTAATTAATTACATTTATGAAGAAAAAAAGTTTTATCATAATTATAGGCTTAATTTTAGTCATGTTAATAATAGCTTTAATAACACACAAAAGAGAAAAGTATTATTATATTGAGCTAAAAGGAAAAGCTGATATACCTGTCAGAGAATATGACTTTGGAAATATTACCTATCTAGATACTGTTAATTATAATTTTGTAATAAAAAATATTGGGGATGAACCTCTAATAATTAATAAAGTACTTCCAAACTGCAACTGCACCGTTGTTGATTATAAAAAAATTCCCATTTGCCTAATCAGCAAACTGAAATAAAGGCTCGTTTTATTCCTAAAAAAGCAGTTTTAGGAAAGAACTCTGCTACAATATTAGTCGAGGGTAATTTTAATGATGGAGTTACAGAGTTAACCTTGAAAGGGAATGTTACAGATATTAAATGAAAAAGAAAAGAAATTTAAGCTGAAGGTTACGATATTGAGGGGTATCGAAAGGAGTCAGTAATTTATTGGTATGTCAAAAGATTATTTGATAGGATAGGACTCACTAATTCTATGTAATATAGACTGTCTCAAAAGGACAGTCTATATTTTTTTATGTTAAGTTTTATATTATTGTAAATCAATTATTTGGGAGTAATTTTTAACTGTTTGATATACAGTTTCTTATGGGTTGTTATTTAATTGTGATAAGTTTAATTATTCAAATGATTGTTTAATAATAATGTATTTTATTTCATGTTTTATTATTAAATGTTAAATATTTGTGAAATTTTGGTTAATTAAATTAAAAATTATTTATACTTTTACAGTACCTAATTTTAATTTGCTAAAGAAATGAAAAAGCTCAATTTTCTGTTCTTGCTTTTGATGTGCTTGTTTGTATATCAAAGCTATGAGGGACAAAATTTTACTGTCACGACCTGTTCAACAGGGATTGGATCTAATACTTACGGACCAATGAACAGTACTACCACGACTAATAACAAAAACAGGACTGCTTTTATTCTTCCTGCTTCACAACTTGCAGCTATAAACGGAGGAACAATTACTGGAACTTATTTCAGAAGGATTGCTACTTCCGGTTCTCTTCCTGCAGGTACCAATTTTAAAATTTATCTGAAACTTACTACGGCGACTGATTTTGGCTCTGCTTCTCCGGACTGGGCTACTGAAATTTCAACTGCTACATTGGTTTACGATTCAGATCCTGCCGCCGCTGTTGGTTCTGCTGCTGGATTTAAGCAGTTTGCTCATACAACTAATTTTTCTTATACTTCCGGAAGTAATTTAGCAGTATATCTAGAGTACACTCAAACAACTGCTCCTTCTTCAAGTATTACATGGGATTATGAATATGGAACAACCTGTATCTCTACAACAAACAATAATACCACTAAGTATCTAAACACATCCAGTGCTTTTACAGCAACACTTGCCAGTTCGAACTACAGAAGACCTGTAATTGGATTTGATGTTACATTCCCTCCTGCTGTTGCAGCTCCTGCATGTACTACAATTTCTGCTCCTGCTGCCAATGCTACGGGTGTTTCTGTAACTCCTACTTTTACGTGGGCTGGTGTTTTAGGACAAAATGGCGCTACGAGTTATCTGATTAACTTAGGAACAAGTTCTGGAGGTACGGACGTTATGAATGGAGTAGATGTAGGAAATGTTACTACTTATACAGTGTCCTCAGGTACACCTCTCAACTTCAATCAGCAATATTATCTTACTGTAATACCTAAAAATTCAATAGGAAGTGCTACCGGATGCACCGAAAGATCTTTTACTACGGCAAACATTAGTTGTCCTTCTGTAAGTGCTCCTGCAGCTGCTGCAACGGGAGTTTCTACAACACCTACAATTACCTGGGCAGCTACTACCGGTGCTACAGGTTATAAAATATCTATGGGAACAACTTCCGGAGGAACTGATGTTTTAAATAATGTAGATGTAGGAAATGTTACTACTTATACATTAAGTACGGCACTAAATACTTCTACCACTTACTATTATACGGTAAATGCATATAATGGAGGAACGATTTCTTCTTCATGTACTATAAGAAACTTTACGACAGTTTGTGGTGCTTATACTCCAAGTTACACAAATAATTTTTCTACATTCCCTGGAGCATGCTGGTCTCGTTTAAATGGAGGATCACCGGCAACAGGACCGGGAACGGGTACTACCAACTACTGGATAGAAGATGGATTCTTAAATTCCGGTTCTACAGGTGCGGCAAGAATAAATCTGTATTCAACTGCTAGAAATGGTTGGTTGATTTCTCCTGCGTTTAATTTGTCTGCAGGGGGGTACAGAGTTAAATTTGATTATGGTTTAACAGCATATGGTGTTACGACTTCAAGTCCTATGGGATCTGACGATGTTTTACAGTTTGTAGTATCAACTGACGGTGGTACTACATGGACGGTTCTTCAGACTTGGAATGCTTCTAATGCTCCTGGTAATACTTTAAATACATATACTCTTAATTTAACAGCCTATAATGGGAATAATGTAATTTTTGCAGTGTATGGAAGTGATGGAACAGTAGATGATGCTCCTGATTATGATTTCTTTGTAGATAATTTTGTGGTAGAATCTATTCCTACATGTGATGTTCCTACAGGTTTAAATACGTCTGCGATTACGAGTTCAGGAGCAACATTGGCATGGACTTCTCCTGCGACAGCACCAGCTAATGGATATGAAATATACTATAGTACGTCAAACACGGCTCCTACTGGTGCAACCGTTCCTACTATTACTGGGGTTATGACAACGTCTCAGAATTTAGGAAGTCTTTCTGCAGCTACAACCTACTATGTATGGGTAAGATCAAAATGTAGTGCTTCAGATTTAAGTCAATGGTCAAGCTCTGCAGTATTCACAACTTTATGTAGCTCTTTCTCAGCACCGTTTACTGAAAACTTTAATTCAGGAGCTGCTCCGAATTGTTGGTCTACATCAAGCACAAATAACACGGGTTATGCACTTTGGCAATTTGGTAGTTCTACTCAGGACTATGGTACAACTTATAGTGCTGCGGGGCAGAATAATACTGCAGGACAGTTTGCTTATGTGGATGCGTCCAGCCCATATACAGGAGTTCATGATGTTACATTAATGACACCAATGGTTAATTTAACTGGATTAACAAATCCTGCGTTGGAGTTCAGATGGTTTAAGAATCATGGGACGGGAGTAAACCCTACCAGCCAGCCGGCTTATGACAATAATAAACTTACGGTTGATATCAAGGATGTTAATTCTTCTACTTGGGAAACTATTTTTGCAGACACGTCCAATGCATCGACTTGGAGAACAGTATCTTTAGTCTTGCCAGCTGCATATATTGGTAAGACTGTACAGGTAAGATTTGTGGTAGATAAAGATGTAGCGGGTAATGGATACTTCTATGATAATCTATTATTGGATGATATCAGCTTAAAAGAATCTACAATACTTGCAACAAATGAATTAAAAGATACCAAGAATTACATCAAAGTATATCCTAATCCATTTGCAGATGTATTAAACATTTCAAATATAGCGAATGTTAAAAATGTATTGGTTACAGATATCGCGGGAAGATTGGTGAAAACTATTGCAAATCCTATTTCAGAACTTCATTTGGGAGAGTTGAAACAAGGAATGTATTTAGTGACGCTTGAAATGAAGGATGGTTCTAGACAAACTATTAAAGCAATTAAAAAATAAATTTAATTATTTATAATTAATAGAGAATAATAGCGGCTAATTTATTAGTCGCTATTTTTTTTATAAAAATTTTATAAGTTATTCGAAAATAAATTATTATGTTAATTGTTGTAAATTAATTATTGTTACTAATTATTAACTTTTTGATAAACAGTTTATTATATTTAGTTTTAAAATTGTTATTTATTTAACTATTCAAATGATTGTTTAATAATTAGTTTAATAATGATTTGTTTTAGTATTAAATATGAATTATTTATAAAGTTTTGGTTAATTAAATTAAAATTTATTTTTACTTTTACATCACCTAATTTTATTTTTACTTAAACATGAAAAAATTTCTATTATCGTGCATGATGGCTCTTGGAATAGGAGCTTCAGCGCAAATTTCGTATACCTATGACTGGGAACCCACAGGTTTGGGCTCATGGACTACAAGTGGCTCTGGTTCTTTCAGTCGAAATACTACAACCCCATGTAATGGTACGGCAAGTGTAAGAGCAAACAACTATTATAACTTATCTTCTTATCTTGTTTCTCCAGCACTTACAGGAACAAACGGAGGAGATCTTACAGTTGGTTTTTCTTACAAAGTTACACAGTATTCAAGTAACACTACTGGAGCCAGTGCTGCAGATTTTGGTGTAATTAATCTACAATGGTCCACATCAGCTTCAGGTCCTTGGACGACAGCTTACAGTATTAATAGTGGAACACACGTTGTTTCTGCAACTTGTGCCACAAAGACAGCAACCATTACAGGTCTGCCTTCTTCGGGAAATGTTTATTTAAGATTTGAGGCAAAATCAGGACTGTCCACATCAGATAATTATGTTTATTTTGACGATGTTACGGTTTCTCAAGGAGCTGCACCTGCTTGTTTACCTCCTTCTGCACCTACGGTTTCAAATGTTGGTGTTTCAACGGCTGATATTACATGGGCTGCTCCTAGTTCGGCGCCGGCTTCTGGATACGAATATTATGTATCTACTTCTAATACTGCTCCTACGGCAGCGACTTCTGCAACAGGAACTTCTACAACAACAAGTAAAAGTTTAGGAAGTTTATCTTCTAACACAACTTATTACGTATGGGTGCGTTCTAATTGCGGTTCCGGATCTACAAGTTCTTGGGCAGGTCCTTTGAGCTTCACAACTGCATGTACATCTACAAGTGTTCCTTATGTTCAGGATTTTGAAAGTGTAACAACACCTGCATTACCTTCTTGTACTTCTTCAGAAAATGCAGGAACAGGAAATAACTGGACAACAAGTTCTCCGGCTGGTTATGGATTTACTACTAAAGCGCTTACTTATCTGTACAATTTTAGTAATGATGCAAATGCTTGGTTCTATACTCAGGGAATCAACTTAACAGCAGGAGTTTCTTACAGAATTAAGTATACATATGGAAATAACAGTACAACGTATGTTGAAAAACTAAAGGTTGCTTATGGTACTTCAGCAAGTAGTTCTAGTATGACAAATGCTTTAGCAGATCACCCAAGTATTAATACTGCAACTGCAGCAACTAACTTTGTAGACTTTACTCCTACTGCATCTGGAGTTTATTATTTTGGATTTAATGCATACTCAGTAAGTAATCAATATAATTTATACGTAGATGATATTAACATTAATATTACTCCTACATGTTCAGAGCCTTCAGCGGTTACAGTGCCTGCTGCAACTTTAACGTATAATTCTGCTGTTGTAAACTGGACTGCACCAAATCCTGTACCTGCGAATGGTTATGATGTGTATTATAGTACAACAAATACAGCTCCGACTGCTACTACAACGCCTACAATTTCTGGCTTAACTGCTACAACAACTACATTGCCTAACTTAGCATCTGCTACAGCCTATTATTTCTGGGTGAGATCTAGTTGTAGTGCTTCAGATCAGTCAATCTGGGTTCCTGTAACATTTACGACAAAGTTTTTCTGTCCTACTGTTACTGCACCTTCAGCTGCTGCAACAAATGTTTCTGTAACACCTACATTTACCTGGACTGCTGTAACCGGAGTTTCTGGTTATAAACTTTCTATCGGTACTTCAGCTGGTGCTACTGATATTATGAATGCTCAGGATTTAGGAAATGTAACATCGTATACACTTCCAACTGCATTAAGTTATAATACAACTTATTATTATACCTTAAATGCATATGATGCTATGTCTACATCTCAGGGATGCTCTGAAAGAAGCTTTACAACAGCACCTCCGCCTCCTGCAAATGATGACTGTTCTGGAGCAATTGCTTTAACGCTTGGTGGTACTTTTGCGCAAAATGCAATAAATGGTACAACTTCAGGTGCTACAAATACTTCAGCTTTAACAGCTAGCTGTCTTTTCACACCAACCAATGTTGCAGGAAATGTATGGTATAAATTTACTGTGCCAGCTTCTGGAAGTGTAACAATTGAAACTGACGCAGTAAGTGGTTCCTTATTAACTGATACAGTGTTATCTGTATTTGCAGATTGTAGTACCACAACTTCGATTGGATGTGATGATGATTCCGGTAACGGAGCATTTTCTAAATTAACGTTAACAGGTCAAACTCCAGGAGCTGTGTTATATGTAAGTGTTTGGAGGTATTCCAGTTCAGTTGATGGTGCATTCCAGATCTCTGCTTATGACGCATCATTAGTTTTAGCAACAAACGAAGTAAAAGATGCTAAAAATAAGATCAAAGTTTATCCTAATCCATTCTCAGATATATTGAATATTTCCGATGTAGCGAATGTTAAAAATGTATTGGTTACAGATATCGCGGGAAGATTGGTAAAAACTATTGCAAATCCTACTTCAGAACTTCATTTAGGAGAATTGAAACAAGGAATGTATTTAGTTACTCTGGAAATGAAAGATGGTTCTAAACAAACGATAAAAACTATTAAAAAATAATTTTTAATACGTTTTATAAATAATAATAGCGACTAATTTTTTTAGTCGCTATTTTTTTTATCAATAATATTTAAAATTAATGTTAAAATTTAAATATTATTATTAAATTAGTACTCAATCAACAAAATATAGATAGTTTATGACAAAATTTTTACTCTCATGCTTATTATTTTTAAGTATGACTTTTTCAGCCCAGATTACTTTGGGTTCAGGAAGTACAGATGTTGGGGTAGCTCCAATAAGTACGTATTACGGTTATTCTTATGTACAGCAGATTTTCACAAAGCAGGAAATTAACGCCAATGCAGCAGGGAATATTACAGGACTCAAGTTCTATATAGACCCTTCAATGTCAATTTCAAACTCTTCACAATGGGTAGTTTATCTAGGGCTCACCAACAAAACATCCTTCAGCTCCAATTCAGACTGGATTCCCGGAGCTCAGTTAACGCAGGTTTTTTCCGGAACTGTAAGCAATAACAACGGAGTTATCGAAGTAGTTTTTCCAACGCCTTTCGCTTACAATAATACTTCTAATCTTGTTATTGCGGCAGAGGAAAACTCTGCAGGTTATGATAATAATGATTATGATGAGGCAATGTATGTTTACAATGGAGCGCAAAATTCTACGATTTATTATAAAGATGATTATACAAATCCTGATCCGGCTTCACCACCTGCTACAGGAAACCTTGTAAATTATAAATCCGTTGTTACCTTTGAAGGACTGTCTTCCAACCCAGTTCCTGCTTGCCCGATTGTTACCTATCCGGCAAATAATGCTACATTTATTCCTTTAACTCCTACCATCACATGGAACAATACAGCAGGAGCAACGAGCTATAAAGTTTCTATCGGAACTTCTCCAGGAGGAACGAGTATAGCGAATCAGGTTTCTGTAACAACCAATAGTTATACACCTTCAGCAGCATTGGCTCCGAATACAACCCATTACGTTAAAATCGTAGCAGTAGGTTCGGGAGGAGAATCTTCAGGATGTACAGAGCAGATGTTTACTACTGCACCGCCGCCACCGGCTAATGATGAATGCGCCACAGCAATTACAATTCCTGTAAACCCGAATCTGAACTGCGGAACAGTAACTGCAGGGTATACAATTGGCGCAACAGATTCAGGAACTGCTCCAAGTCCGTGTTATGGACAAGCAGATGATGATGTTTGGTTTAAATTTGTAGCCACTGCTACAACTCATAAAATATCTCTTCTTAATATTACCTCTGTAGGAAGTACAGCGGGAGATACAGATACTTATTTTCAGGTATTCAGCGGAGGTTGTGGAGCACTATCAAGTATTTTGTGTTCAGATCCGCCTTCAGGAGTTGTATCGGGTCTTACGGTAGGAGAAACATATCTGGTGAGAGTGTACAGTTATTATGGTGCAGGAAGTAATCAAAGCTTTAATATCTGCGTAGGAACTTTCCCTCCGCCACCGGCAAATGATGCTTGTTCCGGAGCATTATCTGCTACTGCTTTCCCTTATACTTACGCGCAAAACGATGGAGCGGGAGCTACCAATAACTCGGGAATTGTAAGCGTATGTTCTAATGAAATGAATGACGGAACCTGGTTTACTTTTACAGGAGACGGAAGTACATTTAATATTAATGTAACGATGCCTGCAGGAAGTGATTTTGATCCTCAGATTGGAGTTTACAGCGGAAATTGTTCTGCATTAAACTGCGAAAGTACAGTAGATGATGGTGGACAGGGAGGCGCTGAAACAGTTTCTGTTCCTACACTTGCAGGAAATACCTATTATGTAAATGTTGGTCATTACAGTGGTTGGTCAGATGAGCCGGAAGGAGCATTTACCATTAACATTACGAAAAATAATTTAGCAACTTCCGAAGTGGCAGCCAATAAAAATACCATTAAAGTATTTCCAAATCCTTTCAGGGATGTTGTTAATATTTCTGATATAGCAAAAGTAAAATCAGTTTCTGTAACAGATGTTTCAGGAAGACTGATAAGAGTTATCGAAAATCCTACTTCTGAGATTCATTTGGGAGAATTGAAACAAGGGGTATATTTTCTGATGTTGGATATGAAAGACGGTTCTAAGCAGGTCGTAAAAACAATTAAAAAATAAAGAAAATTTAAGCATAATAAAAGGCGGTCTGTAAAGATCGCCTTTGTTATTTTAAATGAAAAAACTTTATTTATTGGGAACAGGCTGAATTTCACCCGTCGTCATGCTATCAAAAATAGCAGGGAAAAACATAACAAGGATAAAATAAACCACGATCACAAGTGCGATCAATGAAATAAGGATAATTACTAAGCTGTTCGGTTTGTTTTTATTAGGTTCCATGATTTTTGTGGTGTTTCGTTAATAGATCATTATATTTTTACTAAGCCAATTTCTTGCCACACTGTTTGCAATACCTTGCATCATCATCAATATCTTCATTTCCGCATCGGTCGCACACTTTTTCCAGATTCTGTCTTTTGTTTCTCATCTCGGCAGTTACAATTCCTGTAGGAACGGCAATAATAGAATAACCGGCAAGCATTAAAACCACGGCAAAAAATTTTCCCATCGGAGTAATCGGGGAAACGTCGCCATAACCAACCGTTGTAACAGTAACCACCGCCCAGTAAATCGCCTGTGGAATAGTTTCAAAGCCCTGTCTTCCGCCTTCCACCATAAACATCAGTGAGCCGACAATTACGGAGAAAATAATTAAAAATAAAAGGAAAATATAAATTTTTCTTGAACTGTTCTTTAATGCTCTCACAATCACGGAGCCGTCATTCATAAAATCTAATAAGTTGAAAACCCGGAAAACTCTAAGCATTCTCAACATTCTGAAAATCAGGAAATATTTGGTAACCGGAAAAATGAAGCTCAGATAAAAAGGAATTAAAGCAAGAAAATCAATAATTCCGAAAAAACTGAAAATATAGTTCCGTTTGTTTTTCACTACGGCAATTCTCGAAAAATATTCCGCCGAAAAAAATATGGAAATAATCCATTCCATAATAATGAATGTATAATGAAACCTTTTATCAAGCTTCGGTACACTTTCCATCATTATAATAGCGGTACTGATGAGGATCAGCAACAATAAAATAATATCAAAAAGCTTTCCGAGCTTTGTGTCGGAGCGGTATATGATGCGATAAAGGTGTCTTTTCCAGAGTGCATCTTCGGGAATAAGATTGTGCTCTTTTTCCATTTTTCGATGTTTTTTTTAAATTAACAAATAATCCCTATTTTCGTACCAAACATAGACAATAAAATGACAATAAGTAAGGTAATTGCCAAAATAGAAGAAAGAATTCCTTTGCAGCAGGCAGAAGATTTTGATAATGTAGGTTTGCTGTGTGGTGTTCCGGACAGAAATGTCTCCGGAATTCTGATATGCCATGATGCATTGGAAAATGTTGTGGATGAAGCCATTGAAAAGAACTGTAACTTAATTGTATGTTTTCATCCGATCATTTTTTCGGGACTGAAATCTTTAACAGGTAAAAACTATGTGGAAAGAGCTGTTTTAAAAGCTATTGAAAATAAAATTGCAATTTATGCCATTCATACGGCTTTCGATAATGATTTTTTTGGAGTAAACCGCGGAATCTGCGATCAGTTGGGATTAAAAAACATAAAAATTCTTCAGCCTAAAAAAAATAATCTGAAACAGCTTACGGTTTTCGTTCCGAAAGATTATTCTGAAAAAGTAAAGGAAGCATTATTTTCGGCAGGTGCAGGAAATATCGGATTTTATGACGAATGCAGTTTCAAAATCAACGGAAATGGAACGTTCCGACCGATTGAAGGTTCAAATCCGTTTTCGGGACAGCAGAACATCCGTGAGAATGCAGATGAGGATATGGTTTCTGTAATTTTTGAGGATTACAAACAGGGACAGATCGTTAATGCAATGAAAATGGCACATCCGTATGAGGAAGTTGCGCACCAGATTTACAGCCTGGAAAATACCAACCATTATTCAGGATTGGGAATGTATGGTGATCTTGATGAGCCGATGGATGAAAAAGATTTTCTGAAATTTGTAAAGGATAAATTCAGTCTGGAGATGATCCGTCATTCAGGATTCAATAATAAAAAAATTAAAAGAGTAGGAGTTCTGGGCGGTTCGGGCGCAAGCGGAATCCGTTCTGCAATTTCCAAAAAATGTGATGCTTATCTTACGGGAGATGTAAAATATCACGATTTTTTCCTTGCCGATTCGAAAATGATGATTTGTGATATCGGGCATTTTGAATCAGAACAATTTGTAACTCAACAATTATTTGAAATATTGTCACAAAAATTTAGTACATTTGCAATCTCAAAATCTATTGAGAAAACAAACCCGGTAAATTATTTCATTTAAAATATGGCAAAAACCAACGATATTTCAGTTGAAGAGAAGTTAAGAGCTTTATACGATTTGCAGATCATTGATTCTAGATTGGACGAAATCCGAAATACAAGAGGAGAATTGCCAATCGAAGTAGAGGATCTTGAGATTGAAATCGAAGGTCTTGAAAAAAGAGCTGAAAAATTTCATGCAGAAATCAAAGATCAGGACGACCAGATCAAAACAAAGCATGAAGTAATAAACCATGCAAAAACTTTAATTGAAAAATACAAATCTCAGCAGGATAATGTAAGAAACAATAAAGAGTTTGAAGCATTAGGTAAGGAGATTGAATATCAGGAGCTTGAAATCCAGCTTGCAGAGAAAAGAATTAAAGAATTCGGTGCTAAAATAGGTCACAAAAACGAAACGTTAAGCGAGTTGAATTCAAAAATTGATGAGCTTAAAAATCACCTGAAATTCAAAAAAGAAGAATTGGAAGGTCTTATCTCTGAAACTCAGAAAGAAGAAGAATATCTTATCGAGAAATCAAAAGAATTCTCTGAAAAAATTGATGAGAGATTATTGGCTTCATACAACAGAATCAGAACAAACTCTCCAAACGGTCTTGCTGTAGTAGGATTGGAAAGAGGCGCTCCGAAAGGATCATTCTTCACCATTCCACCGCAAAAGCAGATGGAAATTGCTCAGAGAAAGAAAATCATCATCGATGAGCATTCAGGAAAAATCCTTGTTGACGACGAGTTGGTAATGGAAGAAAACGAAAGAATGAAATCTGTAATTAAATTTTAATTACTTAGGATTTTAAAGATATAAAGCTGTTTCAAATTTGGAACAGCTTTTTTTTTGGCTTTAAACACTAATTGCGCAAATGTTTCGCAGATAGCACAATTTAATATTGAAGTTTTTTAAAGTAAAAGAGCTTTGCTCCTTTAGGAGCGGAATCTGTGTAGAAATAAGAGCAAGTCTATCAATCAATCCGCAGGGTTGATATCTATAATAGGATAAATGTTCTAAAGATAGCGTTCCTACGGAACGCCGAACGTCCTTCTAATATCATGTCTACACAGATAAAACTCTATAGAGTTTTTAAAAAATAAATATAAACCACATGATAGTAGTGATTATAAAGAAAAAGAATATTTAAAAACATTTATTCAATGGAAAACTTAAATAGCTTTATTTTGAAATAATTAGATAGAGTCATTCGTGAAAATATTTGTGCAATTTGTGTTAAAAATAAAACCGCCTCAAAAAGAAACGGTTTATATTATTATTCCTTATGCTCATACATCTTATTGTAAAGATCGATGAATTTCTCTTTAATCGCTTTTCTTTTCAGCTTTAAAGTTGGCGTTAAAAGACCGGCATCAATGCTCCAGATTTCCGGGGTAAGCTCAATTTTTTTGATCTGTTCCCAGTTTCCTAAATGTTGGTTGATATCGTCAATCTCTTTTTTAATTCTTTCTTTTAATTCCGCACTTTTGGCAATTTCCTGTGGAGTGGAACCTACATTCAGATTGTTTCTGGATGCCCAGCTTTTTGCAAATTCAAAATCTGGCTGTACCAATGCGCAAGGCATTTTTTCGCCGTCTCCGACAACCATGATCTGCTCGATAAACTTTGAAGCTTTTGCTAAATTTTCTATGGTCTGCGGAGCAATATATTTTCCTCCCGAAGTCTTGAACATCTCCTTTTTACGGTCGGTGATCTGTAAAAACCCGTCGTTGTCGATATGTCCGATGTCACCCGTTCTGAAATAGCCATCTTCTGTAAAGACTTCTTTCGTCATTTCTTCATTTTTAAAATAGCCTTTAAAAATAGAAGGACCTTTTACCGTAATTTCTCCGTCTGCCTGGATTTTAACATTCAGATTGTCAAGAGGTAAACCTACGGTTCCGATTTTCATTTTGCTGAAAGAATTTACCGAAATTACAGGTGAAGTTTCCGTTAATCCATATCCTTCCAGAATAGGAATTCCTGCATTCTGGAACATTAAATTCAGTCTTGTAGATAAAGCTGCAGAACCGGAAACCAAAGTAATGATTTCACCGCCTAAACCTTCTCTCCACTTTTTAAACACCAGTTTGTCGGCAATAATTTCCTTTAATCCGGATGGTTTTGAAACACTTTTCTTTTTAGAAATCAGATCCAGTGCCCAGAAAAAGATTTTCTGTTTCAGTCCTCCCGCGGAAGAACCTGTGGCGTAGATTTTATCATACACTTTTTCCACCAGTCTTGGTACCACGCTCATGTAGTGAGGTTTTACTTCTTTTACGTTTTCTCCCATCTTTTCGATGCTTTCTGCGAAATAAATCGAAAAACCGTTGTACTGGAAAAGATAAAAAAGCATTCTTTCAAAAATATGGCAGATCGGAAGGAAACTCAGAACCCTTGTATCTTTATAATCCAGACTTTTCTTTTTAGGGATTCTCGGGATCGAACCCAACACGTTGGAAACGATATTATGGTGAGTCAGCATTACTCCTTTCGGTTTTCCTGTTGTTCCCGAAGTATAAATAATTGTTGCCAGATCTTCAGAATTAATAGTATTGGAAAGATCTTCCACTTCAATCTGGGTAGAATCGTCTTCCCCAAGATCCAGAATTTCTCTCCAGTTGGCAGCTCCTGCGATAGTATCGAATGTAAAAACACCCTGTAACGAAGGAATATTGTGTTTTACCTTTACCACTTTGTTCAGAAGATCCTTATCCGACACAAAACAGTACTTAATTTCTGCGTTGGTAAAGATAAATTCATAATCTTCGGGAGAAATACTTGGATAAACGGGAACGGAAACCACCCCGATCTGCGAAAGTCCGAGATCCATAATTGCCCATTCTGTTCGGGAATTGGTGGTGATTAATGCAATTTTGTCACCGGGTTTTATCCCAAGTTTTAAAAGTCCTCGTGATATCTTATTGGCTTCATTGATAAACTCTTGCGTGGAAGTTTTCTTCCATTCACCATGATATTTGGTTACAAACATATCCGACTTGGGATACGTTTTCAGTGCATATTGAGGAATATCAAATAATCTTTTGATTGTCATGATTTTTTAAGTAATTGTTAAAGGATTTTAAATATAAGCATTTTTTTTAATTGTGGAAATTGGAAGTGATTATTTAGAAATTAATAAAATGTATGCCATAATATATTTAATAATTCAAACTTAATATATATATGATGAAAATTTAAAAATTGAGATATTTCGTTGTTTTTATCTAATTTATGATTCTATTTTCAGATTTGCCCAAAAAGTGTAAATTAGCGACCATCTAATTATTCAATGTTATGGACTTTAATTTATCAGAAGAACAGCTGATGATTCAGCAGGCAGCAAGAGATTTTGCGCAAAGCGAGCTTTTACCGGAAGTAATCGAAAGAGACCGCGACCAGAAGTTTCCTGCAGAACAGGTAAAGAAAATGGGGGAAATGGGACTTATGGGGATGATGGTGGATCCTAAATACGGCGGTGCCGGAATGGACAGCGTTTCTTACGTTCTTGCAATGGAAGAAATTGCAAAAATAGATGCTTCTGCGGCTGTGGTAATGTCTGTAAACAACTCATTGGTTTGTGCAGGTCTTGAGAAATTTGCTTCTGAAGAGCAGAAAGTAAAATATCTTACCCCTTTGGCAAGCGGACAGGTAATCGGAGCTTTTGCTTTGTCTGAGCCTGAAGCAGGTTCTGATGCGACTTCCCAGAAAACAACTGCGGAAGATAAAGGAGATTATTACCTGTTAAATGGTATTAAAAACTGGATTACAAACGGTGGAACAGCATCTTACTATATTGTAATTGCACAGACAGATCCTGAGAAAAAACATAAAGGAATCAACGCTTTCATCGTAGAAAGAGGTTGGGAAGGTTTCGAGATCGGTCCGAAAGAAGATAAACTGGGAATCAGAGGAAGCGATACGCATTCTTTGATCTTCAATAACGTAAAAGTACCGAAGGAAAACAGAATCGGGGAAGACGGTTTCGGGTTCAATTTCGCGATGGCTGTTCTGAACGGTGGTAGAATCGGGATTGCTTCTCAGGCTTTAGGAATTGCTTCCGGAGCTTACGAACTGGCTTTAAAATATGCTAAAACAAGAAAAGCGTTTAAAACAGAAATCATCAATCATCAGGCGATTGCGTTTAAACTGGCAGATATGGCAACTCAGATCACAGCAGCAAGAATGCTTTGCTTCAAGGCGGCTGTAGAAAAAGATGCTGGAAAAGACATCTCTGAAAGCGGAGCAATGGCAAAATTATACGCTTCTCAGGTGGCAATGGATACTACCATTGAAGCTGTACAGATCCACGGTGGATACGGATATGTGAAAGAATATCACGTAGAAAGAATGATGAGAGATGCCAAAATCACTCAGATCTACGAAGGAACTTCTGAAATCCAGAAGATCGTTATTTCAAGAAGCATTGCAAAGTAATTGCTTAATTATACATGAAATAGTAAAAGGCTTCCGAATTTGGAAGCCTTTTTACATTCACACGAACCACAAAATATAATATATAAAATTTTTTATCTGCTTTTATTTATCTTTTTGATGGAAATTTGAGGCTAAAGTTAAATTTTACAAGCTTTTTTCCTTTCTTAATGACTTATCAAAAATATCAATAACATCGGTTAAAAATCAATTTATCCCATTAAAATAATATTAAAATAAAAATCCATCACAAAGGATGGACTTTCGAAATTAATGGGCATCATGATTGGTTGTGTTTTTACCCCTCTTTTTATAAAAATAATATCCGATTCCGGCAATTAAAAACAATGGCCAAAGCGGCAGAATAAATAGGAAAATAGAAGTAATGACACTCCATCCTGAGGAAACGGCGGCTAAAGACTTTTCACCAAAAGTTTCCGGAGCTTTATGAGTGTTATCCAAAAGAGAGATCCTGATCTCACAAAGCGTATTGTTATAATAGTCATTTCCTTTTACTTCTATGTTTTTGCTTTCAATATTGCCGATATTGCTGCTTAAATCATCCATCAGTTGGTCAAAATTCTGCAGAGGAACTTTAATCTGAAGATAATATGCTTTTTGATCCGCTATTTCCGAAGATCTGTCATCGGAAGGTTCTGCTGCAACATAAGTGAGCTCTTCTTTTGTCACTGCGCCGTTGTTTCTAACCGTTTCCTTTCGTATAATTTCCCTTACAATTTCCGCATTGTCTGCATTCATGGTTAAATAGCCCGATTTTACCATTTTATTTTTCAGAACATTAAGTTCGTAATTTTCATTCTTCGGTTTGTCTTTATAAACGATTTTGGTTTCTTTAATCACTTTCGGAGCCGGAACATTCACCACAATTTTTTCTTCTTTTTTAGCCGAATCTTTTTTCTCGGTTTTCGATTCCAGTCTTACGGAAGAAATTTTCTCAGATAAAGAATCTACCATTTTGGAAGTATTTTCAATTTTATCTTTTACTTCATTTTTAGTGTTTTCAAAATCTTTAATTTTTACATTGGCAGAATCCAGTGCAGCATTGGCTTTTTCGCTTACATCATTAATTTTTTCAGAGGTCGCAGAAATCGTACTGTCTGCTGATTGTACTGCGTCTTCAATTTTAGATGTTGCCGCTTCTCCTTTTTTACACATGATAAACGTGCTTGATACAGCAACGAGTAAGATCAACTTTTTCATAACATTAATTTTTTCGATGAGGTAAAATTAGGAGGGAAGTTTTTGTAAAGATTGTAAAGGAATTGTTTTGCTTATGTAAATTGATAAGGGGTTGAATTTTAGTGTTTTGTAAAATAAAAAAATCCTGTTTTACAAAGTTTTTTTAATCTTTGATTTCTTTTTTCTTAATTAAATCTTATCTGAACTTAATTTTCAGCACTGTCATTTTGAGCGAAACAAAGTGGAGCCGAAAATCTAAGATACCCTCAAGATTCTTGATGTTATAAAAGTTTCATTTAATTTCATAAAAAAATCCGCAGAAAAATTTCCGCGGATTATCTATTTAAAGCTGATTTATTTCAATTAAGCATTCTTAAACTCACTGATGAAATGAAGTTTCACATTCGGGAATTTCTCCTGCGTCATATGAATCGTGAAAGAAGAATCAGCAAGGAAAACCAACTGGTTGTATTTGTCTCTCGCTAAAAATCTCTGTTTCAGTCTTGCAAATTCCTTGAATTCGTCTGACTTTTCATCCGCTTCTATCCAACATGCTTTATGCATAGAAAGAGGTTCGTAAGTACATTTTGCCCCATATTCATGCTCCAGACGATACTGGATAACCTCATACTGAAGCGCACCCACTGTTCCGATGATCTTTCTGCCGTTCATTTCCAGTGTAAATAACTGTGCAACCCCTTCATCCATCAACTGATCGATCCCTTTTGCCAGTTGTTTTGCTTTCAACGGATCGTTGTTGTTAATATATCTGAAATGTTCAGGAGAGAAGCTCGGAATTCCTTTGAAATTCAGTTTTTCGCCGCCTGTTAACGTATCTCCGATTCTGAAACTTCCCGTATCATGAAGACCTACAATATCTCCCGGAAAACTTTCATCAACCACCTCTTTTTTATCTGCGAAGAAAGCATTTGGTGAAGAGAACTTCATTTTTTTGCCTTCTCTTACCAAAAGATAATTTTCATTTCTCCTGAAAGTTCCCGAAACAATTTTTACGAAAGCCAATCTGTCCCTGTGTTTCGGATCCATATTCGCGTGGATCTTGAAAACGAATCCTGTAAAACCATTTTCTTCAGGCTTTACAATACGCGTATCACTTTCCTTCGGTTGTGGCATCGGTGCAATATCAATAAAAGCATCCAGCAACTCACGAACCCCGAAATTATTCAAAGCCGAACCAAAGAAAACAGGCTGCAAATCGCCCTTCATATAATCTTCACGGTTGAATTCCGGATAAACCGACTGAACCAGATCCAGTTCCTCTCTTAAAGTAGCGGCAGCTTTTTCGCCAATCACTTCATCAATTGAAGGATCATTAATATTGTCAAACTTTATCGCTTCACCCACCTTCTGTTTCTTCTCTTCCAAAAACAACTGGATATTGTTTTCCCAGATATTGTAAATTCCCTGAAAGTCAGCTCCCATCCCGATTGGCAAAGAAAGCGGACAAACTGTTAATCCTAACTTCTGTTCCACCTCATCCAGCAAATCGAAAGCATCCTTACCTTCACGGTCAAGCTTATTAATGAAAACCAGCATCGGAATATTTCTCATTCTACAAACCTGAACAAGCTTTTCCGTCTGTTCCTCAACCCCTTTTGCAACGTCGATTACCACAATTACAGAATCAACCGCCGTTAAAGTTCTGTACGTATCTTCTGCAAAATCCTTGTGACCGGGAGTATCCAGAATGTTGATTTTGTGGTTTCTGTATTCAAAAGCCAATACCGAAGTTGCCACGGAAATCCCTCTCTGTCTTTCAATTTCCATGAAATCGGAGGTCGCTCCCTTTTTTATTTTGTTGGATTTTACCGCACCCGCTTCCTGAATTGCACCCCCGAAAAGCAAAAGCTTTTCCGTAAGAGTGGTTTTTCCGGCATCCGGGTGAGAGATAATTCCGAAGGTTTTTCTTTTTTCTATTTCTTTGATTAAGTCTGACATATCGTATTTTGAAGTTGCAAAAATCGGGAATTTTGTCGAATCCTGAAAATTTTGTTTGAACACAAATTTTTACACGAAAAGCATGAATTTTATTTAACCGAAATCTCACAAAAGATTATAACACATTCGCAACTTAAGGTTAAATTCTTTGTACGTAAAAGAACCCATTAGTTTAAAAATCTTTGATTTTTTATTTTGAAGTTGTTTGAAGTAAGAGAGTTTGCTCCTTTAGGAGCAGAATCTGTGTAGAAATAAGAATAAATCCGCAAATCAATCCGTAGGATTGATATCTATAAATATGAGAAATTTTTTAAAGATAGCGTTCCTACGGAACGCAAAATGCATTGTGAATAAGGTGTCTACACAGATAAAACTCTATAGAGTTTTCTACCGTTTTACTTTAAACAACTTTTTTTGTTTGCTTTTGCCAAACTAAAAATAGGCTAAAAAAAAATCAAATTCGTGGAATTTGTGAAAACCATTTGTGTTATTCGTGTTTAAAAGATCTACGATAAGTTTAAATTTTATTGGAAAAACGCTAAGGCGCAAGATTTAAATAAGAGTTTTCCAGTCTTAAGACGCAAGGATAAAATCAAAGATTTTATTTTATAATTCTGATGATCAATTTTATCAAAGATAAAATCCTTGCGCCTTAAAAATTTAAGACTAGTAAAAATCCTGCGTCTTTGCGAAAACCAACCTGAGTCGTGTTAATTCTTGTAAAAATTAGTGCTATTTGTGTTTAAGCTTAAGCAAATAAGCCAGTCCCAATCCCACAAAAACCATCGCCGCACTGAAAGGAAAAATATAGCTCATCCCGTAAAGATCGGCAATTCCGCCAATCAGCGGTCCTGCAACACCAAGAGAAAGATCAATAAAAAGACCATATCCCGCCAAAGCGGAACCCTGATTGGATGAAGGCACACTTTTAATCGCCACCACACCCAAAGCCGGAAAAATTAATGAAAACCCAAGTCCTGTAACGCCGGCTCCTACAAGAGCCATTTGTGAATTCGTGGCAAATGAAATAATTAAAAGCCCGATAGTTTCCACCAAAAGACAGGCAATGGCGACTTTAATTCCTCCGTAATTATTGATTACATTATTGAAAACGAGTCTGCCTGCAACAAACAGTACCCCGAAAACACTCAGACATAAAGCGCCGTTATTCCAGTGAAAATAGTTGTAATATAAAGTGATAAAAGTAGAAATACTCGCAAAACCAAGTCCTCCTAAAGCCAGACAAACGCCGAAAGGAGCCACTTTTCCCAAAACTTTCCAGAAAGACTGCGATTCCTTTATATTTGTATTGGTTTTATTGTCTTTGGTTTTTGCAAAAAGAAACCCTAAAATTCCAAGAATAATCGAAAGAATTCCGATTCCGTATAAGCTGAATTCATGCTCAATCGTTACACCCAGAGAAGCTCCGATTGCCAAAGCACCGTAACAGGCAACGCCGTTGTAGGAAATAATTTTTGCCGTATGTTTTTCTCCGACTGCCATAATTGCCCAGTTAATCGGACTTGCACCGATCATTCCTTCCGCGCAGCCTGTAAGAAGACGCGTGATGACCAAAAATGTTAAACTTAACCACGGAGAAAACTTGAAATAATAAGCAATGATCAGGAAAATTCCCGTCAGCGAAAAACTGATCATGCTGAATAAAACGGCAGGTTTCGGACCTTTTCCGTCAATGATTTTTCCGGAATAAGCTCTCAGAAAAAATGTAGAAACATATTGCAGACTGATGACCAAACCTGCAATTACCAGACTGAATCCAAGACTTTTATTAATGAAAATAGGAAGTACCGAAAGCGATAATCCGATAACGAAATACCCTATAAAGGTAAAACTTACATAACTGATTAAAGACAGATTAACATTCTCCGACTTTTTTACCAAACCCTGCATGTGAAAATATTAAGCTGCAAAGTTACTTCATTAAAACAGTATGAAAGAGAAATTTAACTTAAAATCTGTTTAACCTTTTTTATTTAACCGCAAAAGTTATAAAAGATAAGCTGAAATTTTATTCAAATTAAATAACGAAAAATGAAAAAGGCAACAACAGCTTTAAAAATCTTCGATTTTTAGTCTTTTGAGAACTTTGATTATTCTAATTATTGCGGAATAATGTTCTTTTGCAACTTTTGTGGTTAATTTTGAAATTTGTTTAAACATTTTAAAAAAACATAAATGTAACCATGTATTTTAAGGTTAAACTTCTCTGCGATTCTCTTTTCTCATAATTTGAATTATCTTTGTTTCTCAATAAATTCTTAGATTCTATGGAAAAAAGTAAATATCCAAATTTCAAGTTTACATGGATTGGCGGTCTTGTTTTACTGGCAGGATTGTTTTTCGGAACAATGGTGGTTTCGTCTTTTAATGTTTTCTGGATGTTTACTTTCAAAGAAAACCTGCAGTATAGAGACTGGTTTTTTATTATTACCAATGCCGCAGGATTTCTTACGGCGATTGCTTTTTTTGATTTTTTCATTGTGAGAAGAACAACAGGAATGAAGCTGAATTTCAATTTTTCTCCCACTAATTTTTCTACCTATCTCCTGATTTTTCCAATGATGATCGGGATGATGTTTATTGCAGAATTTATTACCGCCCAAATTCCTACAACGGGACCTTTTTTCGGAAAGTATTACGATTTTTTTACTCAGATGATGGAAAAACTTACCGATGATCCGGTTGTGATGATCATTACTGCCGTTATCTGTGCGCCTATTTTTGAAGAAATTATTTTCAGGGGAATTATCCAGAAAGGATTGATTAATAAAGGCGTTGAACCAAAAATGGCAATTGTTTTTGCTTCCGTAATCTTCGGAGCGGTTCACGGAAATCCGTGGCAGTTTGTGGGAGCGGTTCTGTTAGGATGCGTTTTGGGATTGGTATATTACAAAACAAAATCTCTGCTTTTGCCGATGCTTTTGCATGGTTTTAATAATTTATGTTCCACCTTATTAATCACTTATGTAAAAACTGAAAGCTTCGCAGATGCTTTTAAAGTTTCGGAATGGATCATACTGACGATAGGAATTGCACTTTTCTCCTTGTTTTATTTTCTTTTCATGAAAAAATACAAAGTGCATTATTCTGAAATTTAAATCTTAACACGAATGACACTAAATTTTTAAACACTAATTTCACTAATATCATTGGCGTTATTTGTGATGATGATTTGAGATTTAAACAAAATAGAAATTAAATAAATGAAATTGAATATGGAATTACTGGTTGCAACGCATAACATACATAAGAAAGAAGAAATTCAGCAGATTTTAGGCGATGATTTTGTGGTAAAAAGCCTTGCCGATTACGATCTTCATGAAGAAATCGTAGAAGACGGAGATTCTTTCAATGCCAATGCGTTAATTAAGGCGAAATACTGCTTCGAAAAAACAGGAATTCCAAGTTTGGGCGATGACAGCGGACTGGTTGTAGAATCTCTGGACGGAAGACCGGGAATTTTTTCCGCGCGTTATGCAGGAGATCACGATTTTGCCAAAAATATCGAAAAAGTTTTGAGCGAAATGGAAGGTATTGAAAACAGAAAAGCGTATTTTATTACTGTTTTATGCTACTATGACGAAAACGGAGCCAAATATTTCGACGGAAGGGCTCATGGAAATTTACTGAAAGAAAATAAAGGTTTCAAAGGGTTTGGCTACGATCCGATCTTCGTTCCGGAAGGGTACGAAATGACTTTTGCTGAAATGGAACCGCAGGATAAAAACAAAATCAGCCACAGAAAACAGGCTTTGGATCTATTTTTGGATTTTCTGAAAGGGAAAGAGTAGTTTAAGGTTGAGGTTAAGATGTATGGTAAAAACAGAAACAGGAATTTAGATATTTAAATTGGTTTCCACTAAGTAATTTTAATCTCAGCCTAAATCTTAGTCTTAACCTAAATCCGTACATTTGTCACCTTAATAAACCATCGATTTGAGTACTTATTTAACGATATTAGGCTTTAATTCAGCAATTCCTACGGTGAATTCTTCTCCTACCGCGCAGTTTCTGGAGATGGAAGAACGGTCTTTCCTCATCGATTGCGGGGAAGGAACGCAGGTACAGTTGAGAAAAGCCAAAGCAAAATTTTCGAAGATCAATCATATATTTATTTCACATCTTCACGGAGATCACTGTTTTGGTTTACCGGGGCTTATTGCTTCCTTCAGGCTTTTGGGAAGAGAAACGCCGCTTCACGTTTACGGTCCGAAAGGAATTAAGAAAATGCTGGAAACTATTTTCACGATTACAGAGACGCACCGTGGTTTTGAAGTGGTTTATCATGAATTGGATAAAGATTATTCAGAGAAAATTTACGAAGACAGCAGGGTAGAAGTGTACACCATTCCTTTGGATCACAGAATATACTGCAACGGTTATCTGTTTAAAGAAAAATCGAAAGACAGGCATCTAAACATGAAGGAAATCGCGAAGTACAACGAAATAGAAACCTGTGATTATCACAATATAAAAGCCGGAAAAGATTTTGTTTTAAGCGATGGATATGTTCTTAAAAATGAAATTCTTACGATAGAACCTGCTCCTTCTGTATCTTACGCCTTTTGCAGCGATACGAGATATCTGGAAAGTGTGATCCCGATCATTAAAAATGTAACTGTGCTTTATCATGAATCCACATTTCTTCACGATTTGAAGGAAATGGCAGATTATACAGGACATACAACTGCTCTGGAAGCCGCAACGGTAGCCAGAAAAGCAGAAGTCGGAAAACTGATCTTAGGACATTTTTCCAACCGTTATGGAGATCTTACCGTATTTACCGATGAAGCAAGAACTGTTTTTCCCAATACTTTCTTACCGAAAGCACTGGAACCTGTAAAAATTTAAAAAATAATGTTGAAGTTTGAAGAACTGAAAATCTTCTTAGATGAAAAGGCAGATCAGTACAATGATCCTGAATTTATAGAAAATGATCCGATCCAGATTCCGCATCGTTTTTCTCTGAAACAGGATATTGAAATTGCAGGATTTCTGGCGGCGACAATTTCATGGGGAAACAGAAAAGCGATCATTAAATCGGCAGAAAAAATGCTCGATATTATGGGAAATTCCCCCTATGATTTTGTTTTGAATCACTCGGAAAAGGATTTGAAATTTCTTGAAGGCAAAAGTGTCCACAGAACGTTTAACGGAGAAGATTTTGCTTATTTTATTAAGCAGTTTAACAGGATTTATACGGAGAATGAAAGTCTGGAAGATTTATTCAGGGTAAATGATTCTGAAGTTAATTTTTCTCATGCGATTGAACGTTTCAGAACACAGTTTCTGGGAACGGAAAAGCACAGAACGCACAAACATGTAAGTTCGCCGTATAAAAATTCTTCCACCAAAAGAATTATCATGTTTCTGCGCTGGATGGTACGTAACGACAGGCGTGGTGTAGATTTTGGTCTTTGGGAAAATACAGATCCGAAACACCTGTCGATTCCTTTGGATGTACATACCGGAAATATTTCAAGGAAACTCGGTTTGATTACGAGAACGCAGAACGACTGGAAAACGGTGGAAGAATTAGATCTTATCATCCGTACATTTGATGAAAAAGATCCTGCAAAATATGATTTTGCACTGTTTGGATTAGGAGTTACCAAGGAATTAATTTAAAATTGAAACGCAATGAAAAAGAACGAAGAAAAAATTGAAGTATTAGAAAGAATTGCCAACGGAATTACATGGTGGATCGGTTCTATTCCGTCGCTCATTGCGCATACCCTGTTTTTTTTGATTTCTTTTCTTCTGCCGGTTCTTCATATTGTAGAATTTGATAAAATGCTTCTGATTCTTACCACAGTGGTTTCTTTAGAGGCAATTTATCTTGCGATCTTCATCCAGATGTCGGTGAATAAAAGTCATGAAAAGATTGAAGACATTCAGGAAGATATCGAGGAGATCAGTGAAGATATTGAAGATATTCAGGAAGATATAGAAGAAATCAGCGAAGACATTGAGGAAATCAGCGAGGATATCGAAGAAATTAATGAAGATATTGAGGATATTCAGGAAGATATTGAAGAAATTAATGAGGAAGAAGATGAAGAAGACCATAATGAGCGCGCCAAAAATGTAATGCTGAAAAGCAATGTAAGTTCCAACAAAAATGAAATTAAAGCACTGAAAGATAAGATCTCAGAATTGCAGAATATGATTGATGAACTGAAAAAAGATTAGTTATCAACAGATAAAATTGTTGAAATAGTAAAATTCCACACAAAAAGACTGATAATTTTATCAGTCTTTTTTATTAATTCAGATAGAATATCTGTTATTTCTATAATTTTAAAATATTTTAGGTTATTTGTAGTATAATGCTTGTTTTTTGTTCTGATTTTAAGTAATAATTTAGTATTTTTGAACAAACAACAACAAAATGTTAAATTATAGATTAAAAAACTACTATTTCCTTTTAGTGTTGCTTCTGGTTTCGGGTTCCGTTTTTGCCCAAAAAGCATCAAGAAAACCAATCAAAGAAAAGCATACTAATTCGAGTTTAAAGTCGGGTGCATTTATAGATGTTAATGTCGCTTCCTATACGCCATCATCTTATAATATAGAACAGCTTGTTAAAAATATCCTTATTACAGGCGGTTCAAGTTGTGCTGTTGCCAATGTTACCAACGTCACTGTTTCTCCCAATCAGCCCGCAACAGACACCGAAAGAGCTTGGGGATATTTTCATAAAGGAACTACTGCCTTTCCGTTTACGGATGGTGTTGTATTGGTAACTGGAAAAGCCCGAAGAGCAGGAAATGTTTTGGAAACAGGATTAGGTGACACTGTTCCCGGATCCACCGTTAGTGATCCTGATCTTGTTACGGCAATTAATCCTCTGGCTCCGTTAAAAGATGCCGTTTTTATTGAATTCGACTTCGTTCCCAACAATACTCAGGTAAAATTCAATTATATTTTTGCTTCAGAAGAATATACCTCAGATTTCCCTTGTGGAGTTTATTCCGATGGTTTTGCTTTATTACTGAAAAAAGTAGGGGATCCTACTTATACCAATATGGCAATTTTACCCGGAACAGCGGGACCTGTAAGCGTTACCAATATTGTTCCTTCCGGTAACGGGTTCTCATGCGGACCTATTAACGAAGCTTACTTCGGAGGAATGAACACTTCAAATATCGAAACGAATTTCAATGGAAGAACAATTCCTTTAACGGCAACCGCAACGGTAATTCCGGGGCAGACCTATCATTTTAAAATGGTTTTGGCTGATGCTTCCGACAGTGGTTTTGATTCTGCCGTTTTTCTTCAGGGAGGATCTTTT
This sequence comes from Chryseobacterium sp. C3, assembly GCF_014218905.1. Classification (NCBI taxonomy): domain Bacteria; kingdom Pseudomonadati; phylum Bacteroidota; class Flavobacteriia; order Flavobacteriales; family Weeksellaceae; genus Chryseobacterium; species Chryseobacterium sp. C3. The sequence continues at coordinate 371,828 of NZ_JACLCU010000003.1, read as the reverse complement.
GATATCGGTATGACCATTGTAGACGGCAGCGGAAATCCTTTAACGACGGTGAATATGTGTGACAATACGCCACAAACTCTTACTGCACAAATTGCTGCTGTTCCGGGAATGACCTTCCAATGGTACAAAGACGGTGTTGCAATTGCAGGAGCAACCAATGCGACCTATATCGCTACATCACCCGGTGTGTATGAGGTAAGAACATTTGTGGGCGGAACCAACTGCCAGACAGCTACCGTTACCATTGTAGGCGGAACAACGCCACCTGCACAGAATGCTACTTTAAAACTCTGTACAACACCATCTTTGGCAACATTTAATTTAAATGATGCAACGCCGCAGATTACAACTTCCACTACGGCCATCGTTCGTTATTATGTAAATCAGGCAGATGCTGTTGCTCAGAATAACAATTATCTTACTGCTGCACAAATGGCAAGTTATAACGGAACAGACGGACAGGTTTTGTATGTCGTGGTTTCCAACGGAGCTTTCTGTAGCAAAACAGTAACTTTAACTTTAAGAAAAGAAGTAACGCCTGTTGCACAGCTTACGGCAACAAAAGTAAGAATCTGCTTAGGCGAATCTACAACCTTAACAGCTTCTAACGGAGCAACCTATCAATGGACGAATTTATCGGGAACCGGAGCTACACAAACAGTTTCTCCAACCCAGACTACAACATATTCTGTTTACGCGATCGGAACACAGGGATGTAAATCTCTACAGCCTGCATCCGTTACTATAGAAGTTGTTCCGGCTATTAAATCAACACTTTCCGGTGGGATGATCTGTCAGGGAGATGTTATTAATTTAGATGCAGGAGCAGGACCGAACTATACATATCTGTGGAGTAATGGAGCAACATCTCAGACGATTTCTGTAGGAACGCCGGGAACATACAGTGTAACTATTACCAATGGAGTGTGTTCAAAAGTCTTTACAACACAGGTTATTCAGGCGGTTATTCCGGAAGTTATTAATGTTAACTATAACGAAAACGGAACCATGATTATTACGGCAAGTAATCCAAGCAACGGTGTTTTGGAATATTCTGTTGATAATGGTTTAACATGGCAAGATTCAAATACATTTACCAATGTACCGAGAAATACAGTTATTGCCATTAGAGTAAGAGTGAAGAATACAAGCTGTGTAGGCTTCCTTGAATATTTTACATTCGTGATGCAGAACGTTATTACGCCAAACGGAGATAACATTAATGATATTATTGATTTCCGAATCGTGAATAAAAACAAAGACTTTAAAGCCTCTATTTTCGACCGTTACGGAAGAGAGGTTTACAGAGAAAGCAGCTTACAGCCTTATTGGGACGGATATTTCCAGGGTAAACGACTAAACACTTCATCCTACTGGTATCAGGTAAGTTTTGAAGATCCTGCAAGTAAAAAGCCTGTCGTAAAAACAGGATGGATTTTATTGAAAAATTTTGAATAATTTAATCGCAATAGAAAAGGCCAACAATTTGTTGGTCTTTTTTTCGTTTCAGAGATAATTGAAATTACTTTTTTTACAGGATATTTAATTATATAAGTGATAATGTAATTAGTACCGAATTGAAATTCAATTGAAAAAAATAGTATTTTTGTTTAAAATAATATAAAATGTTAAATAGGAGGACAAAAAATTTATTTTTGGCTTTGCTTTTGGTTTTTGTAGGGAATTTCGTTAATGCACAGAAAGGCAGAGACGGAAAAGGAGTTGTGAGCAGACAAACCCCTGAAAACATGAAAGCCGGAGCTTTTATAGATGTAAATACAGCCGCTTATCCGGAATCTTCATACAGTATCACACAATTGGTAAAAGATGTCCTCATTAGTGGAGGATCTGCATGTTCTGCTGCGAATGTAACGAATGTGTCTGTTTCTCCAAATTTAGCAGTGACAGACCAAAACAGAAGCTGGGGATATTTTAATAAAGCAACCACCAATTTCCCTTTTGCAAAAGGAATTGTTCTTACAACAGGATATGCGAGAAAAGCTGGAAATGATCTTCAAGGAACTTTAAGTGACGGTTTAGGTTCCGGAGGAGATGCAGATTTGGCGGCGGCTCTTGGAGTTCCTAACAATCAGCTTAACGATGCGACTTACATCGAATTCGATTTTGTTCCGGCTTCTACGAAAGTTACTTTCAGATATTTATTCGCTTCAAAAGAATACCAGACTAATTTCCCTTGTACCATCAGCGATGGTTTTGCGCTTTTATTAAGAAAAGTAGGGGATCCTTATACCAATCTTGCCGTTTTACCGGGAGGAGCAGGTCCTGTAAGTGTTACCAATATTCACCCTTCCACACAATATCAGACGGGTGCTCCATTGGCTTGCGGAGCTGCAAACGTATCGTATTTCGGAGGATATAATATTCCTCAGATCGAAACGAACTTTAACGGACGTACTGTTCCGTTAACGGCAACAGCGACAGTAATTCCGGGTCAGACTTATCATTTCAAAATGGTTTTGGCAGATTATCAGGATGCCAATTTTGATTCTGCGGTATTTCTTGAAGCAGGATCTTTCGATATTGGTGTGCAGTTATTAGATCCGGCGGGAGTTACGCTTCCTTCATCAGTTAATGTTTGTGATAACGCTCCGCAGACATTTACGGCATCAGTTCAGGGAGGCGGAGCTACATATCAATGGTATTTAGGGACAAACCCTATTCCGGGAGCAACCAATGCATCTTACACAGCTACACAGCCGGGAGTATATTCAGTTCAGGTGTTTTTGCCTGGTAATACCTGTCCGGGAACGGCTTCCATCACTGTGGTGGGAGGAACTTCACCTACAGTTCAGAATGCGTCTCTCATTTCATGTTACACGCAGGGAAATGCCACATTTAATTTAACATCGGCACAATCTTCAATCAGTACAACACCGGGAGCTACATTTGCCTATTATGTAAATCAGGCAGATGCGGTTGCAGGAAACGGAAATACGATTGCGAATCCGACCGCCTTTTCAAGTCCGGGACAGACAGTTTATGTTTCGGTTAAAAACGGATTTTGTTCCAAAGTTGCAGAATTGCAATTGATAAAAGCACCTCAGATTACGGCAACGATTGCTACACCGGGAGTTTTAACATGTACGAATTCACAGGTTACGTTAAATGCTTCAAGTTCAGTATATCCCACAGGTTCTACATTTAGCTGGACAACAACAAACGGAAATATTGTTTCGGGAGCAAATACTTTAAATCCGGTGGTAAATACCGCGGGAACTTATACTTTAACCATATCTAATGTTTATCAGCCGGGAAATGTTAGCTGTACCGGAACAGCGAGTGTAACCGTTACGGGAGACAGCGCGCCGCCAACTACAGGATTAACGGCTTCGAAAATTTTAATCTGTTCAGGAGAATCGGTAACTTTAACGGCTTCCGGTGGAGCTACTTACAATTGGGTAGGACTTCCGGGAAATGGAGCAACACAAACTGTTTCTCCTGCAACGACGACCACTTATACAGTAACTGCGGTGGGAGCGAACGGATGCGTTTCTGCTACTCCTGCAACGATTACGATACAGGTGACTCAGCCAATTACCGTTCAGAATGCAACTTTATTAAAATGTTATCAGAACGGAGGAATTAATTATAATTTAACGGAAGCACAGCCACAGATCACAACAGCACCGGGAGTTACTTTTGCCTATTATCTGAATGTTGCGGATGCCAATGCCGGAAATACAAATACCATTGCCAATCCGGGATCTTTTAACAGTGCGGGAGGACAGACGATATATGTTTTAGTAACAAACGGAGGGTGTAAAAATGTGGTAACCTTACAGCTTTTATCTACGCCTCAAACAACTTTAACCATTAATCCGCCACAGCAGATTACCTGTACCACTCCTCAGGTTACATTGAATGCTTCTGCTTCTGTAATTCCTGCAGGATCTACCATTACATGGACCGCAACCGGTGGAGGAAATATTGTTTCTGGAGCTAATACATTAACTCCGGTGGTAAACGCGGGTGGAGTATATACTTTAACGGTAACCAATATCAACCAGCCCGGAAATGTAAACTGTACGTATACTTCAAACGTTACGGTAACACAAAATACAACTGCTCCTGTAACTACTGTAACTTCTACGGCATTACAGATATGTTCCGGAGAGTCTGTTACTTTAACGGCTTCCGGAGGTGCAACCTACAATTGGACAGGTCTTACAGGAAATGGAAATACACAGGTAGTTTCGCCTACTTCTACAACTACATACACTGTTTTTGCTGTAGGAGCAAATGGATGTGTTTCAGCGACTCCTGCTACCATTACAATAATCGTGGCTCCTCCTGTAGCAGTTTTAACTGCTTCCCAAATGAAAATATGCGCGGGTGAATCTGTAACTTTAACAGCAACCGGTGGCGTTACTTACGAATGGGTAGGTTTACCGGGTAACGGAAGTACACAGATTGTATCTCCAACAGCTACAACTACCTATTCTGTCTTTGCTTTAGGTGGAAACGGATGTAAAGTGGCTAATCCTACTTCAATTACCATTCAGGTTGTCCCTGCGATTGTTTCTACTCTGAAAGATGTTAATGTTTGTGCGGGAGATTCAGGAATTTTAGATGCAGGTTCAGGAACAAATTATACGTATGTATGGAATACAGGAGCAACAACACAAACGATCTCTGTAAGTACACCGGGAACTTATACGGTAACGATAAGTAATGGGGTTTGTTCTAAGGTATTTTCTGCACAGCTTATCAATCCTACATTGCCGCAGTTTACAAATATTTCGTACGAGAACCATATTTTAACTCTGTCTACGACAAATCCGACAGGCGGAACTTTAGAATATTCTGCAGATAATGGTTTTAGCTGGCAGACGTCCAATGTATTTACTAATATTTTGGATAATACGAATTATAATCTTCAGGTAAGGGTGAAAGATGCGAAATGCAGCACTTCAATATCTTTCTTTACTTTCGTTGTTATTAATGCCATTACTCCGAATTCTGACGGTAAAAACGATATTGTAGATTTTACAGGTATCAGCAGTTATAACAATTTTTCAGCCTCTATTTTCGACAGATACGGACAGGAAGTATTTAAAGCATCCAAGAATCAGACTTTCTGGAACGGAATGTTGAGAGGAAGTTTGGTCCTTCCGACTGCTACTTACTGGTACAGAGTACAATGGGAAAATCCCGCCAGTAAAAAATTAGAGCAGAGAAGCGGATGGATTTTACTGAAAAACAGAAATTAAAAGATATTAAAATTGAAAACCTTTCTTATGAAAGGTTTTTTTGCTTTTTTAGCATAAAAATGCCAAATAAATGTGTGGTATATTCAAAAAAAAATTAAATTTGTTAAAACAAAAATATTATGAAGAGATATCTACTATTGTTTTCTTTATTCGCGGTCTCCTCATCGAGTCTCTTTTATTCACAAAAAAATACAAACAGAAAGCCTCAGCAAGAAAAGGCTTCCTCTCTTACAATGAAAGCGGGTTCTTTTATTGATGTGAATACTCCTACATATCCTGCATCAGCTTATACCCCTTTGCAGCTGGTAAAAGATGTGTTGATTTCATCAGGAACCAATTCCTGTGTTACACCTAACGTATCCAACGTTCAGGTGAGCCCGAACCTTCCGGCAACAAATGCAAACAGATCCTGGGGATATTTCAACAGAGGAACAACCAGCTTTCCTTTCAAGGATGGTATTGTTCTTTCTACAGGATATGCTCAAAAAGCCGGAAACAGCTATATTAGCTCTACTTTAGGAGATGATTTGCCAACGGGTAGTGATCCGGATCTTGTTGCAGCAACGAATCCTTCTGCAACACTTAATGATGCCGTTATTCTGGAGTTTGATTTCGTGCCTACTTCCAGTCAGGTGAAATTTAATTACCTTTTTGCTTCCGAAGAATATACAGGAACTTTCCCTTGTAGCTTCTCAGATGCATTTGCTTTATTATTAAAACCTGTAGCCGGCGGACCTTATGTTAACATGGCTGTATTACCGGCTCCGGGAACAGGACCGGTGAGTGTAACCAATATTCACCCGCAAAACAGTTTTGCGGGAACCAATATGGGATGCGGTGCTCCAAACGTTGCCTTTTTTGGAGGGTACAATACTGCTAATATAGAAACCAACTTTAACGGAAGAACTGTTCCTTTACAGGCAACCGCTACAGTAGTTCCAGGACAGGCATACCACTTTAAAATGGTTTTGGCAGATGCTATAGACAGCAGCTATGATTCTGCAGTATTTTTAGATGGTGGATCTTTCAATATTGGAGTAGAATTATTAGATCCTTCCGGAGCAACATTGCCGGAGCAAATTAATGTATGCGACAATGTTCCTCAGGTGATCACAGCATCGGTTAGTGATCCGAATATGACGTATCAGTGGTTCTTCAACGGAGTTGCAATTCCGGGAGCTACCTCTCCTACGATTACAGCAACACAGCCGGGGAATTACGAAATTCAGGTTTCATTCCCTGGAAGTCCTTGTCCGGGTAAAGCCAATATCAAAATAAACGGAGGAACAACACCAGCCGCAGTAGATGCAACATTACTGCTCTGTACAACTCCGGATGTCACCTGGTTTGATCTTACCAATTCAATGGCGTCAATCAGTACAACGCCGGGTGCAGTATTCTATTTTTATGTAAATCAGGCAGATGCAATTGCCCAGAACAATAATTACATTCAGGATATTCTTCACTACAATGGTAATGATGGACAGATTCTTTATGTTGTGGTATCGAATGGAGGTTTCTGTAGTAAAATGGTAAAATTAACATTATCAAAAGAAGCGACTCCTGTTGCAAGTGTTGTGGCATCGAAAATTAAAGTCTGTCCGGGAACTGTAGTAGATCTTACGGCAACCGGCGGAGTAACTTATCAATGGGCAAACTTCTCAGGAACAGGCAATACCCAAAGTGCAACAGTATACAATACAACAACGTTCTCTGTATACGCATTGGGAACAAAAGGATGTAAATCTTTACAGCCTGCAAAAATCACCGTTGAGGTAGTTCCGGAAATCACTTCGACATTAATGGATGTGGAAATGTGTCAGGGAGACAGAGTAACTTTGGACGCAGGAGCAGGACCGAATTACACTTATCTGTGGAGTACAGGTGCGGTGACCAGAACAATAGAAGTAGACCAGTTGGGTATTTATTCTGTAACCATTAAAAACGGATTTTGTCAGGAAACTTTCACTGCAAAAGTGATGGCAGCAGCTTCTCCGTTTGTTTCTAATATTGATTACAGCAACAATACGTTAACAATTACTGCGCAGGTTCCTATGATCAATAATATTCCTCAGACAGCGGAATATTCTGTGGACGGTGGTATTTCATGGCAGCAGTCTAATGTATTTACAGGACTTTCCAACAATACCCACTACGACATTCAGGTAAGAACTGTAGGAACACATTGTGTAGGAGCTTTAGAATTCTTCACACTGAATATTGCAAATATGATTACTCCAAATCAGGATGGTGTTAATGATACACTGGATCTTACTGCTCTTGGAAACTTTAATAACTTCACAGGTTCTGTGTATGACAGATATGGTTCAGAATTATTCAGATTCTCGAAAGAAAACCCAATCTGGAACGGAACTTTAGGAGGCAAAAAGCTGCCAACTGCAACGTACTGGTATAAATTTAACTTCCAGTATCCGAAATCAAAAACAAGCATGAGCCAGTCTGGCTGGATTATGTTGAAAAACAGAGAATAAAAAATCAATCGATAATGCAAAATGAAAGCCCTTCAAGAAATTGAGGGGCTTTTTTTAGGACAAATTAAGTTATAGCTCTTCTTAACTTTTTTACTAAACACTTTCTTTCCAGAGCTGTGTAAATGAGATGAAATCTGCCACGCTAAGTTCTTCTGCTCTTTTATCCATAAATTCATGGGTTTTTAAAGCTTCCGGAATATTTAAAATTTTTAAGGCATTCGACAGCTTTTTTCTTCTCTGGTTAAAACCTGCCTTTACGATTTGTTTAAACAATACCTCATTTCCTGCCAAACCTTCTTTAGGATTCCTGGTGATTCTGATAACACCGGATTTTACTTTTGGCGGCGGATTGAAGACGTTTTCATGAACGGTAAATAAATACGAAGTATCATAATAAGCCTGAATCAGGACAGAGAGAATTCCGTAGTCTTTAGTTCTTGGAACGGCGGCTGTTCTCTCCGCTACTTCTTTCTGAAACATTCCCACCATTTCCGGGATCAGCTCATAATGATCGATAATCTGGAACAAGATCTGGGAAGAAATGTTGTAAGGAAAATTTCCGATGATGGCAATCTGCTCTCCGTTGGTAAACTGAAAATCCTGCTTCAGAAAATCTCCCACAAAAGTTTCTTCGGTTACTTTAGAATAGTTTTCCTTTAAATATTCTATGGATTCTTTATCAATTTCTGCAAGGTAAATCTGCTGTTCTTTTTCCAGCAGATATTTGGTGAGAACTCCCATTCCGGGACCCACTTCCATTACCTTATTGTAGCCCTCAAAACTCAGACTTTCTACGATTTTTCTTGCGATGTTTTCATCCGTCAGAAAGTGCTGACCAAGATGCTTTTTTGCTTTTACACTCAATGTTTTTATGATTTTATTAACAGTGATTTTCTCTTTTTCGTTCCCAAATTTCGGAAGATTTTTTCTATTTTAGCCAAAAATTTTAATATTAATGGCTAAATCTGTAGATGAATTTAATAAGAAAAGGCTTAGGTCTAGCAATATTACAGTAGTAATAAGTATTGCCTTAGTGTTATTTTTGTTGGGATTAATGGGACTTATTTTAATCAATGCCCAGAAATATTCCGATTATATCAAGGAGCAACTTGTGGTAAATGCTTACTTTGATGAAAACTATGATGCAAAGGATTCTGTAAAAATTGCGAAAATGGAAGCTGAGGTTTTCAAAGAAATTCAGACACTGGCTCCGGTAAAGAAAGCAACGTATATTACCAGAGAAATGGCTTCCAAAGAAGCTAAAAAAGCAATGGGAATTGATACGGATGCGCTTTTCGAAGAAAATATTTTCCCTTCATCTGTAGAAATTGCCCTAAAACCGGAATATGTAGATCCGGCAAAGATCGATGAAGCCATTAAAGCCATTAAGGCTGTTCCGGGAATTATCGATGTAAAGAACGACAGTACTCTGATGGTGGATGTTTACAATAACCTGAGCAGAATTCTGAAATGGATTTTAGGATTTTCCATCCTGTTTTTAATTCTGGCGGTTGTATTAATTAACAATTCCATCCGTCTGAAAATATTCTCCAAGAGATTTATTATTAAAACCATGCAGCTTGTAGGAGCGAAGAGAAGATTCATCCTGAAACCTTTCATCATCGAAGCGGTAGTTTTAGGGGCAATTGGTTCTGCAATCGGACTTCTGGTTCTTTTCGGAGCATGGTATTACTTTACAAGCCAGATCGGATCTGCCTTTGTACAGGACAACAACCAATACTTCTGGCTGGTTCTGCTGGTATTCGGAGTAGGAATTTTTATTACGGTTTTAAGTACGATTGTAGCTACCTGGAGATTCTTAAGATCAAACGTTGACGACCTATATTACTCTTAAAAATGAGCAAAAAAACAAATAAATTTTCCGCAGATAATTTCGGGAAAGAAACAACCGAAGTTCCAAAGGAGAACACTTTTTACTTCGGAAAAGAAAACTTTAAATGGATGTTGATCGGCTTGGCATTCATCGTGGTAGGGTTTCTTCTGATGATGGGAGCCGATGCCAATACCGTAGACGGAAAATACGATCCGAACTCATGGAATGAAGATATTTTTTCTATCCGAAGAATCAGGATTGCACCATTATTTGTGGTGATTGGTTTCGGAATCGAAGTTTACGCGATTTTAAAAAGAAAGTAGAAATAAATTTTATTTGAAGATTAAGAAATTCGGAAATTTAGATCAGTCTAAATCTCTTGGTTTCTTAATCTTTTAATTTTGGATAAATTATGGATTTAATCAAAGCAATTATTATTGCGATCATTGAAGGCTTAACAGAGTATCTGCCCATTTCGTCAACTGCACATATGGGCTTTACGGCAAATTTGCTGGGACTTGAAGAAACCGAATTTTTAAAAATGTTTCAGGTTTCCATACAGTTTGGGGCAATCCTTTCTGTGGTTGTGGCATACTGGAAAAAGTTTTTTGATCTGAAAAATTTGCAGTTTTACTTTAAACTGGCTTTTGCAGTGGTTCCGGCTTTGGTTTTAGGGTATTTATTTGATGATAAAATTGAAGCGGTTTTAGGAAATCAGATCGCTATTTCTTCAGTTCTGGTTCTTGGAGGTGTTGTTTTACTGTTTGCCGATACATGGTTCAAAAATCCAAAAATCGATGATGAAAAAGGCATTACCATTAAAAAAGCGGTAACGATTGGTTTTTGGCAGTGTCTTGCAATGATGCCGGGAACGAGCAGAAGTGCAGCTTCCATTATCGGAGGTATGACACAGGGATTGACAAGAAAAGCAGCGGCAGAATTTTCATTCTTTTTGGCGGTTCCTACCATGTTGGCGGTAACGGTATATTCGGTTTTTGTAAAAACATGGGGCAAAGAAACACCTAATCCGCAGAAAGGTTATGAAATGATTATGGAATCTCAGGATCACATCATGATTTTCATCGTAGGAAATGTTGTTGCATTTATCGTTGCATTAATCGCCATCAAAGCATTCATCGGAGTTTTGAATAAATATGGTTTCAAACCTTGGGGATGGTATCGTATTTTCGTAGGAATTGCCTTGCTGATTTATTTTTATTTCTTTAAATAATTTAAGCTAAAAAAATATAAAAATTACTCATTACCAATTACTCATTACTCATATTCATGACCGCTGAAGATCTACAATCTGGACATATATTTTTATTAGACAAACCCTTGGACTGGACTTCTTTTCAGGCGGTCAATAAAATGAAATACAAACTCAAAAGAGAGTTTGATTTACCTAAGAAATTCAAAATTGGTCATGCAGGAACTTTAGATCCGCGTGCAACGGGATTATTGATTGTCTGCTGTGGTAAATTCACCAAAAAAATTCCTGAAATTCAGGATGCCCCAAAAGAATACTGGACCGAAATAAAAATCGGCGTTCAGACAGAATCATACGATACTGAAAAACCAGAAATTCTGCATCAGGATATTTCGGAAATTACAGAAGAGCAGATAAAAACGGCATTGGAAAAATTTGTCGGAGAAATAGATCAGACTCCGCCTGTTTTTTCGGCAATAAAAATTGAAGGAAAAAGAGCGTATGATCTTGCAAGAGCAGGAGAGGAGGTGGAAATGAAATCTCGTAAAACCACAATTTTTTATATTGATAATGTAAAGATTGATCTTCCTCTCGTAAGTTTCACGGTGGGTTGCTCGAAAGGGACTTACATTCGCAGTTTAGCTCATGATATCGGACAGGAGTTGGGTGTGGGAGCGTATTTAACGCAATTGAGAAGGACAAAAATCGGAGAATACAAAATAGAAGATGCAACGTCCGACTTTTTGGAAAATGATTTTAGATTTAACGAATCATAAAAAGAAATTGCTTTTATTGATGAATGCAGTCTGAAAATAGTATGGAAAAAACAAGAATTAACAAATATTTATCAGAAGTAGGATACTGCTCGAGAAGAGCAGCAGACAAACTTTTGGAGGAAGGAAGAATCACCATTAACGGTAAAGTTCCGAAAATGGGAACAAAAGTTTCCGATGAAGACGTGATTAAAGTAGACGGAAAACCAATCCGTGAGCCGGAAGAAAACCATGTTTATATTGCCTTTAATAAACCTGTAGGAATCGTTTGTACCACTGATACAAAACGTGAGAAAAATAATATCATCGATTATATTAATCATCCCAAAAGAATTTTTCCGATCGGAAGACTGGATAAACCTAGCGAAGGATTGATTCTTTTAACCAGCGATGGCGATATTGTAAATAAAATTCTAAGATCCCGAAACAACCACGGAAAAGAATATATTGTACGAGTTGATAAACCGATTACGCCCAAATTTCTGGATAAAATGCGAAACGGAGTTCCGATTTTAGATACCGTCACTAAAAAATGCGAGGTCGAAAAAATTGATGAAATGAATTTCCGTATCGTCCTTACACAAGGTCTGAACCGACAGATCCGAAGAATGTGCGAATATTTAGGCTACGAAGTAAAGAAACTGAAACGGATCAGGGTTTTAAATATCAAACTCGATCTTCCCATCGGAAAGTGGAGAGATCTTACGGAGGAAGAACTTTCTGCTTTACAAAAACTGGTTGAAGGTTCCAGTAAAACATACGATTAAAAAATAACAGAGATGCCGGATTGGACATCTCTTTTTTGTATACCTTAGACTTTTATCATATTCATATACAGTATTTTTGTTATTCTGACGAGAGAATAATCTCAAAAAGTTTTTTTATCTCCCGCAGATTTTACAGATTGCGCAGATTTTTTTCCAATTTAAAATTGTTTTTACTTTCTCAAAAGTATTTACAGCTTTTTGTCATCCTGAAAGGATCTAAGCAAATAACTTGAAAGAACAGCGAAGAGTAAAACGTTTAGAACCCTTCGACAAGCTCAGGTGACATTGCGAATACTTCCTATAATACTTAAAACAATGAAGGATTGTTAAAAAAATATTTTGACAAAAAAATTAACGCTGCATTGTCATTCTGACAGAGGAAGAATCTCAAAAAGTTTTATTTTATCTCGCGCAGATTGAGCGGATTAGGCAGATTTAATTAATAAATTTAAGTTGATTTATGTTGTTAATTTTAAATACAATATTTTAATGTTCTGCTTCTTTTGCGGTTCAATAAAAATGTAAAAATTGCATCCTACTTCAAATACCATTTCATCCGCACTTCATACTCTGGTTTCAGTTTCAGCATCTTCCAGATTTTCTTTTCATCTTTTTCGGAGATTCGGTAAAAAATAATTTTTTCTGCAGAATATTTAAAATAGGGATGATTTTTCAGCCATTCTTCCGGAGCTTCATGCAACGTATATTTCTGAACATTCGAAGTTGTAAGGGGTGCGGTTGAAAGTAATTTTTTCGTCAGTTCCGGATCAATATTGTAAGTAGAAAGAATCTGTTCTTTATTCACGAATCCACCCAATTTATTTCGAAAACCGATCATCGAACCGGCTGCTTTTCCGTCAAATCCAAATTCTATAAGCTGTTTGTAGGTTATTGCGTTTAAATCTACCTTGGTGAAATCCGTTTTTTCTTGCTGCTTAGTTTCAGATTTGTCATTTTTACTCACCACAATTGTTTCTGTATTCAATTTAATGAACGGTTTCATTTCCTCAAACTTCTCAGAAGAAATAACGAAACATTTCTGAATGTCTTCCAGACTTTTAAAACTTCCTTTTAAATTCCTGTCACGGTAATTGATAATAATTTGTGCCTGTTTGTCTGAAAAGCCAAAAGATTTCCATCCTTCAAAATCCAATGCATTCGGATCGAAAGAATGATATTGAATTTTCTTTTTATCGACATTGAAATTTTTAGCAGCTCTGTAATTTTCCGGTGTTTTCTCCGGCAGAATAAGATAAGGATCGATTTTCTGAAAATTCTCTTCACTGATGATAAAGCACTCCCTGAATTTTTCCTTGCTCACAAAACTTCCGCCCAGATAACTTTTGTATTTTAAAATGGCTTCTGCCTGCTTTTCACTAAAGCCCATTTTAGTCCAGTCGGCTGCTGAATAAAGATCGGGGTTAAATTTCCCTCTAACCGTTATTGATTTTTTTTCAAAACTTTTGAATGCATCTGATTTTGCTTCTTTACTGGTTTCCGGAAGTAAAATATAGTGGTTCAGCTCAGAAAATTTTTCCTCAGAAATAGCAAAGCATTTTCTTAGTTGTTCCTTTGATACAAATTTTCCTCCGACTACTTTCTTATAGTTTAAAATCGTTGCCGTTTGTTTTTCTGTGAAACCTAAATTCTGCCATTGCTTTTCATCCAGTTCATTGGGATCAAACTCAGTAAAGCTGAGAGAAACGGAAGGTTGTGTAATAAACTGAACATCGGGAAATTCTTCCTTTTCCTTACTTGTATATTTCTGGAAGGCAAATAAAATGATCAGCAATATTCCCATCAATGCCAATCTCCGGTAGTCGTTTTTTTTCATCGCTGTAAACTTAATTAATTTATTAAGCATTCGCAATGAGGGAATTGCAATTGGATTATTTTAGAATATAAATTCTGTTATTCGGCTTTAAAAAATGAATTGAAATAAAATTATGAATGAAAGATTTCAATTATTCTTCATCCCTCTCCGCCAAAGACTCCTTCAGTTTCAGCAATTCAGCCTTTACAAATTCCAGCCTGTCGATGATGGTGATGGTTTCGGAGATCTTGCTGTTGGTGGTTAATGCGATTTTAGCACCGTCCAGAGTGTAGCCTTTTTCTTTTACGAGATGATAAATGATCTGAAGATTTTTGATGTCTTCCGGAGTGAAATACCGGTTGCCTTTTTTGTTCTTTTTAGGCTTAATGATAGGGAATTCCTGTTCCCAATAACGTATTAATGAAGTATTTACATCAAAAGCTTTCGCTACTTCTCCTATTGAATAATACAGTTTATCAGGTAAATTTATCTTCATTTTTAGAATCGTAATGGTCAAAGATAAAAATTTTTTAAATCCCACAGCAAATTAAGAGGGCAAAAAGTTCATTCTCCGCTTTGTAAATCAGGGTTCAATGTGAATTTTAAGATGAGGAAATGTAATTCTTTTTGTTATTTTTGATGATGAAAAACCTATAAAAAAGTGAATTCTATTTCTGTTCTGCATATCAATCTTTTTCAGCCGGGTAAAAACACTTCGGATTTTTATTTTAACCGAATGAAAGAGCATCTGGTTTTGGGACACAGACATATTGAAAAACCGCACCGTCATGATTTTTATGCCACAATTCTCTTTACAAAAGGAAGCGGAACGCATGAAATCGACTTTCAGAAATATGACGTTTCGGCGGGAAGCTTATTTTTTATGTCTCCGGGACAGATCCACAGTTGGGAACTTTCTGAGGATATTGACGGATATATTTTTTTCTGCTCACAGGATTTTTACGAAATGCATTACGTCAATCAGAAGCTTAGAAGTTTTCCCTTTTTCGGATCGGTTAATTTCCCAAGAAAATTACAGCTTACTGCAACGGAACTAAGGGAAAATAATCCCCTTTTTGCAGCACTGGAAAAAGAATATCTGCTTCAAAACGTGATGAAAAATGGTTTTATCCTTTCACTGATGTCACAAATTTTCATTCAGGCAACACGGTCTTTTTCAAAAGAGCTGGGAAAAGAAAATTCTGAGGTTAACATTTCTTATTTTAAACACTATCAACAGTTTGAAAATCTTATTGAAGAGCATTTTGCAAAAGAAAAATCCGTTGCCTTTTATGCTTCTCTGCTGGAAATTTCATCCAAACATTTAAACAGAATTACCAGAACTATCGTTCAGAAAACAGCGACTGACGTTATTACAGAAAGGATAATTCTGGAAGCCAAAAGAATGCTTATGTATCTCGATGAAAGCCTTACGGAAATTGCGTTCCGTCTTGGTTTCGAAGAATATTCCTATTTCGTGAGAGTCTTCCGTAAAACTTCCGGCATGACTCCCACGCAATTTATTAAAAAATATAAAGCTTAATTTTTGTTGATGGTATGAAATTAACTCCAACAAACTTCTCTCTAAAACACTCAAACACTCAAACTCAATACCTACAATACCAATTGAAAAGGTCCTTCAAATATCGTTTCGAAAGAATCTACCAGATTTCCCTTTTCATCAAACACGCCGATCGTCATATTCTGCTTAGAGAACCGGATCTCTTTTTCAGGGAAAGAAATGTTGATATTTCCTTTTAAGATCTGATCTCCTTTCAAGATGATTTTTTCATTGCCGAAGAAATTAATTTCCGCATTCTTAGGATTCAAGACTTTTATTGTGAGTGTTTTCTTTTCGTTGGATTTGTTTAAAAGCGTATAAATAAAAGTATTCGTAATTTTTCCGTTTTTAATGAAAAATGTTGATCCTGCCGGTTTTATGAATTTCGCTTCCATGGAACCTCTGTCGTACATCAGAAATCCTAAAAACCCGATCAGTAAAGTTAAAATTACCGTTGTTGCCTTCATTCTTCCGGTAAATTTGAATTTCTCCTGATTTTCAATTTCTGCTTCTGTGGCATAACGGATCAGTCCTTTCGGAAGACCTACTTTTACCATAATTTCGTCACACGCATCAATACATGCGGTGCAGTTTACGCATTCCAGCTGCTGTCCGTTTCGGATGTCAATTCCTGTAGGACAGACAACAACACATTGATTACAGTCTATACAATCTCCTTTTCCGACGGCTTTTCGGTCTTCGTCTTTTTTCCATTTGGAGCGGTTTTCACCTCTTTTAAAATCATAATAAACGTTGATGGTCTGTTTGTCGATTAAAACGCCCTGTAATCTTCCGTACGGACAAACCAAAGTACAAACCTGCTCTCTCAGCCATGAAAAAACAAAATAGAAAGCAGAAGTGAAACAGATCATCGCAAGAAACTTCAGCGGATTTTCTGCGGGATCTTCGGTAATGATTCTGAAAACTTCTTCATAACCGACAATATACATGAACATGAAATTCGTAATCACCACAGAAAGAACGGCGTAAACAGACCATTTGGTGAGTCTTTTTCTTATTTTTTCGCTGTTCCATTCCTGTCGGTCGAGCTTCATCTGTTTATTACGGTCGCCCTCGATCCAGTATTCTATTTTCCGGAAAACCCCTTCCATAAAAATGGTCTGCGGACAAAGCCAGCCACAGAAAATCCTTCCGAAAACAACGGTGAAAAGCATCACAAAAATAACAGAAGTAACGGCTCCAAGTGCTAAAATGAAAAAATCCTGTAGATAAAACGGCTGTCCGAAAATAAAAAATTTCCTGTCGATAACATTCAATAAAAGAAAAGGATTGTGGTTGATTTTCACAAAAGGTAAAGTGAAAAATATCGCTAAAAGCAAATAAGTTACATAATCTCTGTAGTTGGTAAATTTTCCTTTGGGTTTTCTCGGATAGACCCATTTTCTTTTTCCGGTTTCGTCCATTGTTCCTACGGAATTCCGGAAGCTTTCCTCATAAAGTTCCGGAGCCTGAAAATTGCTGTTCTGTGTGTTCATCGTTTCGGTATTATCTGAAAATTCGGGTGAGAAACATTTAAAACCTGTTAAATGCTCATTTCAAATATTTTTTACTTGAATCCTGTAGTGTTTTTCACTGATGCAAAGCTCTGCAATAATTGTTTCCGAAACTAATATGATCTGCTTCTGAAATAGTACAATTCGGACATTTTAGGTTTTATTTTTATTTGATCAAAAAGAGAAAATAAGCTTTGAATCTTGTTCTGCATATCGTAAATTGCTGACTTTAAATTGTGCGGAATGAAAAATATTTTAAAAACCGGCTCGCTTGGTTTGATTTTAGCAGTATATAGCTGTCAATCAGTAAATACCACTAAAATGTTTTATGAAGATGTAAAGCCCGAGAAAGTTTCGGATCAATTCAGTTTTACCGAAGGTCCTTCCTCGGATAAAGAAGGAAACGTGTACTTCACGGATCAGCCGAATGATAAGATTTATTATTGGGACTGGAAAACCAATAAAGTGATCGAGTTCATGAATAAAACAGGAAGAGCGAACGGAACGCATTTCGATAAAGACGATAATTTAATCACCTGTTCCGATGATCAGGGCGAAATCTGGAAAATTTCAAAAGATAAAAAAGTACAGGTTCTGCTGAAAGGTTTTGAAGGCAAAAGACTGAACGGACCGAATGATGTCTGGAATGACGAGTTTGGCGGAATGTATTTTACCGATCCTCTGTATGTAAGAGATTACTGGGTGAATTTTAAGCAGGAAACTCCGCACAAAAGTTTATACTACAGAAATAAAGACGGACAGATTTCCAAACTTGAAACCTTTACACAGCCGAATGGAGTGGTAGGAAGCGAAAAATTCAGAAAACTGTATGTTTCGGATATTGATGCCGGAAAAACGTATGTTTATGATATTTTGGGCGAAGGAAAATTATCCGAGAAAAAACTTTTCTGCGAAATGGGTTCCGACGGAATGACTTTAGACAAGCACGGAAATCTTTATTTGACAGGAAAGGGAGTTCATGTATTCAACAGAGAAGGAAAGAAGATTTATCATATTCCCATCGAAGAAGACTGGACTTCCAACGTGACTTTCGGAGGGAAAAATAACGAAGTTCTGTTCATCACCGCTTCAAAATCTGTTTATACTTTACCGACACGGGTAAGAGGAGTGAGATAAATTTTAAGGTTGAGGTTGAGGTTAAGATTAAGGCTGAGATTAAAACATAACGCTTATCTAAACCTTAGCCTTAACCTCAATCTTAATACGCCACTTCCATTTTCACTTTCTTGCCCTTTAGTTTTTCATTGGCAAGTTTTTTCAGCAGCGCATTCACTTTATTTCTCGATACAGCAACATAAGAAGTTGTGTCTTTTACTTCGATCAAGCCGACATCTTCTTTCTGGAGTTCTCCTTTTTTCAGCAGATAACCAACAATATCCACTTTATTCACTTTGTCTTTTTTTCCGGCACTGATGTATACTGTCTGAAAAGGCGTTTTTTCCGGAACTTTGGTAAATCCGGCAACGCTGTCTTCCGGCGTATTGCTTTTAATGAAAGGGAAATTTTCATCTTCCGTCATAATAAGATAGGCAAAACCTTTCGCGTTCATTCTTGCTGTACGTCCGTTTCTGTGGATAAAAGCATCCTCTTTCGGCGGTAACTGATAATGTACGATCGATTCTACTTCCGGAACATCTAAACCTCTTGCAGCCAGATCGGTAGTGATTAAAATTCTTGCAGAATCGTTTCTGAATTTCAGCAGGGCGCGTTCTCTTTCATCCTGTTCCATTCCTCCGTGGAAGGTTTCTCTGTCGATTCCTTTTTGGCGGAGAAGCTCGGAAATCCGGTCAACCGCTTCTCTGTGATTGCAGAAAATTAAAGTTCTTTTGTTCCCGATTTTACAGATTAAATTAAATAACGTGTCCAGTTTTTCTTCCGGCGTAGTCATTACTTTTTTAAACTGAATGTCGGGTTTTGCTTCGCTCAGCTTTAAAAAATCAATAATCTTTTCATCTTTTAATCCTGTAAAAGCAGGAATTTTGTCCATTGCCGTTGCGGAAGTTAAAATTCTCTGAGACAGTCCTTTTAATGAATTGGAAATAAACTCCATATCATCATGAAAACCAAGCTCAAGAGCCTTATCAAACTCGTCCAGAACCAGCGTTTGGATGGTTTTCGGATCAAAATTATTATTTCTCAAATGATAAACCACTCTTCCCGGTGTTCCGATTAATACAGCCGGAGCTTCAATCAGGTTGTTTACCTCAATTTTTTTGTCGTGACCGCCATAACACACGGAAACTTTAAAATCGGTTCCCATCGCTTTAAAAACCTGCTCGATCTGTAAAGCCAGTTCTCGCACCGGAACCAGAATAAGAGCCTGAATTCCAGAACAGTTTTTCTTTAAATTTCGCAGTACAGGAAACAAAAAAGCCAGTGTTTTCCCCGAACCGGTAGGAGAGAGCAGAACAACATCCTGATTGTTTTCTGTTGCTTTGTATGTAGATTTCTGCATCTGATTCATGTCCTGAATCTGCAGTTTTTCGTAGATAGATTCTAATTCCATGGTGCAAAGATAGTTATTTCGCGGATGAAGAATATTGCTGTTTGATGATGGTTTGATATTTTAGGATATTTTTCTTAATAATAAAAGATTTGGAGAAAATTCAGAAGCTTAAAATGATATTTCAAACTTATTGGAATTACGGAAATCCGTAATGTGGAAGCTTAAGGAGATGATAAATTTGGCTCAATAAATTAATCAACATGAAACTCTATCAAACTCTTGAAAATCAAATTAAAAAGGAGCCTAATTACGTTTCCGACAACGGAGAAGTTAAAAAATGGGTCGTTCTCAGCAAAGCGCAGAATCTGGATGAAGAATTAATTGAACTGCTTCTGCAAGATTCGGATCTGAAGGAAAGTTTTTTCATTAAGGTAAAAGATGTTCTGGTCTTTAAGCAAAGTCTGTTTATCCAGTTTCTGGAGCAGAAAAATTATCTTAACGACAGCTACACCCAGTTTAAAAACAAAGTGGGACTCACCATTGGAAATCAATACCTAAAGCAGCTGAATGAAGTGTCCTTAGTTTGGCCTTTTAAGGATTGTGTTCTGGAAGGCGGACAAAGCAGGGAAGAGGATAAAAGGGAAGAAATCTTTTTCAATGAAACATTGGCGCAGGACGAAATTACCGAATTGTTCGATCCCAAAGTCTTAACCAACGCCAAAAGAATTGACCAAAACGGTGAAAATAATTTTGATGAATTCAATCGCAATGAAAACGGAACCATTACGGATAATCTGATTATCAAAGGAAATAATCTTTTAGCACTTCATTCCCTGAAAAAAGAATTTGCCGGTAAAGTAAAGCTGATTTATATTGATCCGCCTTACAATACGGGGAATGACGGATTTAAATATAATGATAGATTCAATCATTCTACCTGGCTGACTTTTATGAGGAACAGATTAACAATAGCAAAGGAATTGTTAAGAAATGATGGGGTAATTTTCATCAGCTTAGATGATAGAGAAGCTCATTATGCAAAAGTTATGTGTGATGAAGTTTTTGATGTTGAAAATTTTTTATCTGATATTATATGGAACTCTACAAAATCTGTTACGAATACAGCAATTATATCTAATTCCCATACTCATACTTTAGTTTATTTTAAAAACAAGAATTATTATGTAAAGAATCGAATGGAGTTTAGATTAAAAGAAAATGGAGTAGGTTTTTCAAATCCAGATAATGATCCGAGAGGAGTATGGAAAGCTGATCCGTTTCAAGTTGGAGGTTGGCGACCTAACCAACAATATGAAATAAAAAATCCCAATACAGGAGTTATCTATAAGCCTAATGCAGGATGTAGCTGGAAGAATGATTTTGCCAAATTTCAAGAATTGTTAGCTGATAAAAAGATTGTTTTTGGAGTAGATGGAAATGCTGGACCTCAAAGAAAACGCTTTTTATCTGAAGCTATGGAAAGAGGGAAGGTTGCAAAAACAATTTGGGATGATATTGAAACTACTACTAATGGAACTCAACATTTAAAAAAATTATTCAATAATCAAATTTTTTCTAATCCTAAACCTGAAGGATTTATTAAAAGAATTATTGAACTTGTAACACAAGAAAAAGATATCGTTCTCGATTATCATCTAGGTAGCGGAACAACAACATCAACAGCTCATAAAATGAACCGTCAATATATCGGAATCGAGCAGATGGATTATATAGAAACGGTTGCTAAAGAACGTTTGAAAAAAGTTATTGAAGGAGAACAGGGCGGCATTTCCAAATCCGTCAACTGGCAAGGCGGCGGTTCCTTCATTTATCTTGAATTAAAAAAATACAACCAGATTTTTATTGAAAAAATAGAAGCTGCGGAAGACACAGCAGAACTTCTTCAGATTTGGGAAGAAATGAAATCCAGATCCTTTCTTAATTATAATGTGGATCTCAAAAAGCAGGAGCAGCACATCGATGATTTTAAAGCATTAAGCCTGAAAGAACAGAAACAGCATCTTTGCGAACTGTTGGATAAAAACCAGCTCTACGTTAATCTTTCTTCTTTGAATGATGAAAATTTCAAATGTACTGAAGAGGAGAAAATAGTGACTCAAGATTTCTATAAAATTAAAAACTAAAGCCATGGAATTTTTACACGAGATCTTCAATAATCCTATTGCAAAAAAGTCTTTATCGCAGGTTGTTATTCCCAACGAAATAACAGACAATTTAAAATTTAAAGTTCGTCCGTATCAGGAAGAGGCATTCAGGCGGCATCTGTATATTGAACAGGAGAATTTTGAAGGAAAACCCAGCAAACCGATTCATCTGCTGTACAATATGGCAACCGGAAGCGGAAAAACGATGGTGATGGCGGGTCTTATACTTCATCTATTTGAAAAAGGCTACCGTAATTTTCTGTTTTTCGTGAACAGCAATAACATCATTCAGAAAACGAAAGATAATTTTCTTAATTCACAGACTTCCAAATATTTATTCACAGATAAAATTATCATCAATGGAAAAGAGGTTTTACTGAAAGAGATTGACAATTTTGATGAATCGGATCAGGAAAATATCAATATTAAATTTACGACGATCCAACAGCTTCATACGGATTTAAATAATACCAGAGAAAACAGCGTTACGTATGAAGATTTTAAAGATAAAAAGATTGTTCTGATTGCTGATGAAGCCCATCATCTCAACAGCGGAACCAAAAGCGGAAATCTTTTTGGAAGTTGGGAAGAAACCGTTTTGCAGATCCTGAATCAGAATTATGAAAATATTCTGCTCGAATTTACGGCAACTCTGGATTATGAAAGCCGGGAAATTATGAATAAATACAGGGATAAGGTTCTTTACAAATATGATCTTGCACAGTTCAGAAAAGATAAATTTTCCAAAGAAATTAATCTTGTGCGCTCAATGTACAATGAAAAAGAAAGGATTATTCAGGCACTGATTCTCAATCTTTACCGTCAGGAACTGGCTGCAAAACATGGTATTAATATAAAGCCGGTGATACTTTTCAAAGCGAAAAAAACAATTAAAGAATCTGAACAGAACAAAGAAAATTTCCACAAGCTCATCGATGAATTTTCTGAAACGATGGTAACCAGCATCAGGAAAACTTCGTCCGTCTCGGTTATACAGAAAGCTTTTCAGTTTTTTGAGTTAAGAAATATCTCGGAAAATGATATTGCACAGAGAGTAAAATCCAGTTTTCGGGAAGAAAACTGTCTGAGTGCAAACAATGATTCGGAAGCGGAGAAAAACCAGATCCTTCTGAATACACTCGAAGATGAAAATAACCCGATCCGTGCCATATTTGCCGTTCAGAAGCTGAATGAAGGATGGGATGTTTTAAATTTATTTGATATTGTACGTTTGTATGAAGACCGTGACGGAAAAGACGGAAATCCCGGTAAAACCACACTTTCGGAAGCGCAGTTGATCGGTCGCGGTGCGAGATATTATCCTTTTGCACTGAATGAAGGTGAAGACAAGTTCACCAGAAAATACGATGATGACATTTCAAATGATCTTAAAATTCTGGAAGAACTTTATTACCATACAAAAGAAGACAGCCGCTATATTTCCGAACTAAAAAAAGCACTGGTAGAATCCGGAATTTATGAGGATGAAGCCCATCTCGAAACAAAACAGTTAAAGCTGAAGCCTCTATTTAAAACTTCGAAATTATATCAGAAAGGAGTCGTTTTTTCCAATAAAAAAGTACCGAAAAATTTTGATAATATTAAATCTTTTGCAGATTTGGGAGTGAAGAAAACAAATTACCGTTATCAGCTTTCTTCGGGCTTCGGAAAAATCTCTAATGTCTTTTCAGAAAATGAAAAAGAAATATCCGGTGAGGAAAAGATAAAATCAAAAGATATAAAGATTACGGAAATACAGAATCATGTGGTAAGATATGCGCTCAGCAGAAATCCGTTTTACTGTTTTAATCGTCTTTCTCATTATTTTCCCAATCTCGTTTCCATTTTTGAATTTATTGAAAATGAGCAATATCTTGGAGGTTTGGAAATCACTTTTACAGGAAGCAGAAACCGTCTAGATGAAATTTCTCATTTTGATTATCTTCAGGCGCTCAATGGTTTATTGCAGGACATCGAAACAGAGATCAAAAAGAATTCTACAGAATATGAAGGCTCGGAATTTTATGCACGGCCTGTTCAGGATGTATTTAAGGATAAAGAAATCAGAGTAAATAAAGACAGCATAAGAGCAAAAGGGCAGGAAGAGCTTGTTCTGGATGAACCATGGTATGCTTATAATGCCAATTACGGAACCGAAGAGGAAAAAAAGTTTGTTGAACTGTTTGCGAGACGTTTTGAAGGACTCAATAAAAAATATCAGAACATTCACCTGATCCGGAATGAAAGGGAAATTAAAGTTTTTGATCAATTGGGACGGGCTTTTGAACCGGATTTTATTCTTTTCTGCACCCGCCGTGAAGAAGAGGAACTTACTTTTCAGGTATTTATAGAACCAAAAGGAAAACATTTAACAGGACATGATAAATGGAAGGAAGATTTTCTCAAACAGATCGGAAATCAGCAGAAATCTGTGAAGATTCATACAGACAATTATTTAATTACCGCTGTACCTTTTTACAATTACAGCAATGAGAATGAGTTTAAAGAAACCTTAGAAAAGACTTTAATGGAGTAAAAAGTTATTTTGATTAAATTAAATGGTTTGAATTTCAGTTGTTTATGTTGGATTTTTTGACCTTTGAAATAATTGTTTGTTTCAAATAAATTTCATATCTTTGCACCCACTTTTGTGGCGAAAAGGTTTGAAGAGTAAATAACTAAAAATTAATTACTTCCGTATTTTTCAATTCACATTTATTCAGACCGTTGAAAGAGAAGGAATACAAATTTAATTAGAATTATGTCAAAAGAGACAAATTCAGCTGAATTATTATTAAATCAAAACGTAGCACCTGAACAATTTGACTGGGATTCTTTCGAATCTGGTCTTGATGCTGATGCTAGAAAAGAGAAAAGCGATTTAGAAGAAATCTACAACGGATCTTTAAACAACTTAGACGATAACGACGTTCTAATTGGTAAAGTGGTAAGATTAACTGATAAAGAAGCTATCGTAGACATCAACTTCAAGTCTGAAGGTGTTATTTCTCTTAACGAATTCCGTTACAACCAAGGTCTTAAAGTAGGAGACGAGGTAGAAGTAATGGTAGACAGAAGAGAGGACAAAACAGGACAGTTACAGTTATCTCACAGAAAAGCAAGAACGCTTAAAGCTTGGGATAAAGTAAACGAACTTCACGAAACAGGTGAAATCGTTAACGGTTTTGTTAAGTCTAGAACTAAAGGAGGTATGATCGTTGACGTACACGGAATCGAAGCATTCTTACCTGGTTCTCAGATCGACGTTAAGCCAATTAAAGATTACGATCAGTTCGTAGGAAAAACTATGGAATTCAAAGTTGTGAAAATCAACCCTGAGTTCAAAAACGTAGTAGTATCTCACAAAGCATTGATCGAAGCAGATATCGAAGGTCAGAAAAAAGAAATCATCGCTCAGTTAGAAAAAGGACAGGTTCTTGAAGGTACTGTTAAGAATATTACTTCTTACGGTGTGTTCATCGACTTAGGAGGTGTAGATGGATTGATCCACATTACAGACCTTTCTTGGTCTAGAGTGAACCACCCATCTGAAATCCTTGAGGACGGACAGACTGTAAAAGTGGTTATCCTTGATTTTGATGATGAGAAAACAAGAATCCAGTTAGGTATGAAGCAATTAGAAGCTCATCCTTGGGATGCTCTTTCTGCTGACTTAAAAGTTGGAGATAAAGTAAAAGGAAAAGTTGTAGTTCTTGCTGACTATGGTGCATTCGTAGAAATCGCTCCGGGAGTAGAAGGATTAATCCACGTTTCTGAAATGTCTTGGTCTACTCACTTGAGATCTGCAGGAGACTTCGTAAAAGTAGGTGATGAGGTAGAAGCTGAAGTACTTACTTTAGACAGAGAAGACAGAAAAATTTCTTTAGGTATCAAGCAATTAAGCAAAGATCCATGGGAAAATATCGAAGCTAAGTATCCTGTAGGATCTAAGCACGTAGGAACTGTAAGAAACTTCACTAACTTTGGTGTATTCGTAGAGTTAGAAGAAGGTATCGACGGTTTAATCTACATTTCTGATCTTTCTTGGACTAAGAAAATCAAGCACCCATCTGAATTCTGTGCAGTTGGTGATAAATTAGATGTTGTAGTTCTTGAACTAGACATTCAGGCTAGAAGATTATCTCTAGGTCACAAACAATTAACAGAAAACCCTTGGGATGCATTCGAAACTAAATATGCTGAAGGAACAATTCACGCTGGTAAAGCGGTAGAAGTACACGATAAAGGTGCTTCTGTACAGTTCGAAGATGCTGAAGTTGAAGCATTCTGCCCATCAAGATTATTAGAGAAGGAAGACGGATCTAAAATCAAGAAAGGTGAAGAGGCTGATTTCAAAGTAATTGAATTCAACAAAGAATTCAAGAGAGTAGTAGTTTCTCATACAGGGATCTTCAGAGACGAAGAGAAGAAAAACGTAAGAGAGAACTCTAACAACAGATCTAATAATGTTTCATCATCTTCAAACGAAGAGAGATCTACTCTTGGAGATATCGATGCATTAGCAGAATTAAAAAGAAAAATGGAAGAAGGTAAATAATACCTGATTCATTTTAAATATTAAGCCACTCATTTGAGTGGCTTTTTTGCTTTTGAATAATAGACGATAATACCTCTAATAATGCGAAAATTTAAATTTGATTTATTCACAAAATAATGAGAATTTATTTAATGTTATCAAACTACATATCTATTTAAATAATTTTAAATATAATATTGTTTTATTGTTAATTATATGTAAATTAGCGGCTTTATTAGTGTATATGAAAAAAGTAGCTTTACCCCTTTTATTTGTAGTTTCTGCAATGTTTCCTTCTGTTCTTTTCGGACAAGATAATGAGAAGTTAATTAAGGATTATATTTCTCAAAATAAGATCAGAGAATATAAAAAATCAGATCTTGCGAATTTTAAGATTGATAATGTAGATGAGTCAAAGTCATTGAATGGAAATGTAATTAAATTCCAACAGACTTATAACGGACTTCCTGTTTACAATGCGGAAGGTACTGTTTTGGTAAGAGATAGTAAGGTAATTTATTATACAGATACATTTCTAAAAGATTATACATCATCTGTATCAAATACTGCGTCCATCTCAAAAACAACCGCGCTTCAAAAAATATCTGAAAATTTACAGAAAGAAAAAATTCAGAATTATCCTATTTTAGGGTATAATGATGCAGATTTAAATAATACACCGGCTGCAAAACAGAGATTGGTATATACACAAGATAATGGAGCTTTAAAATTAGCATACCAGTTTTCTTTTCCGGAACCGAATTCTCCAAGCTATTGGGATATTTTAGTGGATGCAAACACAGGAAACATTATCAGCAAACTAGATTTAAATCTATCTTGTAATTTCCATAATGATGCCTATTCTCATGATTATAGTCATGTTCATAATGAAACTATTGCAGCAGAACCGATAAAGCAAGAAGAAAGTAAAAATAGTTTTTCACTTTTAGCACCTGATAACGCTTCTTATAATGTTTTTGCATTACCTATAGAGGCTCCTACATTTGGTTCAAGATCAATTGTAAGTAATCCATGGATCTTAACTGCTTCTCCGGAAGGATGGCATTATGATGGTACTACTCGTTATACAATTACCAGAGGTAACAATGTGCTTGCTTATGAGGATACAGCAGGAACTAATGCAGTCGGATATTCACCTGATGGAGGTACTTTAAGAAATTTCAATTATGCTTTTAATATTAATGATGATCCGTCTAACAATCAAAATGCAGCGATAACGAATTTATTTTATATTAATAATAAGATTCACGATATTTTCTATATGTTCGGTTTTACTCCTGCAGCAAGAAACTTTCAGAATACTAATTTTGGCTTAGGAGGTTCTGGTAACGATTATGTACTGGCCGAAGCACAAGATGGTGGGGGGATAAATAATGCCAACTTTGCAAGTCCTAGTGATGGAAATAAGCCAAGAATGCAAATGTATCTTTGGTCAACTGTGAACAGAATATTTTATTACAACGCTCCAACTTCAGCAGTACCTCGTCAACCAATTGCAGGCACAGCTTTATTTGGAAATGCTTTAGATGCTACCGGAGTTACAGGAAATGTTCAGTTATCCTCTGTTTTAGATGGCTGTACAGCAATTCCTGCAGGATCTTTAACAGGTAAGATTGGTTTAGTAGAAAGAGGAACTTGTAGTTTTACTGTTAAGGTTAAAAATGCGCAAGATGCAGGTGCGACAGCTGTGATTCTTTATAATAGCGTAGTAAATGGTGACACTGTTGGTAATATGTCTGGAACTGATGCAACGATTACTATCCCATCCGTTTTAATTTCAAACACAGAAGGTGAATATATTAAAAGCCAGCTTTCAGCTAATACAACTGTAAATGTAACTCTAAAAAATGATCCAGCCAGCAGTATTACGCCAGATGGAAGTTTTGATAATGGAATAGTTGTTCATGAATATGGTCACGGAATTTCTAATAGACTTACCGGAACTGGATCTGGATGTTTGAATTCTTCTTTAGATAAAGAACAGATGGGTGAAGGGTGGTCAGACTTCTTTGCTTTGATGTTAACAAATAAAGCTGGAGATAACGCTTCGGTACCGAGAGGTATCGGAACATATGCTGTAGGACAAGGAATTTCAGGAGGAGGTATTAGACCGGCAAGATATTCTCCAGACTTTACTATAAATGATTATACTTATGGTGATACGAATGGAATGGAGTATACCAATACAAGTGGACAAATAGTTCCTGATGTTCATTCCATCGGATTTGTTTGGGCTTCAATGCTTTGGGATCTTCATTGGCAGTATGTTGCTAAATATGGCTACGCTTCTGATGTAATGGCAAATACCACTAATGGTAGCTCAAGAGTTTTACAGTTAGTTACAGATGCTTTAAAACTCCAAATTTGTAATCCAACATTTATTGATGGAAGAAATGCTATAATAGCGGCAGATCAGGCTAAAGGAGGAGCAGACAGATGTATGATCTGGAGAACTTTTGCGAAAAGAGGCCTTGGAGTAAATGCTGCTGCTGGTTCGAAAACCAATATCAACGATCAGGTAGAAGATTTCACTGTCCCTGCAGACTGTGTGTTAGCTACAGACGAAGTAAAAGTTGTTAAAAATAACATTTCAATTTATCCGAATCCTGCGAAGAATGAGTTCTTCATTAATTTCCCAAGCAATACGTTAGGAAAAGTAAGTGTTGAAATCTATGATATGTCTGGAAAATTAGTTTCTTCAGAAGACAAAATTTCTCCGAATGCTAAGAAATCAATTTCGACAGACAAATTGATTAATGGAACGTATATGGTGAAAGTAAAAGGCATCGGTATTGATGCGGCATCAAAAGTTATTGTTAAAAAATAATCTGAACATTTATAAATTTTAGTTACGGCGCGAGCGAAGCTCGCGCCGTAACTTTTTTACATTAATCCCATCTCATTAATTTAATAATATATCCATATCTTTGCAGGCTGTAAAAAATGAATTATGCAGAAGAGAAATATATTAAAGGGAGTTTTATTTGTAGGGATTGGAGCCAGTATATACGGAATGTTGGCAACGTTTGTTAAACTCGCTTATCAGGATGGGTACACCACTTCAGAAGTTACAACATCACAGTTTTTATTGGGAATTGTTGGTCTTTTAGTCTTAAATTTTATTCAGACAATCACCTCTAAAAAAGCATTACCGTCGCCAACATCAAAAGAAGTAATAAACTTAATGTTGGCTGGAACTTCATTAGGTTGCACCAGTTTGTTTTATTACATTGCCGTACAATATATTAATGTTTCGATTGCGATTGTTTTGCTGATGCAGTCGGTCTGGTTCAGTGTAGTGGTGGAAAGTTTTCTGACAAAAAAAATACCCAATGCAAGAAAAATTGTTTCTGTAATTATTGTTTTGGCGGGAACTATTTTAGCAACCAATTTAATCAACGAAAGCTTGGATTTGGATTGGAAAGGCATTTTCTGGGGATTATTGGCAGCAGCTTCCTATACGCTTACTATGTTTACTTCCAATACATTAGCGACACATTTGCCTGTTTTCAGAAAAAGTATTATTATGCTTTTGGGTGGATCAGTTGTTGTTTTTGCATTCTTGTTTTTTGCACAGATCGGGCCGTTGCACTTCGAAGGATTAAAATCTTTTTACCTTACTTTTACAGACAATACAGAGCATATTCATTCCTTTAATTATTCAATTTTATGGAAATATGGTTTAATTTTATCACTTTTCGGAACCATAATTCCACCGATTTTATTTAATGTTGGATTTCCGAATGCTGGACTCGGATTGGGAAGTATCGTTTCCTCTTTAGAATTGCCGGTTTCCGTAACAATGGCATTTGTTTTATTGGGAGAAAAAGTTATTTTTATTCAGTGGGTGGGAATTATATTGATTCTTTTTGCAATTGTTTTAATGAATCTTCCCAAAAAAGACAAACAACTAGCCGAAATATCTTAAATAAATCATCATAAATACTTGAAAACCGTTTCTTTTGGAACGGTTTTTTAATTTCAGTAGATAAAATGGTTTATGAAATATTACAGAAATATATTTACCGCATTAATTTTTATTACAAGTACGAATCTTTTATTGTCACAGGTGAAACCACTGGATGCGGAATTAACGAACTATCAATATCCTTTTGAAGTTCAGTTTTTAAATTTCAAATCTCAGAAAAACGATTTGAGAATGGCCTATATGGATGTACAACCAACAAAGCCAAACGGTAAAACCATAATGCTTCTTCATGGTAAAAATTTTAACGGAGCTTATTGGGAAAAAACCGCCAAAGACCTTTCAGATAATGGTTTCAGAGTGATTATTCCGGATCAGATAGGATTTGGAAAATCTTCGAAGCCTCAAAGTTACCAGTTTTCATTTTCGCAGTTGGCAGAAAATACAAAAGCCATTTTGGATAAATTACAAATCGATAAAATTATTGTTTTAGGACATTCGATGGGAGGGATGGTTGCAACAAGGTTTACTTTACAATACCCCGAAAAAGTCGAAAAATTGATCTTGGAAAATCCAATCGGATTGGAAGATTATAAAACGTTTGCCACTTATCAAACCATTGATCAGGCATATCAGTCAGAATTAAAAAATACCGCAGAAACTTACAAAAATTATCAGCTTAAATTTTATTATGATAATAAATGGAAAGCAGAATATCAACCCTGGTTAGACTTAATTGCAGGATGGACGTTGCATCCTGATTACCCGAAAGTTGCATGGGATGCAGCCTTAACTTCAGATATGATTTACAATCAGCCGGTTTGCTATGAATTTAAAAACATAAAAGTTCCCACTTTGCTCATTATCGGAACAAGAGACAGAACAGCAATCGGGAAAGACCGCGCTCCAAAAGAACTGCAGCCCAAAATGGGGCAATATCAGGAATTAGGAAAGAAAACACAACAACAGATTGTTGGTTCCAAGCTAGTCGAAATTGAAAACGTAGGTCACCTTCCGCATATTGAGGTCTATGATAAATTCTGGAATGCGCTGTATGAATTTATTAAGTAAAGAAGCTTAAAGTTACATGATAGACGTTTATATAAAGGAATGGAAAATTATAAATGCGTTTTTTGTGCAAAATTCTCCTCTTCTGGAGGGGTGGCGAAAATTTCCTGAAATTTTTGAGGGGGTGGTTTTAAAATGCATCCTTTTTAGCCCCGATTGAAGTAAAAATCCCTTTTTTGAAAAAAAAAGATTGCAGCGGAAAGCGGGAAAAAGCTCCAAATAATAGTAATTCAAATAAAAAGAGACCGCTAAAAATTAGCAGTCTCTTTTCGTATGTATTGTTGTCTGAATTATTTCTTCTTGTAAGCAGCGTCTTTAATTCTCGCTTTTTTACCTCTAAGGTCTCTGAAGTAGTAGATTCTAGATCTTCTAACTCTACCTCTTCTGTCAACTTCGATTTTTTGAAGAGCCGGCATGTTGATTGGGAATACTCTTTCTACACCTACATCACCAGACATTTTTCTAATCGTGAAAGTTTTTGTAGAACCAGTACCTCTCAATTGGATAACTGTTCCTTTGAAGAACTGAGTTCTTGTTTTTTGTCCTTCTTTAATTTCGTAGTAAACAGTGATCGTATCACCCGCTTTGAATTCAGGAAATTCTTTTTTTGTAATGTACTTGTCTTGTACGTACTTTAATAAATCCATTATTAATAAATAAAATGTTAAAGCTAAGCAACTTACACGGACTTCGTCAGAGGTTGAATAACAGGTTGCAAATGTACAAAACATTTTTGAAATTTTCCAAACAATTTTATATTAAATATGATGAAATTTTCAATCCGTTTTTCGGTTCAGATTTAATATTTCCTTCAACTTCCCATCAGATACAGTTTACATGTGAATTCTACTTTTGCACGAATATAAAATCAGACAATAAAAATTTCGATAATTCATTGATATACAATTTTTAATCTCAATAAATCTAATAAAAAGTAAACTAAAAATGAAACATTATTTTTTCTTTTTCCTTTTCGTCGTCCAGATGGCTTTTGGGCAGGCTTTGTATCCTTACTTACAAAATCCTACACCAACTTCCATGATCATCAACTGGAAAACCTCTTCTAATAATGAAACCACCGTTTTTTACGGAACCAGCCCAACCAATCTGAATGTCACTTTTACAGGAACAACGAATATTTTTTCAGATACAGGGTATAACAACAATTATTTTTATCACACAGCAAAAATTGCCAATCTTCAGCCCAATACAAAATATTATTATAAAATTAAAACAGGAACCAGCGAATCTGCGGTGTATAATTTCCGAACACTTCCTTTACCGGGACAGGCGGCAACAGCCAACGGAAAAATTCGTTTTCTCATCATGGGAGACAACCAGATTAAAGCAGAACCGAGATACGATACCTTAACTTTAAATGCGTATAAAAAATTAAAGGAAAAATTCGGCGCAGCTTCTGATCCTTCAGATAATATTGCTTTGACCTTTATGGTTGGAGATCAGGTAGATGTGGGAACTTTGGATCATTACGAAAATGTTCATTTCAAAAAAAATATTAATTTATCGCCTTATCTTCCGATTCAGACTACAGTGGGAAATCACGAAACATACGGAAGTCTGGGAATGAATTCCTATTATGCACATTTTTACATCGATGAAATTCAGTATAAAAACATTAGCTCAGGAAACGAAAATTACTATGCGCAACAGGCTGGAAATGTTTTGTTTATAAGTTTAAGTTCCGAACATACCGGTTCTGCGCAAATGACTTGGCTGCAACAGGTATTAAATGCCGCAAACGGCGATTCTACGGTCGACTGGATCATTTCTCTTAGCCACAAACCGTATCAGGCGGAACAATATGTAGGAGACATTTCTACGTGGGTAAGAAACAGTGCCGTTCCGCTTTTAACCTCTTCTTCAAAGTATTTAATGCACGTCGGAGCGCATCACCATTTATACCACAGAGGTCAGTTGAAAAATACGCCCAATTACCAGATTATTTCCGGAGGAGTTGCATGGGATCAGTACTGGGGAATGTCGACGGAACAGGATTTTGATGATGTTCAGAAAACATTAACAGACTGGACGTACCAAATCGTGGAAGTAGATGTAAACACAGGAAAAGTAGATGTGGAATCTTATTCCATCGGAGGGGTTTATCATAAAAAATATAATGAGCTGATTGATACATTCCACCGCTATAAAAACCAGCCAAAACCTGCAAAACCTTCTATTTCCAATACATTTACGGCGCCGGTTACATTGCCGTTAACTTTAAACGGAAGTGCATTTTCAAGCTCAAACGGAGAATTGCTGAATACCACTCAGTTTTTAATTAGTAAAGCTGCCGATTTTTCTATTATTGAAAAAGAATTTTACAGAGATTACGAAAACTGGTTCGGAAAAGACGGAAATGGAACTCCCGATATCACGAAAAACCTGAATGCAGGAGTAGACATTACCAAAGCGACCATTGCCGCCAACTCAATAACCAACGGAAACTATTATGTAAAAGTGCGTTACAGAGACCGAAATATGGAATGGAGCGAATGGAGCGATGTAAAACAGTTTACAGTAACCGGAAGTGTGGTTTCCAACCCTACATTTACTTTGAACAAAACAGAATATCTTCAAAACGAGCCCATTATTGCCAATTTTACAGACGGTCCCGGAAATAATCAGGACTGGGTAGGAATTTATAAAAAAGGACAGAATCCTTCTGCCGTAACTTCTCAGGCTTTCATGTACACTAACGGACAAACCGCAGGAACAGCCACTTTCCCGAACGGAATTGCTGCCAAAGGTCAGTATTTTGCAGGTTTTTTTGCCAATAACGGATATACAGAAATTACACCGAGAAAAAATTTTTACGTAGGTCCGAAAGTTAATTTAAGCACAACTTCAGATGTTTATCCTGTAGGTGGAACTGTAACCGTAAATTTCTCCAACGGACCGAATTTAAACAAAGACTGGATCGGAATTTATAAAATGGGACACACGCCCGGAACCATAAATTCTACTCAGTGGAGTTACGTTACAACGGCTTCGGGAACGCTTAATTTTACAGGTCTTGCCAAAGGATATTATTATGCACAGTACTTCTTAGAAGACGGTTATACAACAGTTGGTGAGAAAGTTTTCTTTAAAGTAGGGGATGTGGTAACCGAACTTTGGATCAACAAGCCGGTTTACAGTTTAGGAGAAAATATCACCGCTTCATGGACGGATTCTCCGGGAATCATCAAAGACTGGCTCGGAATTTATCCTCAGAATATTTCGGTTCCGGATGATCAGTTTGTTTCGTATACTTATTTTAACGGAATTACACAGGGAACCAAAACAATCACCGGAACAGCAGTTCCTGCAACGCCGGGAAATTATTATATGGTGATGTTTACCAACGATTCTTACACGGAAGTTTCAAACAGAGTTCAGTTTCAGGTAACCGGAACATCTTTAGGAACAGAAGAAACAAAAAGTACAGAAAAAAATGTGGTGCTTTATCCGAATCCTACAAAACCGGGTGAACCAACTTTCATAAAAAGTGATTATCCGATCGAAAAAATAGAACTTCTTTCTGCCAACGGAGACCTTTTATATCAGTCGAAAAATGTTAATAACCAGCGTTTTTCTCTGGTCAACGAAAATCTTCCGAAAGGAGTATATTTTGTAAAAGTATACACAAGAAAATTATTTACCTTAAAATTAGTCATTCAGTAAGACACTTCATTTTTCATATAAAACAACAAAACGGGCTTAGAAAAGTCCGTTTTTGTTATTTTGGTAATATTCAGATCAATTATATATTCACCCATCGCTCATCAATCATCAATTATCGCTCATTCAAATTGGAGCTGTTTCCAGCTTTCGCTACTCGCTTTTTTTGTTTTCGGCGGCTGCGGAGCAGCCGCCGAAAACAAAAAAAGAGCTCAGACATGCCGCTCAATCTGGGCTAAAACATTCTCCGTAGCTAAATATTTGACGTTAAAATCAATCATCAGTAGATTTCAGTGCCCATGCAATCAGCGGAGCCTGCATAAAAAGTCTTCCCAATCTTTGATTGTCCGTGTTCAGTCCAAAAGAATCCCTTCTGTTTTTATACTGAGCAATATTTCCTGGGAAAACAGCTGCAAAAAATCCGGCTACAATTCTTCCCATATTTTTCCTGTATTTTTTAGGAGTCGCAATCATGGCTGTTCCTAAAGCGATTTCAGCAACTCCCGAATAAACAACAGTATCATCTTTATCCAGAGGAACCCATTCCGGAACCTGCGCCTGAAACTCTTTCCTTGCGAAAGTAAGATGTCCTATTCCTGCGGTAATTAAAAATGCGCCGAGTGCAATTCTTGAAATATTTTTTGCTTCCATAATATAAATATTTGTGGGGTGATGATGTAGACTATCCAAATTTCAGACCACGAAAAAAATCAAAAAATCCTGAACACCGGATATATGAGAAAAATTATTAAATTTAGCCAACAGAAAAATCTAATATTTCATGATAGATAAAAGAGTAAAAAATGCAAAGGAAGCCATCGAAGGCATTAAAGACGGAATGACATTAATGTTAGGCGGATTCGGACTTTGCGGAATTCCTGAAAACTCAATTAATGCTTTGGTAGAGAGTGATGTAAAAGACTTAACCTGTATTTCAAACAACGCCGGAGTAGACGATTTCGGTTTGGGATTACTGCTTCACAAAAGACAGATCAAAAAAATGATTTCGTCTTATGTGGGAGAAAATGCAGAATTCGAAAGACAGATGCTTTCAGGAGAACTGGAAGTGGAACTTACTCCACAGGGAACTTTGGCAGAAAAATGCAGAGCGGCACAGGCAGGAATTCCCGCTTTTTACACACCGGCAGGTTTCGGGACGGAAGTAGCGGAAGGAAAAGAAGTAAAAGATTTCAAAGGAAAACCCCACATTCTGGAATATGCTTATGAAGCGGACTTCTCAATTGTAAAAGCATGGAAAGGAGATCACGCCGGAAACCTTATCTTCAAAGGATCGGCAAGAAACTTCAATCATCCGATGGCGGGAGCAGGAAAAATTACTATTGCAGAAGTAGAGGAATTGGTAGAGCCGGGAGAATTGGATCCCAACCAGATTCATATTCCGGGAATCATGATTCAGAGAATTTTTCAGGGTGAGAAATTCGAAAAAAGAATCGAGCAGAGAACCGTTAGAAAAAGAGATTAATTTTAAATTTCTTCATAAAAATAATACCCCGAAATCAACATTCGGGGTAATTTATTTTAGTTATAAAGCCTAATTGTCATTTAGGAAATAATAATGAAAAGAGAGTAAAGAATAAGGTTATCAATTGTCATTAGCCATTATGAACAAAAGTGAAGAATCTCACAATCATATCAACATCCATCATCCCGCTTCCAACTTCCATCTCATCTACACCAAAGTTTTTCTCTCCCCAATTTGCTGTCTCCACATGGCATAATACAAACCTTTTTCTTCAATAAGATTAAGATGGGAGCCGGTTTCTACAATTTGTCCGCGTTCTAAAACGTAAATTCTGTCGGCGTGCATAATCGTGCTTAAACGGTGTGCAATAAGAACCGTAATCTGCTCTTTTTCCTTTGAAATTTCTTTAATGGTTGTGGTAATTTCCTCTTCGGTAATACTGTCCAGTGCAGAAGTAGCTTCATCAAAGATCAGTAAATGAGGTTTTCTCAGTAATGCTCTTGCAATCGCAATTCTCTGCTTTTCACCGCCGCTTAGTTTTAGTCCGCCTTCACCAATCACGGTATTAATTCCGTTTTCAGCACGTTCCAAAAGCGCGGTACAGCTTGACTTTTTTAAAGCCAATTGCAGATCTTCTTCCGTTGCAGAAGGGTTTACAAACAAAAGATTTTCTTTAATAGTTCCTGCAAAAAGCTGAGTGTCCTGCGTTACAAATCCGATCTGGTTTCTCAGCTCATCAAAATCAAATTCTTTTCCGTTGATATTGTTGTATAAAATAGAGCCTTCCTGCGGCCTGTATAATCCCACCAACAGTTTTACCAAAGTACTTTTTCCCGAACCGCTTGGTCCTACAAAAGCAATGGTTTCTCCGTTTTTTACATTAAAGGAAATAGAACTTAAAGCCTTATAATGCGCAGTCTGATGCTGAAAAGAAACTTTTTCAAACTCAAGCTCCTCAATAGCTCCGATTTTCTTTGGCGTTAAAGGTTTCGGTTCCACTTCTTTTTTCATCACCCGGTCGAAATTATTCAGCGAAGCCTGAGCTTCACGGTAAGAAATGATGATATTTCCAATTTCCTGCATCGGTCCGAAAATAAAGAATCCGTAAAACATTAACGATAAATACTGTCCCGGAGTTACAATATTTTTAAAAATCAATAATAATAAAGTGAAAGTAATGGTCTGCTGTAAAAAATTAACCAGAGTTCCCTGTACAAAACTCAGGGAACGGATACTTTTTACCTTTCTCAGTTCCAGATTCAGAATTTTATAGGTATTGTTGTTCAGACGTTCAACTTCCTGATTGGTCAGTCCTAAACTTTTTACGATCTCAATATTTCTGAGACTTTCCGTGGTACTTCCCGCAAGATTGGTTGTTTCGGTAACAATATTTTTCTGAATGGTTTTTATTCTTTTA
Source organism: Chryseobacterium sp. C3 (assembly GCF_014218905.1). NCBI lineage: Bacteria > Pseudomonadati > Bacteroidota > Flavobacteriia > Flavobacteriales > Weeksellaceae > Chryseobacterium > Chryseobacterium sp. C3. The sequence continues at coordinate 333,869 of NZ_JACLCU010000003.1, read as the reverse complement.
CTTAATAAATTCGTTACCACTGCAATAAAAATAATTCCCACTACATAAACCGGCATAATCGACCAGTGCAGACGAATTGCATACACAGAAACGAAAATGATACTCACTAAAATTCCAAAGAAGACATTAATGAAATTATTGATAAACTTTACAGAATCTTCACGTACTTTCGTTAAAATAGAAAGCGTTTCACCACTTCTCTGGTCTTCAAATTCCTGAAAAGGAAGCCTCATCGAATGCTTCAGACCGTCCGTAAAAATTTTAGCCCCGAATTTCTGAATAATCACATTCACCACATAATCCTGAAACGCTTTGGCGATACGGCTGATCATCGCAGTACCGATTAAAAGCCCTAAAAAGTAGAATACACCATGGTAAATATCTGTTCCGTAGAGATATTCTTCCATATTTCTCGGAAGGGTTTTCTCTTTATCGAAAAAATTGGGATGGGTAACAAGTTTGTCTAATATATTCCCTGTAATGGCAGGTGCAAATAAAGAAAATACCTGATTTACAGCAGCTAAAAACAGCGAAATAATAATCAGCCATTTGTAAGGCTTGAGGTAATGTAATAAAATTTTCATCGGTTAAATTAAGGCATACAAATTTACAACAATTTAAGAAGTAACATTTATCATAGGATAAGAAAGAAAATTATTTCGTAATTCTGAAAAAATGGCTAATTTGGCGGGATAAGATTAAGCTATGCTGACTAAAGAACAAATTGCACAAAGAATTTCAAGAGAAGTAAAAGACGGATATTATGTAAATTTAGGAATCGGAATTCCAACCTTGGTTGCCAACTACGTTCCGGATAATCTTTCGGTAGAGTTCCAGAGTGAGAACGGAGTTTTGGGAATGGGACCATTTCCTTTTGAGGGAGAAGAAGATGCAGATGTCATCAATGCCGGAAAACAGACGATCACGATTTTAGACGGAGGTTCCTTCTTCGATTCGGCGTTCAGTTTCGGAATGATCAGAGCACAGAAAGTGGATCTTACCATTTTGGGAGCCATGGAAGTTGCCGAAAACGGAGATATTGCCAACTGGAAAATTCCGGGGAAAATGGTGAAAGGAATGGGAGGTGCAATGGATCTTGTAGCTTCTGCGGAAAACATTATCGTAGCCATGATGCACGTGAATAAAGCAGGAGAAAGTAAAATTCTGAAAAAATGCTCACTTCCTTTAACCGGAGTAAACTGCGTGAAAAGAGTGGTCACTGAATTAGCCGTTCTAGATGTTACGCCTCAGGGTTTTAAGCTTATTGAAAGAGCTCCGGGAGTTTCTGTGGAGCACATCATACAATCTACAGAAGCCGATCTGATTATTGAAGGAGAAATTCCGGAAATGCAGTTTTAGCACAATAAAAAAATAATCCGTCTCATAAAGGCGGATTATTTTTTTGAATAGTATATTAATAAGCTGGGTTTTGCGGAAAATTTTTATTCTGATTAAGATCTAAAACCGTCTGCGGAATAGGTCTTAAAATTTTCTTGGCTCCGTTATTACCATTGAAGTTAGAAGCACTTGTAATTTTATAATTGTACTGTACAGTTCTTGTAATAAGAGTTCCTGTACGCTTAAGATCAAACCATCTGTTGTATTCTCCAAGCATTTCTCTGCCGCGTTCATCAAGAATATAATCGATGTTAAATTCTGCCGGTGTAGCATCCGGAACTCCCGCTCTTACTCTTACTGCATTCAGTCTTAAAAGTCCTAAAGCAGAATTTCCTGATTTCAAATAGGCTTCTGCTGCAATAAGATACGTATCTGCAAGTCTTGAAACAATAATATCTCTCGTACTTACGGCTCCCGTGCTGGATGGAGTTGAAGGGGAAGGATCATCAAACTTTTTCACAGGAATGGTCTGGTAATCCAGATTCTTCACCAAAGTATAAGCTGCATCAAAAGTTCCTTTGTCGTGGTAAACAAATCCCGGAGCGAGTTTTGAAGCATTGGCAGACAGCCACGCTGTTTTATCTGCTGCGGTATACCATAAAGGTTCATAAAAATGTTTAATTCTCAGCGTAGATTTATCTGCTACTCTGAAAAAGTCGTAATATCTTTCATACACAACGTTCATAAAGGTAGACTCCCATCTCAGATCTCCTTTTTTAAATAAATTCAATGCGTAAGATGTCGGGCAAAGATTATAACTTCTTAACGGAGCGTTACCATTGGTTTCTGCACCGCCAAGATATGAACTGAAATAGTAAAACTGCTTGTTTCCAAGGGTAGTAGGAGATGTACTGGTAGAAGCAAAATCATACTGTACAGAAAAAATAGTTTCAGCATTAAGATCTTTACCGGGATAAAATAAATCAGCAGGGGCAATTGTTAATCCCTGTCCTGCGATGGCTGCATCTGCATACGTTGCCGCAGTTGCAAAATCTGAAGCCGAACCGAAAGTCTCATAGCCTCGGGTAAGGTATACTTTTGCCAAAAGATCATTCACTGCTCTTTTATTAACTTTTCCGCTGGTAGAATAAGCTTGTGTTCCTACCGCTGCAAGTGAAGCTTTCAACTCATTGATGATGTACGTATATACTTGTTCTGCTGAATTTCTGTCAAACTGAAGAACTGGCAAAGTAAAGTTCTCTTCTACAATCGGTACTCCGCCATACGTCTGCACCAGCAGAAAATATGCATTGGCTCTTAAAAACCTTGCTTCTCCCACCAATACCGGAACATTGGCAGTCTGTTCTGTAATTTTAGAATAGTATACAGTCTTGTTTACCGCCTGAATAAGCTGATAACAGGATGTATATAACTGATCCACACCTTCTGAAGCGGGAATAAGTTGAGTATATTGGCTGAGACCTGCCGGTTCCGGCGTTCTTCCTTCCGCATACATATCTGTACCCGCTACAAAAAGCCACGGATCTCCACCATAGATACTTTTTAACCATGCATAATCGGTGTTCACAAGTAACTGAAACCCTACCGCAGTCTTATAGGCGTCGTCTGCAGGAGCATTAGACAAACTTTCTTCTTCGAGAAAATCGCTGCAGGAATTGAAAATCGAGGCGGCGAAAATTAATGTTAAGAATATCTTTTTCATGATTGTAGAATTAAAATTTAGCACTTAGTCCTAATTGTGTAGTAATTGAAGCCGGTCTGTTGATCCCGATATTTGCGGCTGCCCATTCAGGATCATATCCGTCGAATTTGGTAAATACAAAAGGATCGAGAACATTAATGTAAACTCTGAGATTGCTCATCTTTATTTTGCTGAGGAATTCCGAATCAAAAGTATATCCAAGCGAAATGTTTTTTACCTTCACAAAAGAAATATCTCTGTAATACCCGAATCCTGTAGACCAAAATGCTCCTGCTCCTGTTGCAACCGGACCCGGTCTTGGATTAGTTGTATTAGCATTAGCTGCAAGTCCTGCACTATTAGTTGGTACAAAATATTCCATCGCCATTTTCTGACGGCCTCTGTCTGAAACATCGGCAAAATTTTGATGAAAAGTACTGAGAACCGTTTGTCCCTGACTGGTAATAATAGAAAAATTGAAATCGAATTTCCCTACCGTAAGTCTGGAGTAAAAACTTCCCTGCCATTTCGGAACCGAACTGCCGATAACCGTTCTGTCATTTGCATCAAATTTTCCGTCGCCGTTAAGATCTTTCGGACGTGCCATTCCCGGAGCCTGCCCGTAAGCGGCTGCCTGCGCTGCCTCACTTTCCTGCCAAACTCCGTCGTACACATAATTGAAATTCGGGTTTAAGCTGGAACCTAAAATAAGAAGATTTCCCTTATCGCTTACCTGATCCTGATTGTAAATGGATTCGAGTTTATTTACGTTTTTCGTAAAGGTAAAAGTCGTCTCCCAGTTTATGAGTTTACTTTTAATATTTTTTGTGGTCAGTAATACTTCAACCCCTTTGTTGCTTACAGATCCTACATTCGAGTAGGTATATTTAATCCCCATTTCTGCGGGAAGCTGTTGTCTGTAGATCAGATTATCGGAAAGTCTGTCGTATACATCAACAGTACCGCTGATTCTGTTTTTTAAAAATCCGAAATCCAGCCCGAAATTAAGCTCCCTTGTTTTTTCCCATGTAAGGAGCGGATTCGCGAAAACGGAGGATTGTAATCCCGGAACGAGTGTACTTCCATTAGCATAAAAAGTCTGCTGATCCAGTAATGCAAGCGACTGATAAGGTGCAACATTGTCGTTTCCGGTATATCCGATACTTGCTCTTAGTTTTAATTCTGAAATAGAAGATACATTTTCAAGAAAAGATTCCTTACTTATTTTCCATCCCAATGCTAGAGAAGGAAAAGCAGTCCACTTATTGCCGGTGGATAATACCGAGGAACCATCCCATCGGGTAGATGTCGTCAATAAATATTTATCTTTAAACCCGTAATTCAGTCGTACAGCATAAGAATTAAGAGTTCTCTTCATGTAAGGAGCCGCCTGAAGCTGATAACTGCTCTGAAGTCCGAAGCCCAGATTATAAAATTCAGAATTAAAAGGCTGTCCGTTAGAATAGCCATAGGAAGATTCCTCTTCACTAGAGTAAATACTTTGCAGCAACAATAGACTTACATCATGAACATCTTTAAAAGTATGTTTTATATCAATCTGATTATCCCACGTATAATTGAAATTTTCAGTTTTGCCTACAGAAGCAGAGTTGAGTCTGTTAAGCGCAATACCTACATTTGTTTCCGCTGTGTTGGAGATTCCAAGTCTTGAGTTTGAAAATCCGGCAGAAAATGTAGTTTTTAAAGAAAGCCATTTTTTAGGCTGATATTGAAAAAATAAATTTCCCAAAGTCTGCCACACCCTTTCATTTTGTCTGGAGTTGGCAATTTCCAGAAGAGGGTTGATGGTACTTGTTTTATTAATTGCCCAGGATCCGTCCGGATATGTAAGTTTTCCGGGTAATAAAAACAGTTGTCCCGGAATATCGTTTCCATTTGCATCTACTGCGTAAGGCGAAATAAGCGGACTGAAACTGAATGCCGATCTCATGGCGAGATCACTTCCGTATTCTGTAACAGTTCTTGCAACCGTTATATTAGCACCAGTTGTAAATTTAGAATTGATCTTATGATTAATTCCCAGTTTAAAAGTATACTTGTCGTTAGAATCATTGGCAATAATCCCTTCATTTCCCTGAATACCGAAAGATAAATTATATCCCAGTCCTCCTTCAGACCTTCCCGAAACATTAATGTAATGATTTTGGGTAGAACCCGGCTGAAGTACCGCATCATACCAGTCGAAATTATAACCGTTATTGGCTCTCTGTACAAGAAGAGGACTCTGGTTTCCGGCAAGTGTTGCCAGTTGTGCAGGAGTCTGGGTCATAGGATTTGCGCTGAGATATGCTGCCTGATGAAAGCGCCACCATTCTTCTCCGGACATCATTTTCGGTAAACGGGCGGCAGTTCTTACACCATAAGAAGTTTCCAGAGAAACACTTACTCCGGATTTTACGGTAGCTCCGTTTTTAGTGGTTACCAAAACCACTCCGCTCGCTCCTCTGGAACCGTATATTGCAGCAGAAGAAGCATCCTTAAGAATATCCATTCGGGCAATATCCTGAGGATTCAGAAAATCGATATTATCCGTAGGAACTCCGTCTACAACATATAATGGATTTCCGGATGAGATGAGAGAATTATTTCCGCGGATCGTCATTTTAAAACCATCGCCCACTCTCCCAGAATTCGAAGTTATCTGTACTCCGGGCATACTTCCCTGAATACCTTCCAGTGCACTTGTAGTATTTCGTTCTATAATTTTGTCGGTACTTAAAGTATTTACAGATCCTGTAAGATCTGATTTTTTAACGCTGCCGTAACCTACCAGTACAATCTGCTCGATGCTTTTCGTTTTTTCTTCCTTTAGCGGAACCGCAATAAAAGAACGGTTGTTCACCGGGATAATCTGCGACTGAAATCCTTCATTTTCAATAGAAAGCGAAGACTGATCCTTAAGCAGTTTGATGATGAAATTTCCTTCAGCATCTGTAGTAACAGAATTTTCTGTACCTTCTTCCTTCACCGTTGCGTTAGGAACAGGAGCCTGCTTGTTGTTAGTAATCTTTCCGCTTACCTCTTTACCCTGCTGCGCAAAAACTGCTACAGAGGAAAACAGAAACAAAACAGCAAGCTTTTTTCGAATCAGAAAGCCGGATTTTGCTATTTTTTCAGATGACATAATTTTAGTTTTTTTTTGAATTAAATGTTTTTCTTTTCAATAAGAATCAGAGCTTAGCTACTTCCCGAAATTCTGTTGAAAAAACGAATTAAAAACTTTTGTGTAATCGATTGCGCAATTTGATTTTATTATCTGGCTTCTATATTAAACTTTTTTTAATAAAAATTTTATTTTTTTTAATATAATGTTAACTTTAAATTTTAAATAATTGATATTCAGTAATTTATTTTATTAATTGTGTATTTTAAAATGTGATTTTTGTCATGTTTTATAAAATATTCTTCTTTTTAAATCTCCCAAAATCAATAGCAAGAAGGATGTTTTTTCTTAATTCTGTGAAAAAAGAAACATTTGAAAAAGTAAAAATGATTAAAAAAAAAGATCTTGCAAAAATTAGAGTTATTTTTCAGTTTCATGTTAAAATTCGTCTAACATTTCCACAACATTTTTAATGTCCTAAAAGTTCAGAATAATAACGATACAAGAATCAATAGGAGAAGGCTTTATTTCATTTTAACAATTAGGAATCAATTGGCTTTAGTCTAAACTTATCAGCATTTAAATTAAAAACAATTTAGATCACAAATCTTTGTAATGAACTAAGTCTAATATAATTAATTAACGTGAGTTCGGGATAAGTCTTCTTAACCGCAATGGTTAAACAAATAGATTCAATTATCAGGAATTCAGCTTTTAAGATATACAAAGTCATAGAACTTATCAAAGTAATACCATTTTGTCTGAAGGTTAATTAATGAAATGCAATATTTTGATTATCAGTTAGTTTTTAAAAAAAAACCGTGTAAATCTTTATCAGACATAAAAAATCCATCCTGCAGTCTGCAAGATGGATGGTATTTTTGTATTAAAAGAGAATAAAGTCTCAGTTAGCGTATATTATTTACCGTCCTGAGCTCCGAAAACCTTCTGCAAAATACTTGTGGTTCTCATGGCAGGCGTATTTCGGATTCCGCTTTCTTTTTCTGCCACCATTTTGAAAACCCCGTTGATGGTTTCTGTGGTTACATATTCATTAAGATCTGTGGTTACAGCCTGTCCGGTAAAAGTATTGTATTTAGAAATAATATTGCTCCAGACTTTATCGGCTCCCACTTTTCCCAGTGAAGCTTTTACTTTTGGCTGAAACGCTGTAAATAATTGCGATTGAGTTTTAGTCTGTAAATAGTTTGTCGCTGCATTATTACTTCCCAGTAAAATATTTTTAGCATCGGTAATCGTCATTGAAGTAATCGCTTTCGTAAAGATCGGGGCGGCTTCCACTACGGCATCTTCTGCAGCTCTGTTGAGTAATTTCACTCCTTGGTCTGCAAGACTTCCCAACCCGATAGAGCGTAAAGTAGTGTCGATTTTTCTCAGTTTTTCGGGCATTAAAATTTTTACAGCTTCATTTTTCAGGAAACCGTCCGTTACGCCTAATTTTTTCACGCCTTCATTTACACCGAGACTCAGAGCTTCCTTTAGTCCAGAAGAAATTTGAGTTGATGTAAGACTTCCCAGATTAACGGATGATGCTGTTGTTGTCGTTTTTGGCGTGGTTGTGGTTCCGTTGGTTTGAGCCGGAACTTTAGGATTGTTAAGATCAATTCCTGTCTGATCTTTCACGGTAGATTTTATAACATCTAAAATTTGTGCCTGTGCGGAAACTGAAAATAAAAGTCCGCCTATCAAAAGAAATGTTTTTCTCATCGTTTATTTTTTGCAAAATTAGATGTTTTGTTTCTTAATAAGTTAAATCATCTTTAAAATTTTCAGAAAATAAGTATATTCGCTTAAATCTTAAATCCACAAAATGCAGCGTTTTTTACTGATTCTTTCTGTGCTTTTTTCAAGTCTCTTTTTTACTCAAACCAGATTAAATTTAATTCCCTATCCGCAAAAGGTTGAATTAAAAACAGGGAATTTCGAGGTAAGCGGGAATACACTTTTCGTGGGAGACAAAAAATCGAATGAATACAAATATTTTATGGATAATTTTAAAAAAATCTATCCAAAAAATTCATCTCAAAACATAAAAAAAACAAAGCCAAATTTTATTTCGCTACTGTTAAATAAAGATTTAAAAACTGATAATAAACGAGAGTTTAATTCAAATTACATTATAAATATCAGTAACGAAATGATTATGGTTATTGGAAAGAATCCTGAAGGTCTTTTTCAAGGCATTCAAACTCTTTTACAATTAATAAAAACTTCAGAAGACGGAAAAATTCCCGCTCTCGAAATCCAGGATTCCCCAAAATTTCAATGGAGAGGAATGCATTTGGACGTTTCCAGACATTTTTTCACCGTTGAAGAAGTGAAACAATACATCGATTATCTCGCCATGTATAAACTGAATACGTTTCACTGGCATTTAACGGACGATCAGGGTTGGAGAATTGAAATTAAAAAATATCCGAAATTAACGCAGATCGGTTCAAAACGTAAAGAATCGATGATCGGAGCGTATGTTGATAATACCTTCGACGGAAAACCTTACGGACCTTATTTTTATACGCAGGATCAGATTAAAGAAGTCGTAAAATACGCTCAGGAAAGACATATTACCATAGTTCCGGAAATAGAAATGCCGGGTCATGCTTTGGCGGCACTTTCTGCGTATCCTGATTTAGCCTGTACAAAAGGATCTTTCGAACCTGCCACAAAATGGGGCGTTTTTGATGATGTTTTCTGTCCGAAAGATGAAACTTTTACCTTTTTAGAAAATGTTTTAGATGAGGTAATCGGTCTTTTTCCTTCGCAATACATCCACATCGGAGGCGATGAATGCCCGAAAACAAGATGGAAAGAATGCGCACATTGTCAGGAATTAATCAAAAAAAATAACCTGAAAGATGAACATGGCCTGCAAAGCTATTTCATCCGAAGAATTGAAAAATACGTGAATTCAAAAGGCAGAAAAATTATCGGTTGGGACGAAATTCTGGAAGGCGGACTGGCTCCAAATGCGGCAGTAATGAGCTGGACAGGAATTAAAGGCGGGGTAGAAGCTGCCAAATCCGGTCATTTTGCCGTCATGACTCCCGGTTCTTACTGTTATTTCGATCATTATCAGGGAGATCCGGCGACAGAACCCAATGCTTTCGGAGGATTTACGCCTTTGGATAAAGTCTATTCTTACAATCCGATTCCTGAAGAACTGAATGCTGAACAGGCAAAATATATTTTAGGAGTTCAGGCAAATTTGTGGACCGAGTATATTCTTGATTTCAACCACGTTCAGTATATGATTTTTCCAAGATTATTAGCGCTTTCGGAAGTAGGTTGGGGAACTTCTGATCCTAAAAATTACAAAGAATTCGAAGGAAGAGTAATTAATGAATTCAAAAATCTGGATAAAATGGGAGTGAATTACGCCAAAAGCATTTACAATGTTTCAGGGAAAGTAATTCCTTCTGAAAATGGGGTAGCTTACGAACTTTCAACCTCTCAGAATCCTGATGGAATACGATATACAGTGGATGGAACAGATCCTTCTGCCAATTCTCAAAACTATAAAAATCCTGTTCAGATTTCAAAATCAATGACGGTTAAATCTGCCTATTTCGAAAATGGACAGCTTAAAAGCGCTGTATCTTCCCAAATTTTCACGATATCCAAAACAACCGGAAAAAAAATTACATTAGAAGAACAGCCAAGTGAAAATTATTCTTTCGGCGGAGCTTTTACTTTAATCGACGGAATTACTGGAAACCAAAAACAATTGGGAAAAACATGGCTCGGTTTTAATGGAAAAGATGTGGTGGCAACCATTGATTTCGGACAGAAAACGCAGTTTTCGGAAGTCTATTTCAATACTTTAGACAACAAAGGAAGCTGGATTCATTTCTCTAAATCGGCTCAGATTTTTGTGTCAGACAATGGAACAGATTTTAAGTTAATCAAAGAAGTCGGAAAAGAGGAAATCCTTTCTGCAAATGGAAAAATTAAAGTTAACGTAGGAAGCCAGAATTCAAAATATATTAAGGTGAGAATAGAAAATGCAGGCATTATTCCTGCGGGAAATCCGGGCGCGGATTCTAAAGCTTGGCTTTTTGTTGACGAAATTGGCGTAAATTAGCCTTAGAAATTTAATTATGCAGGATTCAGTGCTTTCTTCAGAATTTACTTCCTCTCCGGAACTCGTGGAAAAGCTTTACCAATACGGAGTAACGAAAACTTATCAGGAAGGTGATATTATTCTCGATGAAAATTCGTCCATCCGTTCTATTCCGATTGTAATGAAAGGGATGATGAAAGTGATCCGTACCGAAGAAGACGGGAGGGAAATTCTTCTGTACTACATCAAAGCCGGAGAAAGCTGCATTATGTCTTTTCTGGGCGGAATGCACAACGAAAAAAGCATCGTAAAAGCGGAAGTAGAAGAAGATACCGAAATCCTGTTTCTGCCTGTTGACAAGGTTTCATTGTTTATTAAAGAATATCCCGAATGGCTCGATTATATTTTCAGGCTGTACCATAAACGTTTTGAAGAACTCTTGGATATCATCAATGCGATCGCTTTCAAAAAAGTAGATGAAAGACTTCTGAATCTTCTTAACAAAAAATCTGAAATTCTGAATTCCAAAACCATCGTCATCACCCACGAACAGCTTGCCAATGAACTCGGAACAGCCAGAGTCGTTGTTTCCCGACTCCTGAAACAGCTTGAAGATTCCGGAAAACTCCAGCTCGGACGAAATAAAATTGTGATTTTAGAAGATTAGACAAAACTCTTCGCAATCTTATCTAAATGAATAGTTTATACTTAGCTTGTCGAAGTAGCTTCGTGAATTTAAAAACATTGAGTAGTCAAGAAAATCTTAGCGAATTTCGCGATCAAAAAAATCTTAAGATTCTTTCAACATAACAACTAAAGTAAAAATTTTCGCAAACTTAGCATTAAAAAGCCGTTCTGTAACAAAAGTAGCGGTACACCTTTCCCGATATCTTCAATTTTGCAACATAAAGTTGAAAACATGGAAATTTTTGGATATCTCGCTTCTGTTTTAATAGGAATTTCGTTAGGTTTAATCGGTGGTGGCGGAAGCATTCTTACCGTTCCCGTTTTGGTTTACCTTTTCGGATTAGACGCTTTTCTGGCAACAGAATATTCCCTTTTTATTGTCGGAATCAGCAGTGTGGTAGGTTCAGTTTCCTATTTTAAAAAAGGTCTGGTAAATTTAAAAACCGCCCTTGTTTTCGGCATTCCGTCCATTATTTCCATTTTCCTGACGCGAAATTATATTGTACCCTTAATTCCCGATGAAGTTGTTACGGTCAGCAATTTTGTGGTAACCAAAGATATTCTATTACTTTTAATTTTTGCAGGATTAATGATTTTAGCTTCCTACAAAATGATTCAGAAAACTACAGATTGTGTTACTGAAACATCAGATTTACAGAAAAACAGTACCCTTTTGGCAGCAGGAGAAGGATCTGTTGTCGGAATTTTAACAGGTTTAGTCGGAGCAGGAGGCGGATTTATGATCATTCCCGCTCTTGTTAATCTCCTCAAAACCCCAATGAAAGCAGCCATCGGAACTTCGTTGGTTATCATTTCGCTCAATTCCCTCATCGGATTTTTCTCATCAATGAATACTGTGAAAATCGATTGGAAATTATTAACCACCATTTCATCAATTGCCATTGTAGGCATCATCATCGGTTCGCAGTTATCCAAAAAAATCGACGGAAAAAAACTCAAACCTGCTTTCGGATGGTTCATTCTCGTGATGGGAATGTACATCATCATTAAAGAACTTTTTTTGTAGTTTTTTCTTTATTAGGGCAACTGTTTGCGCCTGTAGTTTATCCTGAGTTTATCGAGAAGGGCTCCCAATCTTTTTGTTTTGTAAAAAACAAAAAGAGCTCCACTCAGGTCGGGCTGCGAAAGATTCGGGAGAAAAAAACATCAAAGTTTAAATTTCTGAATGTAGAAAATAAAATATCATAAAGTCCAATCATTTAAAAGTGTTAGCATCATTGTGATATTCAAAAAAGCGTAGTAGTTAAAAAATCTTTGGATACATAGTGTTTTAATGTGAGTTTGATGTAAAAACAGGACAAAAGTATCAATAGGAATGGGCTTCAGCTCATTTTAATAATCAAGAAAACAGTGGGGGCTTTAGCCAGAACTTGTACTAAATTTCGATTAAAGTTAATTTTAATTAAAATACATGAAATTCAATCTCTTATAAGCGTTAGCGGCTTCGTGAACCCCAAAAAATTACAATATTTAAAAAAATCTTCGTGGTCTTTGCGTTAAAAAAAATAAAAACCCTTCTGTAACAAAAGTAGCGGTACAGAAAATCCCAAACCCTGAAATTTGTATCAGAAAAAATAATTAAAATTTAAAATCATAAAAAATGAAAATAGAACAGATTTATACAGGATGTTTAGCGCAGGGCGCTTATTACATTGTTTCTAACGGTGAAGCGGCAATCATAGATCCATTAAGAGAAACGCAGCCTTATATTGAGCGTCTTATAAAAGATAACGTTACCCTTAAATACATTTTTGAAACCCATTTTCATGCAGATTTTGTCAGCGGACATCTCGATTTAAGCAGAAAAACAAGCGCACCCATCGTTTACGGTCCCACTGCAAAACCGGAATTTGAAGCCATCATTGCAGAAGACAATCAGGTTTTTGAGGTAGGAAATATAACCATAAAAGTTCTTCACACACCCGGTCATACCATGGAAAGCTCATCTTTTCTTCTGATGGACGAAAACGGCAAAGAAACAGCCCTTTTTAGCGGAGATACTTTGTTTTTAGGTGATGTAGGCCGTCCCGATCTGGCACAGAAAGCAGCAAACATGACGCAGGAAGAATTGGCAGGCTTACTTTATGAAAGTCTTTACAGCAAAATTTTACCTTTGAATGATGATATCACTGTTTATCCTGCACACGGAGCAGGTTCTGCATGCGGAAAAAATATGCAGAAAGAAACGGTAGACTCACTTGGAAATCAGAAGAAAACCAATTACGCCTTGAATCAGAAAGATAAGGAAAGTTTCATCAAATCGGTTACAGACGGACTTCTTCCGCCTCCTGCGTATTTTGGAATGAACGTGGCAATGAACAAAAAAGGCTACGACAGTTTCGATGAGGTCTTGTCAAAAGGTTTACAGGCATTTTCTCCTGACGAATTTGAAGAAATGGCAGAACATTCTGGTGCTTTGATTTTGGATGTACGAAATAACGAAGACTTCGCAAAAGGATTTGTTCCACAATCCATCAATATTGGACTGAATGGCGATTTTGCACCTTGGGTCGGATCTTTGGTAGTGGATGTAAAACAGCCAATTCTGCTCATTACCAATGAAAATGAAGAGGAAGAAACCGTGACCCGATTAAGCCGTGTAGGATTTGACAATGTTCTCGGATTTTTAAAAGGTAGCTTCAACGCATGGAAAGACAGCGGAAAAGAAATAGATTCCATTAACAGAATTTCCGCACAGCAATTTGAACAGGAAATTAAAGAAAAAGAAGCGAAAATTATTGATGTCCGAAAAGAAAGTGAATACAATGCAGAACATATAGATGAAGCATTTAACAAACCTTTGGCATACATCAACGATTGGATAAGCTTAATCGATCCTACGGAACATTTCTATTTACATTGTGCAGGAGGTTACAGAAGTATGATGGCTGCAAGTATTCTTCAGGCAAGAGGCTACCGTAATTTTAGTGAAATTGAAGGCGGTTTCAGCGCCATTTCCCAAACAGGGATTCCTGTAAGTGATTTTGTATGTCAGACTAAAGTTTTAAAATAGATTTAACAACAAAGGAGACGAAAGATCTTTGAAGATCCAAAATCAGGCAGAATAAAAATCAACAGAGTTATTTTAAAAAGAAAACTTAGCGTTCTTGGCGTTTAAATCCAAAAATAGGTCAATTTCTGCTGAAGTCGATTTTATTTGCAATCTTTACATCAAACTCACGTTAAAATCATTAATCAGAATATAAAACAGTTTTAATACAAATACTTAATGTTAGAAATCATAAAAGAACCTTGGCCGTGGTACGTTGCAGGGCCATTAATCGGGCTTACTGTTCCTGCTTTGCTGATTTTGGGAAATAAATCTTTCGGGATCAGCTCATCACTCAGACATATCTGTGCAGCCTGTATTCCTGCGAATATCGGCTTCTTTAAATACGACTGGAAAAAAGAACTCTGGAATTTATTCTTCGTTTTCGGAATTTTTTTAGGCGGAATGATTGCCGCCCAATTTTTAATGAACCCAGAAGAAATTACCGTTAACCATAATCTCAAAACAGAATTAGCAACCTACGGAATTACGGATTACAGCAATCTCGTTCCTACACAACTCATGAATTTTACCAGTCTTTTTACAGTAAGAGGATTTATTATGATGGTGGTCGGTGGCTTTTTGGTAGGTTTCGGGACGCGTTACGCGGGAGGATGTACAAGCGGACACGCCATCATGGGACTTTCCAACCTTCAGGGCGCTTCCTTGATTGCAACAATCTGCTTTATGGCAGGAGGTTTTCTAATGGCAAATGTTATTCTGCCAATAATTCTTTCACTTTAAAATTTAAAAATGAAACAGGAAAAAGATAGAAGACATCAGGACAGTATTTGTACCAACGAAAGTCAGCTTCATCACAAATGGTACCACAATTTAAAATATATGATGGTAGGAATATTGTTCGGGATCATCTTTGTAAAGGCAGAAATTATCAGCTGGTTCAGGATTCAGGAAATGTTCCGGTTGCAGTCTTTCCATATGTACGGCGTTATCGGAAGCGCTATTTTAACAGGAATGATTTCCGTATTGATCATTAAAAAATTTAATATCAAAACCATTTATGGCGAAAAAATTTCTATTGCTCCGAAGAAATTTAATAAAGGTCAAATTTACGGCGGACTGATCTTTGGATTTGGCTGGGCGATTACAGGAGCCTGTCCCGGACCGCTTTTCGCACAGATCGGAACCGGAGCTTTTGCCGTAATCATTACTTTGCTGAGTGCCATTTTCGGAACTTGGGTGTATGGATATTTCAGGGAAAAATTACCTCATTAATTTTCAGTAAAATCATTTGAGCGGTAGAAAATCTACCGCTTTTTTTATTTCATCTTCATGCGAAAAATCCTTAATTTGGAGCCAAATAAATCTGAGTATGCAAAGTAGAAGAAAGTTTCTGAAAAAATCTGCCGTCGCTTCACTGGCTTTAGCGGTAAATCCATTAGACTTATTAGCTAAAAATCAACCTGAAAACAACAATACAGTCATTAATAAACCGATCGTTCTTTCCACATGGAATTTCGGTTTAAAAGCCAATGAAGAAGCCTGGAAGATTCTCGGAAAAGGAGGAAGAGCTTTGGATGCGGTGGAAAAAGGAGTACGCCTCGTGGAAAATGATCCGGAAGAGAGAAGTGTTGGTTATGGCGGTCGTCCCGACAGAGACGGAAGAGTGACTTTGGATGCCTGTATTATGGACGAAAATTACAATATCGGTTCTGTTGCCTGTCTTGAGAATATTAAAAATCCGATTTCTGTAGCGAGGGCGGTAATGGAAAAAACGCCTCACGTGATGCTGGTTGGAGACGGAGCCTTGCAGTTTGCCGTTTCGCAGGGATTCAAAAAAGAAAATATTCTCACTCCCGAATCCGAAAAAGAGTGGAAAGAATGGCTGAAAGACAGTAAATATCAACCGATCGTCAATATTGAAAATCACGATACAATCGGAATGATCGCTCTGGATGCGAACGGAAATCTTTCCGGAGCCTGTACAACAAGCGGAATGGCTTTCAAAATGCACGGAAGAGTGGGAGATTCACCGATTATCGGAGCGGGTTTGTTTGTTGATAACGAGGTGGGTGCAGCAACGGCAACCGGTCATGGTGAAGAAGTAATCCGAACCGTAGGAACGCATTTGGTGGTAGAATTAATGAGACATGGAAGAACGCCGCAACAAGCTTGTAA
This sequence comes from Chryseobacterium sp. C3, assembly GCF_014218905.1. NCBI lineage: Bacteria > Pseudomonadati > Bacteroidota > Flavobacteriia > Flavobacteriales > Weeksellaceae > Chryseobacterium > Chryseobacterium sp. C3. Next base: position 317,728 of record NZ_JACLCU010000003.1, on the reverse strand, counting down.
AGAAGCGGTTGAAAGAATAGTAAAAATTACACAGCGTAGAAATAAAAATCTGAAGGATATTCAGGTGGGTTTTATTGCCCTTAATAAAAAAGGAGAATACGGCTCCTATTGTATTCAGGATGGATTTAGTTTTGCGGTGTACGACCAGAAAGGAAACCGTCTGGAAACCCCCGGTTTTGCATTAAAATAAAATTTCAGATGATAAAAAATATAATTATAGTCTCTTTGTTTTTAACTGTTGCCTGTAAAGATGTTAAAAAAACAAATGATCTTAATTTTGTAAAAGAAAACCCAGAAGTCAGCAATAACTCTGAAGCAGAAGCTGCAAAAGAGTGGCTAAAGAAAAATATTATTGCTTATTTCAAAGCGGATATTTCAGATCAGCAAAAAATTATGCAGGATATTACCACAAAGGATTACTATCAATATAAAACCGATGCAACCAATGTTGATCTGGATGTGGATGGAAGCCTTACTCTAAAACAATTTCAACAGAAATGGGGAAGGAAGTACAATACAAAATATGCCGGAATAAATACTGGATTTCTTATTTCTGCTCAGGACTGGATTAATATTGAAGTGAGAAAGTGCGAATTAGACGCAATTGCAGGAAATGATGCATTTGTTTTTGATGTCGAATTAACGGATGAAGGAGCAAAGTCTATTTTTAGCCGTAAAATAGGAGTTGTGAAGAAGGATAACAAATTTATGATTGCAGATGTTCTTGAAAAAGAATAAATTAAAACATAAGAAAAATGTCAAAAATAGAAATAGCGTGCTTCAATCCGGAATCTGCATTAATCGCTTTTGAAAACGGTGCAGACCGAATAGAATTGTGTGACGGATTAAGCGAAGGCGGAACCACGCCGGATTTTGAAACCGTACAAGAGCTTAGAGAAAAAATCAATATTTCAATCTTTGTGATGGTTCGTCCGCGTGGCGGAGATTTCACCTACACCGATGTAGAATTTGAGCAGATGAAATCAGATCTGATTCAGTTAAAATCTTTAAACGTAGACGGTTTCGTATTCGGAATTCTGGATGAAAATGATGAGGTGAATAGTGAACAGAATAAAATTTTGGTCGAACTGGCAAAACCTTATCCATGTACTTTTCATCGTGCTTTCGACCGTGCAAAAGATTTGGAAAACTCTTTGGAAAAAGTTATTGAATGCGGCTTTACAACCATTCTTACTTCCGGACAGAAACCCAATGTTTCGGAAGGAAAGGAAAATCTTAAAAAATTAGTAGCGTTATCCAATGGCAGAATAGAAATTCTTGTCGGTGGCGGACTTCGCTCGTCCAATATTCAGGAAATACGGGAGTTTACAAAAGCAGGATATTTTCATTCTTCAGCAATTACGGACGGTGGAGCTTTTGCGAATGCTGAAGAGATTATTGCTTTGAAGAATAAATAATAAAATGAATTTTAACGCAAAGATTTATTTAACTGTATATTTACTTAAGGGAGCAAAGTATTGCGACAAAGTCGCTGATTAAGCTGAATGGCTAGAACCTTAGCTTCATAAAATCAATTTTTAATTGATTCTTCTTTGCCCACTTAAAATTTAATAATTACTAAAATTAAATCTTTGCGTAAAAAACAAAAACACAATAATAAATGGTAGAAAATGAATTATCCTATAAAATAATAGGATCAGCAATCGAAGTACACAAAAATCTTGGAGTGGGTTTATTAGAGAGTACCTACGAATTAGCTTTAGCATATGAATTGAAAAAATCAGGATTCAATGTAAAACGGCAAATTTATCTGCCCTTACAAGATAAAGAAATGAATATTGAAAATGCTTACAAAATTGATTTGCTTATCGAAGACAAAGTAATCGTTGAAGTAAAATCTGTACTGGAAATGCATCCTGTTTTTAATGCCCAGTTATTAACTTATTTAAAATTAGCAAACATAAAACTTGGGCTTCTTATTAACTTCAATACACCACTTATTAAAGATGGAATTCATAGAATTGTAAATAAATTATAATGAACAAAATTTTACTTTTTACTTTCCTTTTCATACAAATCTTCACCAATGCACAAACTTCAGAGCGTAATTTATCCTCTGAAAAATGGAAATTCAAAAATTCCAGAGAGAATAATTGGTTGGCTGCTTCTGTTCCGGGAACTGTTCATTTGGATTTGATCAATAACAAGATCATTCCCGATCCGTATAAAGATGAAAACGAAAAAAAAGTACAATGGATAGAAAATGAAAACTGGGATTATCAGACTTCATTTAACATTTCTTCAAAGGATTTAGAAAATCAAAATATTGAATTGATTTTTAATGGGTTGGACACGTTTTCTGAAATTTATTTAAATGGGAAATTGATTCAATCGACAGATAATATGTTCAGAAAATGGACAATTCCGGTTAGACAAAGTTTAAAGAACGGCAAAAATATTTTACAGGTAAAATTCAGATCTGCGGTAAATTTCGGAAGAGAATTAGCCCAAAAAGTTCCTTTCACCATGCCGGAATCTCCGAGAAGTTTTGTGAGAAAAGCGCAATATCAGTTCGGTTGGGATTGGGGACCAAGATTAGTGACGGCAGGAATCTGGAAAGACGTTAAATTGAATTTTTGGAACATTGCTAGGTTTGATCATATAAAAATCGAACAAAAAATTTTAACAAAGCAAAAAGCAGATTTAAATATTCATGCTGAAATTTTCGCTACAGAAGAAGGGAAATACAGTTTTTCAATTAACGGAAAATCTCAAAATATTTCTTTAAAATCCGGATTGAATTTAATTTCAATTCCTTATCAGATTCAAAATCCGAAATTATGGCAACCTAACGGTTGGGGGAATCCGAACTTATACGATATTAAAGTTTCTTTGCAAAAAGATTCAAAAATGATTGCTGAAAAATCTGAAAAAATCGGACTGAGAACAGTTGAATTAATTCAGGAAAAAGATGCAAAAGGAAAATCGTTTTATTTCAAGGTGAACGGAAAACCAATGTATGCGAAAGGAACCAACTGGATTCCGGGCGACAGTTTTTCTACGAGAATGACCAAAGAAAAATATCAGCACTTGATTAAAGATTGCAAGGATGCAAATATGAATATGATCCGCGTTTGGGGAGGCGGAATTTACGAAGATGATGAATTCTACAAAGTCTGCGACGAAAACGGAATTTTGGTTTGGCAGGATTTTATGTTTGCAGGAAGTTTTTATCCGGCTGATGAAAACTTTCAGAAAAATGTAGAATTGGAAGTAAAAGATCAGATTGAAAGGCTTCAAAATCATCCGTCATTGGCTTTGTGGTGCGGAAATAACGAAATCGATGAAGCGATCGTCAATTGGGGGTATCAGAAACAATTCAAATATTCAAAAGAAGATTCTTTACAGGTTTGGAAGGATTACAAGAAAATTTTTCATGAAGTAATTCCGAACGCTGTTAAAAAATATGCAACAAGTGATAAGCAAATCTATTGGGAAAGCTCACCGTCCATCGGATGGGGACATAAAGAAAGCCTTACGGAAGGCGATTCTCATTATTGGGGCGTTTGGTGGGGAGAACAGCCGTTTGAAATTTACAATGAAAAAGTTCCGCGTTTTGCTTCGGAATATGGTTTTCAGGGAATGCCGACGTTGGAAACCACAAAATCCATGTTTTCAGGAAATCCTGATTTAAGCTTACAAAATGGAACCATAAAAGCTCATGAAAAGCATTCCAGAGGCTGGGAAATTATTGAAAATTACATGAAGCGGGACTATATCGTTCCGACAGATTTTGTGAAATACAATTATGTTTCGCAGTTACTTCAGGCTCGCGGAATGCAGATTGCCATTGAAGCGCACCGCAGAGCTAAACCTTACAATATGGGAACTTTATACTGGCAACTCAACGATTGTTGGCCTGTCGTTTCATGGTCTTCCATAGATTATTTAGGAAACTGGAAAGTGCTGCATTATCAGGTGAAAAGGAGCTTTGAAAATCAGGTGATTTTAGTAGAAGAAAAGGAGGGAATACTTACTTTTTATGCCATTAATGATCAGACACGAAAATTTGATGATGTTTTTGTGGAAATAGAGGTCATTAATTTTCAAGGGAAAGTTTTAGATGAAATAACAACAGCTCCCAATAGAAAAACACTCGAAGAAATAGTACAATTCGATCCGATCGAAATTCAAAATCTGATTCCTGATTCCTATAAAAATGAAGTGTTTTTAAAATTGACTTTAAAAGATACCAACGGAAAGGTAATTGCCGAAAGTAACTATTTCTTCGCAAAGCCAAAAGATTTAAAATTAACAAAACCTGCCCTTAAAATCAGGAAAATATCTGCCACTGAAATTGAAATTTCAACAGATGTTTTGGCAAAAGACGTTTATCTGATGGGAGATACCCATTTCAGCGATAATTTTTTCGATTTGCTTCCAAAAACATCCAAAAGAATTACCCTTTCAAAACCATTGGAGAAAATAGAGGTAATGAGCTTATTTGATACGATGAATTGATTTTTATGAAATTGATAAAAAAGTTTTCTGATTTGTTGTTTTTAGTATTCTGTACTGTTTTACTTTCCAGAATATGTGTCACACAGACAAACTTTAAGATTAATACAGAATTGCCATTAAGTGATTTTAACGGTTTTGTGGTGGATAGTCATGAAAACGTATACATTGGAGATAGTTTTTATTCTGTAATTCAAAAGTTTGATCGCGAAGGCAAATTTATACAATCTATAAAAGTCAATAATTATGGAAAATCTTTCAGGATAGGCATTGATAAAATGGACAAAATTATTGTGAAATCTAATATTACCAGAAGTTTTACTATTTATTCTCATGATAATTACAATAAGAAATTTGTGGTATATGACAGGAAATATGACGAAACAAAAAATCCAAATAAATTTTTCTTCACCCAAAAAGCTAAATTTGAAAATTTAGGCACTTTTTATCCATCAATCTGGAAACTGTCGGGTAAAAAACAAAAAATAATAGAACAAAATTTCATTTTAAAACTTCTGAGTTTGCCTACAATGGTTATTATTATACCCTTCTTTTTATTTTTGAAATTTTTACCTTTTATTTCAAAAAAAATTATGATTGTCCGTAATTTGTCATCATTGAAAAACCTTTGAGTTCTTTGCTGAGTGAAACGCCTTTGCGAACTTAAAAACAGTTGGTATATAAAAGAATCTTAGCGATCTTTGCGTGAAAATTAAGCATTATGATCAATAACGGATAATAAAAAATTATTTCGAAACGATTATTAATCATTATCAACCGTAAATTTGCACAATAATTCAAAACTATGGTAAATTTTGTTCTGATTGCAGTGTGCATTATCGCGGGAATGGTTTTCAAGGCAACAAAATCCATCCATCCCGACGCGCATAAAGGAATCAACACATGGATTCTTTATCTTGCACTTCCGGCTGTTTCATTCAAATATTTACCGAAAGTTCACTGGTCGGCAGAAATGCTGTTTCCGGTGTTGGCGACTTTTCTTACGGCAGTTTTCTGCTTTTTCTTTATGATGTTTTACAGCAGAAGCAAAGGCTATTCACGGCGTTCCCGAAGTACTCTGGAACTCGTAAGCGGCTACAGCAATACTTCGTTTATCGGTTTTCCGCTCATTTCGGCTTTTTACGGAGAAAGTTTATTGAGTATTGCCATTATTTGCGATCAGACCATGTTTTTTGCACTTTCAACATTAGGAATTATTGCGGCTTTAAAAGGCGGAAGCAAATCCGGAAAGATCAGCGCAGCATTTATTCTGAAACGTCTCGTTACATTTCCGCCATTGATTGGTTGTATTGCTGCATTAGCTTTGTCTCAGTTCGTAGATTTCACTTCCGCAGAACCTTTTTTCGATAAATTAGCAGCTACAGTTAGTCCTTTAGCTTTATTTTCAGTCGGATTACAACTGAAATTCAATGGCTGGAAAAAACTGATTCCCCAAATGTCAGTTTCCATGTTTTACAAACTTATTCTGGCTCCGGCAATAACGCTCGGATTAGCACTTTTACTCGGAATAAAAGGAAATATTGCCAGAATTACCATCTTCGAATCGGCAATGCCTACAGTCGTTACCTCAAGCATTATTGCGGAGCAGTATCGATTAAATACAAAACTTACCAATTTAACGATCGGCTTCAGTATTATTGCGGCTTTTTTTACTTCCGCAGTCTGGTTTTACATTATCGATTACTTCTTTGGTGGATAATGGCAACTATTGTTTTTAATGTAAAAACTGTACAAAAAAATAAGTAGCAATTTAGCCAAAACATATGCTGAATTTCGGTTAAAATCAATTTTGATTAGAAATCTTTACATTGAACTAAAGCTTAACTTTCTTAAACTCTTAAACGCTCAAACCCTCAACATTTTTTTGGAGCTTTTTCCGGCTTTCCACTGTATCTTTTAGTTTACGGGCTCCTGAACTACGTTCGTAAACCTCCGGTTATGCTTCGCCCGCAACCCAAAAGGATGTCGTTGCAATCCGGGCTAAATAAAACTCATATCAACGAACAACACGACGAAAATAATCTCCAATTGAACAGATAAATTTTAAAAAATTTGTATGGTTTAGAGTCTTTCAAAACGAAAAAAATGATGTTTATTTGACCTGATCGGGATAAGTCTTCTTAAACGCAAGGAGTTTTCTATGTAGAAGTATATAGAAAAAGTTAAAATTTAAGTTGGCAAAAACTGAAATTTGTTTTTGCCAACTGTATTTTTCAGTATTATGCCTACTTTTAAGAAATTACGCCTAATTCTTTTCCAACTTTTTCAAACGCAGCAATCGCTTTATCAAGATGTTCTTTTGTATGTGCTGCTGAAAGCTGAACTCTGATTCTCGCTTTTCCTTTCGGAACCACAGGATAGAAAAATCCGATGACATAAATTCCTTCGTCCATTAACTTTTCAGCCATTTTCTGAGCCAAAGGCGCATCATAAAGCATTACAGGAACAATCGCAGCATCACCATCCGGAATATCGAAACCTTTAGATTTCATTTCCGCTCTGAAATATTCTGCATTTTCCATTACTTTATCGCGAAGAGAAGTATCCTCAGAAATCATGTCCAAAACCTTCAAAGCTGCTCCCACGATTCCCGGAGCCAATGAATTTGAAAACAAATACGGTCTTGAACGCTGTCTCAGCATATCAATGATTTCTTTTTTACCGGAAGTAAATCCGCCTAAAGCACCGCCTAAAGCTTTTCCAAGCGTGGAAGTAATGATGTCTACTCTACCCATCACTTCGTTGGCTTCGTGCGTTCCGCGACCTGTTTTCCCAATGAAACCTGTTGCATGAGAATCATCTACCATTACCAAAGCATCGTATTTATCGGCAAGATCACAAACTCCTTTCAGATCTGCAACAATTCCGTCCATTGAGAAAACGCCGTCTGTAACAATGATTTTAAAACGGTGATTTTTTTCGGAAGCTGCAATTAACTGAGCTTCCAGATCTTCCATATTGTTGTTTTTGTAACGGTATCTCGCTGCTTTACACAGACGAACACCATCGATAATGGAAGCGTGGTTCAGTTCATCTGAAATAATCGCGTCCTCTTCTGTAAATAAAGGTTCAAAAACTCCACCGTTCGCATCAAAACAGGCAGCATACAAAATGGTATCTTCAAGACCTAAAAAGTCTGCAATTTTCTGCTCCAGTTGTTTATGGATATCCTGAGTTCCGCAGATAAAACGAACCGAAGACATTCCGTAACCGTGAGATTCTATCATTTCCTGTGAAGCTTTCATCACTTCCGGATGGTTGGATAATCCCAGATAATTGTTCGCACAGAAGTTCAGCAGCTTTTTTCCGTTGGCTTCTATTTCCGCACTTTGCTGAGAAGTGATGATTCTTTCTCTTTTGTAAAGTCCGTCATTTTCAATATTCTGAAGTTCGTTCTGTAAATTTTCAAGATACTTTTTAGAGATCATTTCTAATAATTTTTAGGATGCGCTAATTTAATAAAAAAAGCTGTTTCATCATGATGAAACAGCTTTGTTATTTATTGCCTTATATTTTTACTTCTTTAAAAACTTCACGTTCTTATCGTTAATTTTAAAAATATACATTCCCGGAACCAGTTCTGAAATATTGATTGATTTCTCAGGCTGATACGTTCCCTGTCTTACCAATTTACCGTCTGTGAAGTAAATAGTGAAATCTGTAGGTTTTGTAATGCCTTTTAAGTTCAGTTCATTTTTAGCCGGATTCGGATATAAAGCAAATTCTTCTTTAACTAAATCTGCAGTTCCCAATGTGTTATCCTGAGTTACCGTAGAATTTCTGTCCAGAATCTGATATTCATAATTAAATTCTACACTTGCCACCGGAAATGTTACCGACTGCGTAAAATATTGGTTGTTGGACGTATTATTCAACGCAAAATAAGCAACCTGTCCTCCTGTTCCGTTTACTTTGATCGGTAAAGGCATTTCGAAGAAACTTACCGTTGAACTGCTTTGGGTTTGAGATGCTCTGAAAGTAACGGTATTTCCTACCTGCTTCCAACGGATGTCATACGTAGGATACCCCTGTCCGTAAATCCAGTCGTTGAAGAATTCTGTAAAATCCTTTCCGGTAGACGTTAATAAAGACGCATTCAGATCCTGAGTTCTTACATAGTTATAAGCCAAATTAGGTCTGGAATGGTATTCCTGAATTGCCTGATAAAATACAGCATCTCCCAAAATCCATTTCAGCATTCTCAGTACATAAGCTCCTTTTGAATAAGACAGTCTGCTGCTGAAAATAGTTCCTACACTGGTAAGATTGGCATCAGCAACATATACACTTCCTGTTGGCGAACCTGTAACAAAGTTTTTCTGAGTCAGCAGATAATTTAAAAAGTCTGTGCTCGTCATCAGCAATTTTTCATTCGCCACATGTTCTCCAAACGTGGCAAAACCTTCATTAAGCCAGATGTCGTTCCACGCACCGCAGGTTACTTTGTCGCCAAACCACTGGTGAGCTAACTCATGGGCAATGAGACTTCTGCTCCATCCCGCCATGGAAGACATGGTTTGATGTTCCATTCCGCCACCCGCCTGAAATTCCATGTGTCCGTATTTTTCATTTCTGAAAGGATAAGGTCCGAAGTAGGTTTCAAAAGTATTCATCACCGTTTTTGTCCAGTTGATGTTATTCATACTTGTTGTATTCGTGGAAGTTGCCGGAAAAATATAATTAATGAACGGAAAAGGAGGATTTCCCATTGTATCCGTTAATTTTACGAAGTTGGTGATGGAAAGAGCGATCAGATAAGCTGCAGTCGGATACTGCGTTCTCCAGAACGTCAATTTCTGACCATTTCCTAAAATGGTTTCAGACATGGGCTTTCCGTTGGAAGCGACACTGTATTGTGAAGGAGTCGTCACTTTTATATCTACTCTTTCAATTTTATCATTCAGACTCTGTTTTGTAGGAAACCAGTCCTGTGCTCCGTAAGGTTCATTTAAAGTAGATAAAACCGCAGTTCCGCCTTGTGTTCCGTTAAAAAAAGCGTTGTTGGTTGTTGAAGGCGCTCCTGAATACGTAACTGTTAAAGAATCCAGCACATTTGCTGCAAGAGCAGACTGGAAATTGATTTTCAGTTCTTTGGTAGACAACTGCTGAAAAGTAAGCGGCGTTCCGTGATACTGTACTCCCGAAACCGTCATCTGATTATCCAGATCAAAATAAATAGAGCTTACACTCTGATTCGGTTTAAAATGAGAAGTGACGGAACCCGAAACATTATACACCGCCGGATTAATGGTAAGATCCAGCCTCTGATACTGGAGATCGTAATTCAGGGTATTCGGGTTGACGTTTCCGACTGCCATTTTGTGAGCGAAAGATTTCATTTCTTTCGCCATCATCGCTTTTCTTTCGACATTATCGTTTTGAGCACTTATTTGCTGAAAAGTAAGCATACCCAAAACTAAAAAGTAAAACTTTTTCATATTCAATTTAAAAAATATATCAAAGATATAAAAAAACCTTTCAATCAGTGATTAAAAGGTTTTAATATCCGTTAAATTTTAATAATTCTACAAATCTAAAGCAGGTTCAAGAATTTTTTCCATTCTTTTCTTTACCATGTCTACAGATCCTGCGTAGTTGTTCACCATTAAAGAGAAAACCAGCGTTTTTCCTGTATTCGTTTTCATGTATCCTGCTAATGTTTTTACTTTATTCAGCGTTCCTGTTTTTGCAAAAACCTGTCCGTTTCCAAGACCGTTGAACATTCTTTTCAACGTTCCGGACTGTCCTCCAATCGGCAATGAATTTAAATATGTTTTGTAATATTTTTCGTCCATTAAAGAGGTTAAGAATTTTGCCTGAGCAATCGGCGTTACGTTATTGCTTCTCGAAAGTCCGCTTCCGTCGATATAATTTAAACCTAGCATATCGAAACCTTCATTTTTAAGATGTTCCGTTACTACTTTTCTTCCGGATTCTGTTGTCTGGTCTCCAAGACTCTGAAAACCAACCGTTTTTAACAATGCTTCAGCAAGACCATTATCGCTGTGCTGATTGGTATAATAAATAATGTCCGCTAAAGTAGGAGATTTGTAAACGGAAATTAATTTTCTGGCTTCAGGATTCGCATCCGTCATTTTCGGAGTCACTTTCCCTGTTACCGGAATTCCGCTTTTTACCAGAGTAGTTCTGAAAGAATTGGCAAGATAAGCCGGAGCATCGGGTAATTTTGTCGTTAAAATTCCGTCACCTTCATATTTATCTGCGTAAACCATCTGATTGTTATAAGGAGAAACGTAGAAAAACTTCTTATCGGTTGAAAAGTTGTTTCCTTTCTTTACGATCAGTTTTTCATTGGCAGGATTGATCTCTTTGGTTGTACCAACCGGCAAATAGTAATTATTGTTTTCCAACCACACAACATTTTCCGGAAGCTTCGAAATATTGCCTTTGAAAAGCGCTGTCTGGATAATAATATCCCCATTTACCTTTTTGATTCCCTCACGAGAAAGTCCTTCTTTGAAATCTGTAATAATGTCTCTGTAAGCCCAAGCTCCGCCTTTATTGGTTCCTAAAGAAGGATCTCCGCTTCCGACGATGTAAAGATTTCCGTTTAACACTCCGTTTTCGTCCACTGTTCCTGAATATTCGAGCTGAGTATTCCAACGATAACTTTCGCCCAGCATATTCATTGCTGTTTCGGTAGTTAATAATTTCGTTGTGGAAGCTGGAACCAAAGGAGTATTTTCGTTATACGAAGAAATTACTTTCTTCGTTTTCGGGTCGTACACTACGAATCCCCAAGTTGCATTTTTCAGCACAGGATCGGTCATCATAGTGTTTACATTAATGTCTACAAGTTCTTTCGGCGACAAAATAGTTTTTTCCACTATGGAAGTGATGGGAGAAGGTAAGTTTAAACTGCTCTTCTGATTGTCGTAAGCCGGAGAATACAGAACTGTAGAAACGGTAGACTGTGCAAGAAAAAATCCTGAAGCCAGCACCGCAACACCTGAAATATACTTTCTGAAATTTACCATCTATTTTTCTTTTGCTATAGTTTGGATGGTTTAAAAATCAACGGGTTAAATTGAAAAGTAAAACACCAAACATATAATCAACGATCAAATGTAGAAAATATTGTTGTATGGCAGTTCAGTAGACTATTATAAAAAGAGTATAAAGTTTGTTAAAAATTGTTAAAAATCTACAAAAACGTCTTTTCTGATGCTATGGTACGCTGTAATTTCATCAAATTCTTTCAGACTTGCTAAAACCCTTTTTTTATACTCTTCATACTTTTTCCCTTTAGGAAGTTTCAGCATGATCTGGAACTGATAGAGATTGTTAAGTCGCGCAATCTGAGCTTTTTCCGGACCCAAAACACAATCTTCGGGAAGATATTTTCTAAGGATGGATCCTAAAAACTGAGAAGCGCGGTTGGCTTTATCCTCTCTCCTGTGCTTCAGTTCTATCATAATAAGCTTTGTAAAAGGCGGATAATGAAATTTCTGGCGTTCCGTTAAAATATACTTGTAGATTTTCGCCGGGCTATTCATTTTAATTAACTGAAAAACAGAATGATCTGGATTAAAAGTCTGTATTAAAACTTTTCCTTTTCCGGAAACTCTTCCCGCTCTTCCGGAAACCTGAGTAATGAGTTGATAAGCTCTTTCTTCTGCTCTGAAATCCTGAACATATAGCAAGGAATCGGCTTTCGGAATGGCAACCAGCTCGATGTGATCAAAATCCAGACCTTTTGAGATCATCTGTGTCCCGACAACGATATCGGTCTCCCGATCTTCAATTTTTTCGTATAATTTTTCGTAGGCAAATTTCTTTCTCATGGAATCCACATCCATTCTGTCTACTTCCTGATCGGGAAATAATTTGGAAACTTCTTCATGGATCTGCTCTACTCCTACTCCTCTTTCGTTCAGGTTTTCGGAATGACATTTTGGGCAAACTTTGGGTTTTGAGGCTCTCTGTCCGCAGTAATGGCATTTCATTTCGTTGGCAGCTTTATGATACGTCATCACCACATCGCAGTTGGAACAGTAATTTACGTAACCGCAGGTTTCGCATTCCACAACATTAGCATAACCACGACGGTTGTGAAGAACGATCGTCTGATTTTTTTCTTCGACAACTTTTTTAATCTCGTCAATCAACTGCAAAGAAAAATTTCCGGATACTTTTTTGGACTCCTGAGCTTCTTTGAAATTAATGAGTTCATACTCAGGAAGATTGACATTCCCAAAGCGTTCTTCCAGAAAAACATATTTCATTTTATCTTTTCTGGCGTTGTAATAGCTTTCCACAGAAGGTGTCGCAGAACCTAAAATGACTTTTGCTCCATAAAAATTTCCAAAAACCAACGCCGCATCTTTTGCATTGAAATAAGGAGAAACTTCTCTCGGACGGTACGCAGAATCGTGTTCTTCATCCACAATAACCAATCCCACATTCTGAAAAGGTAAAAACAGAGAATTACGTGTTCCGATTAAAACTTTAATATCATTCTGCCTGATTCTTCTCCAGACTTCCACCCGTTCAAAATCTGTAAGTTTCTGATGGTAAAACCCAAGTTGTCTTCCGTATTTTTTTTCTAATCGTTGAGTGATCTGTTTGGTTAAAGAAATTTCGGGAAGTAAAAACAGTACATTTTTTCCTTCGCTGATGCATTCTTCGATCTTCTCTAAATAAATATGTGTTTTTCCTGAAGAAGTTACCCCGTGAAGCAGAACATTTTTCCCTTCTTCAAAGGCTTCATCCACTTCATTTTTCGCTTCTTTCTGGGCTTCTGAAAGTTCTTCGATCTCTTCTATTTCACCTTCATAACTTTCGATACGGTCTTTCTGCATATAATATTCTTCGACCAGATTTTTATCTGCCAAAGCCTTAAAATACGAACTTCCGAAATATCCGTCTTCAAAAAGCTCTGATTTTTTGATGGGCAAATCAGGATTTTCGGTCTGCTTTTCTAAAATATGAAGGAAAAGGTCTTTCTGCTTTTGCGCTCTTTTTAAGGATAAAAGTATTTCCGTAAGGTTTTGACGCTGTAAAACCTCATCATTGATTTTTACGTACGCAATTTCTTTAGCTCTGTATTTTTCAGCAATTTTTTCGTCGATTTCAATATACTGCAAATCGATTAAAGAATTGACGGTTTTAATGATATCTTTTTTAGGAATAAATGCTTCAATATCAGTCAAATTAATCAACTGCCGTACTTCCAAAGCCTGAATGAGATACATTTCGTTGACATCGAGGTTTTCAAAGTCAACTTTTACATTCGGCTTCAGTTTAAGGTATGTTTCACTTTCGAGTTTCAGGGACGAAGGAAATGCAAAACGGTAAATTTCTCCCAAACCGCACAAGTAATAGTCGGAAAGCCAGTTCCAGAAGTTAATCTGCTCCTGCGGAACAATCGACTGATCGTCGAGAAGACTGATAACTTCTTTTGCTACAAATGTTTCCGGCGCATTGTTGTGAAGTTCAAAAACGATTCCCGTATAGATTTTTTTGCCGCCAAAAGGAACCAAAACCCTCATTCCTGTCTGAATTCCTGTTTGCAGTTCTTCGGGAACTTTATAGGTGAAAGATCCTTTTAGGTTTAACGGTAAAACAATCTGGGCGTAATTCAAGGGAAAAATTTAAAGTGTAAAATTAATTTTTTCTTTTGTGAACTGCAATTTTTTTGATGGTGTGTTTTTTATGGGATCCTTTTAAACGCTATGACCGCTAAGATTTTCTTTAAATGATTATGTATATTTTTTCGTTCGCTAAGGCGTTTCACTCAGCAAATGATATGATGCTTTTTAAGTGGATCATTCAGGAAAAATCTTTTAGTGATATGCTTTTTTAAACACAATGATGGAGGAGTCTACACCGTTAGAAGATATTAGAACAGGAAAAACGGAAAAGCAAGTCCGCTTCTTTAAAGCGAAAGTTTTAGATGGTCACAGCGGCGAAGAAATCAATGAGGCTATTCAAGAATCCATTGATAATCAAAGTATTATTTTTACTGATAAAAGTACCTCTTATGTGGACATTGCAGATTTTGTAGAACTTCATATTATGGAAAAAAGTTCAAAAGAAACCACAGAAGAAACCTTAAAATGGGTTCATATTGCTATCAGTAATACTAAAAGAAATCTTCTTGGTAATTACCATAAAATAAAGAGAAAATACCTCCAACTCTATCTCAATGAGTTTATTTACAAGTTAAATCGAAGATATTTTGGAGAAAAGTTATTTGAAAGACTGATTATTGCTAATATCACAGCTTTAGGTTAGAAAACGGATATTCAATAAAATAATGAACATAACAGAATAAAGGCAAGATTTATTCTGTTTTCTAGTAAATATTTTTGTCATTAACATTATATTTGCCATTAATTTTTCAGAATGCTTTACACCATAATAAAAGCGCTTCATATTATCTTCATGGTAAGCTATTTTGCGGGAATTTTTTATCTCGTAAGAATTTTTGTGTACTATAAAGATACCGATGAATTTGCGGAAGAAAAGAAGAAAATCCTCAGAGAACAATATACGTTTATGGCCCGAAGGCTCTGGAATATCATCACCGTTCCTGCCGGAGTAATCATGACGGTTTGCGGACTGATGATGATTTTCCTGAATTCAGGATTGATGAAAATGCCATGGTTTCATTTAAAACTAACCTTCCTGATCGGTTTGGCGGTCTATCATTACTGGTGCTGGAAAAAAGTTTTAAAACTGAAAGAACTCAACGGAAGTACACTGGAAACCGCCAATATAAAACTGAGACAGGCAAATGAAATCGCTACTTTCATTTTGTTCCTTGTCGTTTTCACCGTGATTTTAAAAGCTCAGGTTATTGAATACTGGTGGCAATTAATCGCCGGATTTTTCGTTCTGGTATTTTTAATCATGATGACGGTGAAGCTGGTAAATAAGAATAAGAAAAAATAATGATTCGGTTGATGGTTGTGTGTTTATAGTTGCTGAATAGATTTTTACATCAAAAAAAGTCAGCTAAAAACAATCAACAATCAACTAAAAACAATCAACATTTGACAATAAAACTATGATTGCAATTTTAAAAAAAGAACTTTGGAGCTACTTCGGAAACTGGAGCGCGTGGATAATCATCGCGGCTTTCAGTCTGATCGCGACGCTGTTTCTGTTTTTTTTCGACAACGACTCCAACATTTTTGAGATCGGAATGGCTTCACTGCAAAGTTATTTCGTTCTGGTTCCTTGGTTACTGATGTTTATTATTCCCGCACTTTCCATGAAAACTTTTGCGGAAGAGCAGCAGACCGGAACCTTAAACTGGCTGTTTTCCCAACCGCTGAAAGTTTCAGATCTGGTTTTCGGAAAATTTCTTTCAGTTTGGATCGTTGGAATTTTATGCCTGATTCCATCGTTAATTTACCTTTACACAGTGTATGTTTTGGGCGTTCCTGCCGGAAATGTAGATTTGGGAATGACGTTCGGAAGTTACATCGGGTTAATTATTTTAATTGCAGCATTTTCCGGAGTGGGAATTTTGGCGTCTTCGCTTTCCCAAAACCAGATTATGGCTTATCTGTTGGGCGTTTTCATGTGTTTCATCATGTATTTCGGGATCGAGCAACTGGCAAGTTACAAATTGTTGGGAGGCGCAGATTTTATTTTGCAGAATGTCGGTTTTTACCAGCATTTCTTAGGCTTTACAAGAGGGCTTATCGATTTTAAGGATGTAGCTTATTTTGCTTTAATCATCGGTGTTACATTAGTTTTGTCCAATCATTTCATTAATAAAAAGAAGTAGAATGATGAAGAAGATACAGTTCAAATCTCCGCTAGGAATTTTACTTTTCGTGGTGTTGCCATTGGTGGTTATTCTTGCCATTTCAGGAATAAGATTGGATTTAACCAAAGAAAAAAGATATACGCTTTCCGATAATACCGTTAAGGTTCTGGAATCGGTAAATAAACCTTTGGTCGTTGATGTTTACCTGGAAGGAGACTTTCCGGCAAGTTTCAAGCAGCTTCAGAGCGAAACGAAATTTATGCTGGAAGAGTTCAGAAAAATTAATCCGAAGATCGATTTTAAATTCATTGATCCTATCAAAACCAAAATGTCTAAAGATACTCTGATGGCGATGGGAATGCAGCCTTCCATGCTTCCGGACATCAAAGACGGCAAAGTTTCTCAGATCATGCTGTTTCCTTATGCAGTCGTTAAATACGACAAAAGGGGAGTTTCCATTCCTTTGGTGGTTCAGCAGACAGGAATCGATGCTGATCAGCAGCTTACGAAATCCATTGAAAATTTAGAATACAATCTGGTTTCAAACATTAAAAATATTGCGGCGCATAAAAGAAAGAAAATCGGGATTCTGGTGAATCAGGATGAGCTGAATCCAAGAGAATTTCAGGGGTTCATGCAACTGGCAACGGAAAGTTATGATGCAGGTCCTATTATTCCTAAAAATCAGACCGAACTTACCATCGCAGATATTCCGACCTTAAAGCAAATGAACGCTTTGGTGATCGCAAAACCGAGAAAAGCTTTCACGGACGGTGAAAAAGTAATTCTTGACCAATACATCATGAACGGCGGAAAAACATTGTGGATGATTGATGCCGTAAATGCGGAAATGGATACACTGATGAGGTCTCAAAAAGTGATGCCTTTTCCTGTAGACATCAATATGACCGACTTTTTCTTCAATTATGGAATCAGGATCAATCCGGCTTTGGTAAAAGATGTGAAGAAGTTTGCGCTGTTGAGATTGGTAACAGGGGAAGTGAGTGGAAATCCGCAGTACACCAGTCTTCCGTGGCCATATTTTCCTTTGGGAATCGCAGAAAGCAACAATCCGATTACGAAAAATATCAATCCTGTAAAGTTTGAATTCCCGACTTCCATCGATACATTGGGCGGAAGAAAAAATATCAAAACGAACGTTCTTTTTGAATCGAGTGAAAGAACTTTATTAAAGCAGGTTCCGAATTATGTGGATCTGAAAGAAATTTCCAGTGTCGACAGTCTCGGACAAATGGAAAAACCTAGCACACCGAAGATTTATGCAGTGTCTCTGGAAGGGAAATTCAATTCTGCGTATGCTTCCAGAATCGAAAGAAAATCCTACCCGAATTTCAAAAGTTCGAGCCCTGAAAATAAAATGATTGTGATCGCCGACGGAGACGTAGGACGAAACAAAGTTCTGAAAGGAGAACCGCTTCCTTTAGGCGTAGATCTGCTTACCAACGAACAGTTTGGAAACGAACAGTTCCTGAGAAATGCATTAGACTATCTTCTGGACGACAGCAACCTCATGGATCTCAGAAACCGAAACATCGAAGAAAGGCTTCTTGACCGACAGAGAATTACGGAAGACAAAAATAACTGGCAATGGTTTAATTTGCTGCTTCCTTTAGTCATTATCGGTATTTTGGGAGGTTTGTTCTTCTGGCTGAGAAAGAAGAAATTTGGATAAATGATATAGAAAAAGAGAAGTTTTTGGCTTCTCTTTTTATAGTTTTTTTTACTACTAATAATTCGTTTGTTAATTTAGAGACGATTTTACATATTTTTTCAATTTCATCATTAATCAAGATATTTTAAAGAAGAACAATTTATTCCTCGTTTTAAATTATTATAAATTCCAGATAAGATTTATTTTTGAGTTTGAATGTAAATGTTATTTTTACAAAAATGAATTATTATAAATCTATGATTGTTTTCTTCTTACATGCATCCATAAATAAATCACCTAACTCGGTGATAAAATAAAATTCGCCATCATTTTCAATATTAATTTCTAAATTATCAAGGGTTAAATAATCACTATTGGGGTCATTTCTAATTTCAGCGCCATTTGTATAAACATAATGCTGGGGAAGATTTTTTACAAGTCCTAATCTAATTAAATTTGCCATCTCAAACTCTTCTAAATCATTTTCATTTATATATTCAGGTTTAAATAATTCTATTTGGATATTTGTTTCTCTCTCATCCAAGTCTTTGAGTTCCTTTTGTAATTTCCAGAATTTTCTCAATTCCTTATAATCATCAGTTTTATTAGCCAGATTTTTAATTTCTAATTCTAGATTTTTCTTTTTTTCATCTTTTGTTTCTAAAAAAAGATTTAATTCTTGTTCCAATCTCAACCTTCTTTCACTTCTAAGAAATACAGTTTTTTCTAATATTAAAAATTCAGGTTTTGAAATTTGACTAAGTAAGAAAGGGAAAACATGATTTTCTATATTCTGTTCTGAATCTACCATATTAGTTAATAAAATAGCCCATTTGTTTTGTAGAAATTCATCATCTTCTAAGGAAGCATTTTCCAATAGGGGACAAAGTAATTTAAGCGAGATAGCTTTGGGATGAATATTATTTTCAATGCAAATATTTCGGGCTTTGTTAAGTATTTTTATTTGATTCTTAAATCTCCAACTTGTTATTTGTTCTTTAAAAAATAATCCTGTTTCTTCAACAGTTGGTGTTATTAGCTTTTCAAGAAAATTTTTTGCTAAATCAATACCTTTTTCTAAAGCAGTAGATGATATGTCTACTTTGAAATTATTTTCACTCATATTCGTTTTTAAGTATATGTATTTAACTCAAATTTACAATATTTAAACTACAGAAGATAATAATTCGTACTCAATTAAACAACCTCCTAAACTCCCCCGGAGACTGATTCGTCTTCTGCTTAAATAACTTACTAAACGACTGCGGATGCTCAAAACCCAGTTCATACGCAATTTCACTTACCGATAAATTTGTTGTGCTCAAACGTTCTTTGGCTAGAGCAATCAGCTTATTCTGGATGTGTTGCTGCGTGTTCTGCTGCGTATGGATGCGTAATAAACTTCCCAGATAATTGGGTGAAATATTCAGTTGTTCGGCGATGGTTTTCACAGAAGGAATACCGTGTTCGAGAAGATTTCCGCTGTTGAAATACTGCGAAAGAACTTCCTCAAATTTATCCAGCAATTCGTGACTCGATTTTTTTCTGGTCAAAAACTGTCTTTCGTAAAAACGTTCAGAATAGATTAAAAATAATTCCAGTTGCGCAACAATAAGCTCCTGCGTGAATTTATCAATATTTGTCTGATACTCCTTTTCAATATTTTTAAACAGATCCACAATAATTTTTTCTTCCTTATCCGACAGAAAAAGCGCTTCATTGATCTGATAACTGAAAAATTCGTAGGATTTCATTTTTTTGATAAGCGAAGTTCCCCAAAGAAAATCAGGATGGATCAGCAAAAGATATCCGGTCGGTTCAAACTCAACATCTGGCTTCATCTCAATTCTTAGAAACTGCATCGGCGAAACAAAACACAACACGCCCGAATCAAAATCATATTCCTGCTGACCGTAATTAAACTTCGCGTTTACATTCCTTTTCAGCCCCACCGAATAAAAATTCTGGGTCCATTTCAGTTCTGTATCATTTACGGGATAGCGGACTTTGCTGTAATCAATCAAGCTGATCAGCGGATGATCCGGACTCGGCAGATTACAGAAAGCATGAAAATCGGAGATCGAATGAAAACGGAAGGTCTCTTTCATAATAACGAAGTTAATTGTTTTTAATGATTTTTTATGAAATACATGTTCTTTTATTGCGACATAAGAGCCTGAAGCGTTAAGAAAATTAAAACGTAATCCGTTAAAAAATTTCCACTGTCTGAGCGCGGGTATAATCCATAACCGAAGAACAAATTTTGATTCGCGCGAGTTTTGGGAATTTTAGGATTACGTTTTAATTTTTAGCATTCAGGATCTAAGTCTTGAATTTTTGGTTCTTTTGTTTCAAGACAAAAGAAGTAAATCAATTCTAAATTGCAGTAGAATTTGATAAACGTTCATACTTTTACATTACCTGAGATACAAATCAAAAATGTCTATATCAGATGGCTTTTCCGACATAAGAGCCTGAAGCGTTAAGAAAATTAAAACGTAATCCGTTAAAAAATTTCCACTGTCTGAGCGCGGGTATAATCCATAACCGAAGAACAAATTTTGATTCGCGCGAGTTTTGGGAATTTTAGGATTACGTTTTAATTTTTAGCATTCAGGATCTAAGTCTTGAATTTTTGGTTCTTTTGTTTCAAGACAAAAGAAGTAAATCAATTCTAAATTGCTGTAGAGTTTGCTAAAACCTCCCATTTCCTTGCATCCTCGGTAATCGCATCTACTTTATTGTTAAGAAACTCCATGGTTCCTACGCCTAAAAGGAAATGAACCGGCGGATTTTCCTCTTTGCTCAACTGAATCAGAACATCTGCTGCTTTTACAGGATCATTCGGCTGATTTCCGTTGATTTCGTCAAGATGTGCCTGTTCCGAACTTCTTGCCGCTTCATAAGCCTGAATGGGATTTGCCGGAGTTTTCACCGAATCTTTAGCCAAAAAATCTGTACGGAAATATCCAGGATAAACTACTGTTGCATGAATTCCGAAATCTTTTGCTTCTTCAGCCAAAGCTTCTGTAAATCCTGCTACTGCAAATTTAGTAGAGCAATAAATTCCCCAACCCGGAAAATTTCCCGAAAAACCTCCGATGGACGAAATATTGAAAATATTTCCCGATTTCTGCTCACGAAGATAAGGCATTGCATTTCTGATGACGTTTAAAGTTCCGAAAACATTCACCGCATAATTTTCCCTTGCTTCCTCATCCGTAAGCTCTTCCAGCGTTCCGATCTGTCCGTATCCTGCATTATTAACCACAACGTTAATCTGTCCGAAATGCTCTGTGGTTTTTGCAATGGCAGATTTTACATCATTATTGTCCGTAATATTTACACTTAAGGGCAGAAAGTTTTCCGAAGCCTCTCCGAAAGCAGAAATTAAAGAATTTACAGTGCGGCTTGTTGCAGCCACCTGAAATCCTTCGGATAATAATTTTTTAACCAGTTCAAATCCTAAACCTTTTGAAGCTCCCGTTACGAACCATACTTTTTTTGTTTCCATTTTTAAATGTTTTATTGTTTTTAATTGATGGTACAAAGATGGAAAGTTGTGCAGTGGGAAATGTAGCCGAATCGGGAAAGAATGTATTCAGATCGTGAATGATATAAAAACAAAAAAGAGAAACTTTTCAGTCTCTCTTTCCGTATAATAATTAAGATAAAATCAATCTTCCAAAACAGGAATAATATGTTCCCAATTCAGTTGTCGGGCAAAGTCCAAAGCTGTTTTTCCTGATTTTGTCTTTAAATTTTTATCACCTCCTGCTGCAAGAATCACTTCCACAGAACTTAGATTTCCGGCAATCGTTTCCGCGTGAAGCATAGAATAGCCGTTACTATCCTGACCTGTAATCTCATCCGGATTTTCGCTGACGAATTTTACCAGCTCTTCCTTCATATTTCTGCTCATCGGATGCTCTACAAGATTTTCAGGATGCTCTTTCTGTTCATAAACGATTTCAATATCATTAAAATCTCCGAAATCCATTTGCCATGCATTGTCGTGTGCTTTTCTTTCCGCCGGAGACATATCCGAACGCATTTTCTGGATCGTAAATCCGCCATAAGCTTTCGGAGGAAGAGACTCTGAAGAAGATGAAAACAGTTTTGAAAGTCCTTTCGTTTTTTTTGCGCGTTGCGGCATGGCAAAAAGCCAGTCGCTGATTTCGTTTACAGGAATTTCCACATAATCTCCGACTTCAACATTGGTGAGTTTATTCGGTTTGTTGATGAGGTATCCTTTGATAAGATCGCCATCGAAATTGATATCATTGATCCACATATGTTCTACAATAGGTGAGTCTGAAGAAGGATCTTCCTGAGAAAAAGCCACTTTCACGCATGAAACACTCAGTGCCGGAATAATTCTTCTGTATTCCCAAGATTGCTCTCTCCAGAAATATTTAAAAGTTTCCTGCGCTTTCTTATAAGCTTTAGACATTTCAGGATCTGCTGCGTCTGCGAAAAATATTTTATTTTCTGACATTTTGTTTTAATTATTAGTTTTTATTTTTTCAGTTTATATTTTGCTGAAAATTTATTCTGTTATTTTTATTTTGACCAAAATACAGAAAAATATAAGAACAGAACGTTGAATTTTATACAAAAATCTGTTTAAACTTTTTATTTAACCGCAAAAGCCGCAAAAGATGAACTAAACGTTTATTGAAAGTTGGTCATTATAAATAAGAAGATCACAACAGTTTTTAAAAAATCTTTGATTTTTATTCTTTTGAGCGCTTTAATTATTCTGGAAATTTACTTTAACATTATCTTTTACATCTTTTGCGGTTAACTATGAATTAGTTTAAATCACAAGTTTAAAAATATTTAAGCGGCTTCCGATCATGATTTGAATTAAAAATTCACGATTCACCTTCTTGACACAAAACTAAACTAGAAATCTGTTTTCAAGCTTCGCGAAGCAAATTTCATTTGCCTTTGCCTTCTCAAAATTATACTGATAAAAATAATCTTTGCGTTGAAAAAATTAAATTAAGAAAAGTCTTTAAATTTTTCTTTTGTTACGGCATTTCAGAATCTAAATTGCTAATTTTAAATTAATGAGATCTGTTTTCAAGCTTCGCGAAGCAAATTTCATTTGCCTTTGCCTTCTCAAAATTGTATTGATAAAAATAAATCTTTGCGTTAAAAAAATCAAATTGAAAAAAGTCCTTAAATTTTTCTTTTGTTACCACATTTAGGACAGAATATAGCTATTCTCTTTCTATAATGTTTTCGCATTTCAGAATCTAAATAGCTAATTTTAAATTAAATAAGATCTGTTTTCAAGCTTCGAACAGCAAATTTCATTTGCCTTTGCCTTCTCAAAATTATACTGATAAAAATAATCTTTGCGTTGAAAAAATCAAATTGATAAAAGCCCTTAAATTTTTCTTTCGTTACCGCATTTCAGAATCAAAATAAGCTAATCTTAAATTAATAAGATCTGTTTTCAAGCTTCGCGAGTCAAATTTCATTTGCCTTTGCCTTCTCAAAATTATACTGATAAAAATAATCTTTGCGTTTAAAAAAAAATCCAAACTGAGAAAAGTCTTTAAGTTTTTCTTTTGTTACCGCATTTCGGGCAGAATGTTGCGGTTTCCGTCCGGTAAGGTTTTCCGCAGTTTTCACAGTCAGGACCATACATATCGCTGAAATGATGCATGATGGCATTAGGATTTGTTTCTTCAAAACCGGTTAAATTATTGTAATAATCCAGCAGTTTTTTGAAATTTTCGTTTAAAGGTGTTTTTCTGGCTGTTTTAACTTCCTGAAATCCTTCAGCTAATAATTTTGAAGCGATTTTTCCCTCTTCCTCATCAAGCATGGGAACATCCATTCTGCACCTCCAGCAATATCTTATTTTCATGATATGTTTTTTGTATCTTTTAGGAACTATTCACTAAACATCCTTTATAAAATCCTCATATTCATAATAAAACCGTTCAAAGCCATCCATTTTTTCAACAAAAAATTCAAAGGCTTCCCGCCATGTATTTTTATTGAAAACAGAAATACCGTGCTTTTCAACCCAGATTCGGCTGATAACCTTTCCGTTTTCCAGCGTATAAAATTCTTCCTTGTGAAAATCGCCGATAAAATCATTCAGAATATCTTCCAGTGACCATATTTTATTGTAGTACGCATCTCTGAAAACTTCATCCTTCATTTCGATATCCAGAGAAACTTCCGCTTTTTTCTTATCCGCATAAAATTTAAACGACATATCCTTGATTTTGGTATCGTACAAAATCCATTTTCTTGGAAAAGACTTTCCGAAAGCCGTCCAAAACTCTTTCTTTAACTGCTGTGCTTCCTGTTTACTGAACATGTGGCAAATTTAGGGATTTTGGACGGAAGAAGGAAGTACGAAGAAGGAAGTAATACGGTCTCTTAAAACTCCCGGCCTCCATCTTCTAACTTCCGATCTCCTTATTATACATATCAAACAATTTTCTTATTTTTGTAGTAATGCTGTCTAAAAAATCTCAATACGCTTTCAAGGCACTGTCATATCTTGTAGAAAAGAGAAATGACGGACCGATTCTTATTTCCGAAATTGCCGAACACAAGAAAATTCCTTTAAAGTTTTTGGAAAATATTCTGCTTGAGCTTAAAAAAGCGGACATTCTCGATAGCAAAAAAGGAAAAGGAGGAGGCTATTTTTTCAAAGAAAAGCCGGAAAATGTAAAGCTGGCGAAAATTATTCGTCTTGTGAACGGACCCATCGCACTGCTTCCTTGTGTAAGTTTAAATTTTTACGAAAAATGCGACGACTGCAGTGAAGATCATTGCGGTCTGCACGACGTTCTGATTGAAGTTCGTGATGCTTCGCTGAATATCCTGGAGAAAAGAACGTTAATGGATTTGGTAGATTAATCAGATCCTTTTTTTTAAAATAATTAGTCTACTTTTTTGGTAGGATAATTATTTTATCTGATATTTGCATTACTTCAAATGAACAAAATATGATTTCAAAAGAAGAAGCAGAGTTACTGAAACAGCTTTCCGCAGAAGAGGGACTGAAATTTATTTCTTCAAAAATTTCTGAAGGGGTTGTTTTTTCCACCTCACTCGGTCAGGAAGATCAGGTAATTACGGATATGATTTTCAAAAATCATTTGCCGGTAAAAGTGTTCACGCTTGATACAGGAAGACTTTTTTACGAGCACTACGAGTTGCTTTCCCAGAACAATTCCCGATACAAAACAAAAACCGAAGTCTATTTTCCGGAAAGTTCAGACGTGGAAAAATATGTGAATGAAAAAGGAATCAACGCGTTTTATCATTCTATAGAAAACAGAAAAGAATGCTGTTTTATCCGTAAGGTTAAACCTTTAAACCGTGCGTTGGAAAATGCAAAAGTCTGGATTACAGGATTGCGTTCCGAACAATCTGAAAACAGAGAAAATATGCCGGTTCTCGAATGGGACGAAGATCGTAAACTATACAAATATAATCCCTTAATTCACTGGAATTACCAGAATGTTTTAGATTATCTGAAAGAAAATAAAGTTCAGGAATTGTCTTTACACAAAAAAGGATTCATTAGTGTCGGTTGTCAACCCTGTACAAGAGCAATCGAAGAAGGAGAAAATCCGCGCGCCGGACGATGGTGGTGGGAAAGTTCACAGAAAGAGTGCGGTCTGCATTCTCATTAATTCAAAAAAATTAAAAATGACGACACATACGTTAGATTATCTGGAGCAGTTGGAAGCAGAAAGTATCTACATTATGAGGGAAATTGCCGCTCAGTTTGAAAAACCTGCGCTGCTTTTCAGTGGCGGAAAAGATTCTATCACTTTGGTTCATCTGGCAAAAAAAGCTTTTGCTCCGATGAAAATACCTTTTCCGTTGGTTCATATCGATACAGGGCATAATTTCCCTGAAGCATTGCAGTTCAGAGATTATTTAGCAGAAAATATCGGCGCGGAACTGATTGTAAGAAAAGTGGAAGATACCATTAAAGCTAAAAATTTAACCGAACCGAAAGGAAAATTTGCTTCCAGAAACTGGCTGCAAACCCACACTTTATTAGATACAATTGAAGAATTCGGATTCGATGCATGCATTGGCGGAGCGAGAAGAGATGAGGAAAAAGCCAGAGCTAAAGAACGTTTTTTTTCTGTGCGTGATGAATTCGGACAATGGGATCCGAAGCTGCAGCGTCCCGAATTGTGGAACATCTACAACGGAAGAATCAACAAAGGTGAAAATGTAAGAGTTTTCCCGATTTCGAACTGGACGGAGCTTGATGTCTGGAATTATATTAAAAAAGAAAATATCCAGTTGCCATCCATTTACTTCGCACATGAACGAGAGGTGATTGAATATGACGGACAGTTAATTGCCGTATCAGATTTTATTCAGATTGATGAAAATGATACGATTGTCAGTAAAAAAGTACGTTACAGAACCGTCGGAGACATGACCTGTACCGCCGCAGTAGAAAGCACTGCCGAAACTTTGGATGAGGTTGTGAATGAAATCACGGCATCCAGAATTTCCGAGCGTGGCGAAACCCGAATCGACGATAAAGTGACGGAAGCCGCGATGGAAGACCGGAAGAAAGGAGGTTATTTTTAGGATGGAAGATGGAAGATGGAGGCTGGAAGTTGGAGGTTGGAAGATGGGAGCTAGAAGCTAGAAGATGGAAGCTAGAAGTTGGAGGCTGGATGTTGGAAGATGGAAGTTTTGGAGTAAGTTTTCAGTCTCAGCCTTAATCCCAACCTTTATATTTAGGCAGGAAGTTGGAAGATGGAAGACAGAAGTTGGAGGCTGGATGTTGGAAGATGGAAGTTTTTGTAGTAAGCCTTTAATCTTAATCTTAATCTTAATCTTAATCTTAGTCTTAGCCTAAACCTTAACCTCACTCTCAGCCTCACTCAATTACTCATTATTAATAAAACAAACGTGGACATATTAAGATTTATCACTGCAGGAAGCGTAGACGACGGGAAAAGTACCCTGATCGGAAGACTTCTGTACGACAGTAAAAATATATTGATCGATCAGCTTGAAGCACTCGAAAAACAGTCAAAAAATAAAAACGAAAACGGAGTAGACCTTGCTATTTTAACCGATGGCTTAAGAGCGGAAAGAGAGCAGGGAATTACCATCGATGTTGCGTACCGCTATTTTTCGACGCCGAAAAGAAAATTTATTATTGCGGATGCACCGGGACATATTCAGTATACAAGAAATATGATTACGGGAGCGTCTAATTCGCAACTGATTGTTATTCTGATTGATGCAAGACAAGGCGTGATTGAACAGACAAGAAGACACTCCATTATTGCGTCTTTATTGAAGATGAAAAATGTGGTGGTCGCCATCAATAAAATGGATCTCGTTGAGTATTCTGAAGAAGTTTTTAAAGATATAAAAGCTCAGTATGAATTGGTTGCAGAAAAACTAGGGTTAAAAAATGTAAATTATTTCCCGATTTCGGCATTTCATGGCGACAATATTGTTGAAAGATCAGAAAATATGGCTTGGTATGAAGGTTCTACGCTGTTAGATTTCCTCGAAACGGTTAAAATCAATTCAGATCAAAACTTTCAGAGTCCGAGATTTCAGGTTCAGTATGTCATTCGTCCGCAAACGGAGGATCTGCACGATTACAGAGGATACGCAGGAGAAGTTCTTTCTGGAATTTACAAAAAAGGTGACGAAATTACGGTGCTTCCTCAGAATATTCAGACTAAAATTTCAAAAATAGAAACAGGGGGCAAAGAAGTGGAATTCGTTTTTGCCAATCAGCCCGCAGTTCTGCATGTTGAAGATGATATTGATATCAGCAGAGGCGATTTTTTAGTAAAGACTGAAAGCCTTCCGAAAGTTGAAAATGAAATTGAAGCCGTTGTCTGCTGGCTGGATAAAAAGGAATTAAACGAAGGAAACAAATATTTCATTCAGCACAAAAGCAAACTTTTAAAAGCGATTATCAAAGAAATTGAATATAAAATAGACGTTAATACTTTAGAAAAAACGCCGGTTTCTGAAAGCATAAAATTAAACGAAGTCGTAAAAGTCCGTTTAAAAACAGCTTCACCCCTGGTTTTCGACAGCTTTGAAGAAAGCAATGCAACAGGCAACGCTATATTGATCGACGAGACAGGCAATTCAACGGTGGGAGCCGTAATGATTTTGTAAATTAAACAAACATAATCTGAGTCATTTAGGAAAGTTTTAAAAAGGTAAGCTGATTTAAAGTGAATTTTCTTAGCTGTATAATATTTCAGTAATGGTTTAAAACGATAGAAAAACAGAAAGAATGGTTATTTCAAGAAAAGTTCAGTTCAGGTTAAATGTATTTTTTGTGACGATCGCACTTCTGTCGGTTGTTGCCTTTACCATGTATGAACTGGGCTATTTGGATGAACTGTTCACTGTTTTAGCCAAAGACAATTACATTTTCTACTGGATGATGTTGGTGGGAGTTTTGGCAGAAATCGTTGCGGGATCGATGGGAATGGGATACGGCGTAATTTGTACGACCACTCTTTTGTTCCTCGGAATTCCGCCTCATGCGGTGAGTGCGAGTATTCATTCTGCGGAAAGCTTTACAACGGCAGCCGGAAGCATCAGTCATATCAGACTGAAAAACGTAAGCAAAAGTCTGGTGAAAAGACTCGCCATTCCTGCGGTTTTCGGAGCAGTGATCGGGGCGGTTTCACTCACATATCTCGGAGAATATTATTCAAAAATTACCAAAACAATTATTTCCTTCTACACATTATATCTGGGAATTCAGATTTTATCCAATGCTTTTAAAAATAAGCAGGACAAAAAATTGAAACGGAAAACAAATTTAACGCGTTTGGGAGTGATCGGAGGTTTTATCGATTCCTTTGCCGGAGGAGGATGGGGACCGTTGGTAACAGGAACTTTAATTAAAAATTCCTTTACGCCGAGATTTGCGGTGGGAAGTTCTACGGTGGCAAAATTTATTTTAACCTTAACGGCAGCCATTACTTTTATTTTCACATTGGGAATTCAGCACTGGAATATCATTCTCGGTCTTCTGATCGGAGGAATTTTTACTGCTCCTTTTTCTGCGATGTTAACGGCAAAACTTCCCGTGAAAAGTATGTTTGTCATCATCGGAACTCTGGTCATCGTGATGAGCTCAATTACCATTTACAAATCTGTTTTTTAGTGATAAAATCTGTTAAATGTGGAAAAATAAAAGCATGAAATATCTTTTCGGTTTTGAAAATATTCTACATTTACACCACTAAAAAAAATAACAATGAACATAAACGTAGTTGCGCTTTTCAGATTTAATGAGAATTATCTGATGGAAGCAGTTGAACTTTTCCAGATTCTGGTAAGAGAAACCAGAAAAGAAGAGGGATGTCTGCAGTATGACCTTATTGAAGACAAAGATAACAAAGGAACTTTTTTCATGGTGGAATTGTGGGAAAGTGAAGAACACCTGAACCGACACAACGGGCAGGATCATTTGCTGAATTTCAGAAGAGATGTTTCTAAAATGCTGGAAAGTTCTACTCAGGTATTTAAAGGATTTAAAACTCTGTAAACTGTAAGAAGAAAGTTAGTCACTTAAAAATAACTTTACTCTTCCTGAGGGAAGCATAAAACTAAAAGGCTGTTCACTATTGCGGACAGCCTTTTATTAGAAAAAATAGAAAGTATTATCAATAAAGCTCCTGTGAACTTTTGTGATCCTGTGAAAAGTTTATTTTTTAATGAATTTTGATTTTACGATTTCTCCTTCCGCCGTTTCAATCAAAATATAATAAACTCCGGTTTGAAGCGTACTGATGTCAAACGATCTTCCGGATAATTTTCCTTCGGCTGTTTTCTGACCTCCCGCTGAATAGATCTGAATTTTTTTCGGTTCTTTTTTAGCAACAAACTGCAATGCGGTATTGTCGGAATTTACGGCAAACTGTACACTTTCCTTTGATTTTGCCTGATTTGAAACCGCAAGTATCGAACTTACTGCGTAAGAAATGTCATCCAACTGAATCGCGGTATGATTTAGACTTCCTACAATTCTGAAGGCAATATATTGTTTATTGGATGCAGGAATCGGTACGGAATACTGCGTGTCTGTTGAGGTAAGCGTAATAATATTTCCGATTCTCGAAAAACTTGCCATATCTGCTGTTGTAACACCGTCCACAAATCCAACTTCAATAGTTCCGGTACTTCCTGCGGAAGATCCTGCTGTAAGGGAAGACTTGAACGTAAGCGTCTGAGTTCCGTCCGGTGCCACAATTTGCGGAGCAATAGCATAACCCGGTGTATTCGTTGTAAAAAAGCTGTAATACTGGATATGTTTGTCCGCAGCATTTGAATTGTCAACATATACCCATGGTCCGGAACCACTTTGTACACGGTTCCAGTTATTTTGCGGCCATGCTGCGCCTGTTCCTGCCGTGAAAGATTCAAAATTCTCATTAATCGTTGTTACCTGTGCATTTCCCGAAATCGCTGTAAGCAGTAAACCTCCAATAAGTAGTCCTAGTTTCATAACATTATTTTTATTTAGAATTATTCTACAAAATTATATAATTATTTTTAATTGTTCTAAATAAAATATTATATTTGTCAAAAATTTTTTGATCCTATGAAGAAGAAATTGCTTTCTGTTCTGGCTTTAACGATGATTTTGTGGATGGACGCGCAGAAAAAAGATTCTGTAAAGCTGGAAAAAATTGAAGAGGTTGTCCTTACGGGACAGTATACTCAGCAATCCATTAATAAATCAATTTACAAAGTGGAGGTCATCGATGCGCAGCAGATCAAAAATATGGCAGCAACCAATGTGGCAGATGTTTTAAACCAAAGCCTGAATATTCTGATTACTTCAGACCGCAATTCCGGAAATTCAACGGCGAGTTTACTGGGACTGGGTGGAGAATACACCAAAATCCTGATTGACAATATTCCTGTGGTGGGAGATGTGGGACTGGGAAACAATATAGATCTTACCAAACTCAATATCAATAATGTAGAACGTATAGAAGTGGTAAGAGGTTCAATGGGAGTGGATTACGGAAGCAATGCCGTTGCCGGAGTCATCAATATCATTACCAAAAAAAGCACTCAGAAAAAATTAACGTTAAATGCTTCGGTTCAGGAAGAAACCGTAGGAAAAGAATACAACTGGTACAAAAAAGGAGAAGGAAGACATATCCAAACCCTGAATGCAGGATATAACTTAAATGAAAACTGGTACATCGGAGCCAATATCAATCATAACGATTTTCAGGGATTCAAAGGAACGCAGAAAGGATATAAATATTTTGAACAGGACGGAAAAAGAGGATATCTGTGGCAGCCGAAAGATGTTCTGAATATCGACGGAGTAATTCGCTACAGTAAAAATAAAACTTCCGTTTTCTATAAATTCGGATTCGTTAATGAAAAACTCAATTTCTACAGCCCGATTGTTTCAGAACTTTATTTAGGAGAGGGAAACAGAACTTATACTTCTGCCGACAGAGATTATCTCACGACAAGATACGTCAATCAGTTAAATGTTCAGACCAAATTAGGCAGCATCAATTATACCGGTGATTTTTCTTATCAGACTCAGGACAGAAAATACAGAGATTTTACCTATGATATTCCGAACAGGACAGTAATGGGAACGAAAGAAGCTTATCAGTCCTATAACAAAGCAGATGTCATCTATTCGCGAGGCGTTTTCAGCAATTTTCTTGATGATAAAAAAATAGATTTCCAGTTGGGTTATGAACTCGATCATACCAAAGGATACGCAGGTTTTATTGCAGGAGATTTTGCAGGAAATAATGTAGACCGAAAAATTTTCAATTACGCCAATTTTATTTCTGCGGAATGGAATCCCACAGACTGGCTTTCATTTAGACCCGGTTACCGTTTGGCGCTGAGTGATAAATTTGATACACAGCACAATTATTCCTTAACGGTAAGAGGAAAAATAGATGATTCCAGTAATATCCGACTCGTGGCAGGAAGCGCGAACCGGTTTCCCAATTTTGATGAACTGTATACCTATTTTGTAGACAGTAACCACGACATCAGAGGAAATGAAGATTTAAAACCGGAAGAAGGAATCACGATCTCTTTAAACGGAGACAAAAAATTCACTACCAGTTCAGGATGGAATGTTCAGGTAGGAGCGAGCGCAACGTACATGGATCTCAAAAACAGGATAGAAGTTCTGCAGATCAATCAGAGTCCGTTACAATACAAATACATCAATATCAACAAATTCAGATCATTACTCTTTGAAGCCAATTTTAAAGTTCAGAAAAACCAGTTCAGCCTTGCAGCCAATGCTTCTTATTATGGCATCGGAAAAGAACTCTTTTCGGGAACTCTGGTTTCTCCCGATGATTTCTTTTATACATTCGAAGGAAAACTGGCTGCAAACTATACCCTTCCAAAAACAGGAACCAATGTTTCGTTGTTTTACAGACACGTCGGGAAACTTCAGATGTTTGTCTTAGACAGTCAGGATATTGCCCATCCTTTTTATTATGTGGGAGAGCGCGGCAACTTTAACATGATGGATTTCGTGGTAAGTCAGCCCTTTTTCAAAAATCATTTTGAACTCAGTGCAGGAATCAAGAACATTTTTGATGTTTCATCCGTAAGAGACACCACCGTTGCCGGAACCGCACACGGAACCACCGATCCGAACTCGAACCTTTTCTACGGCAGAAGCTACTTCACCAGACTTACCTACAACTTTTAAAAAATAATCATTGAAATGAAAAAAATACTGCTTTACCTCTTCATCGGGACATCATTCATCACCCAGTCCTGTATTAATGATAATGAAGATCCCGTTGCCATATCAAAAATTGAAGGTTCCATCGTGAATCCTACCGTTGGCGGACCTACACAGCCCAATCAGGTCTGGTTTGATCTGGGAACGGATTCTGAAGTGCTGACCAAAAGAACCGATTGGGATCTCGCTTTGTATTCAGGA
Organism: Chryseobacterium sp. C3; assembly: GCF_014218905.1. NCBI lineage: Bacteria > Pseudomonadati > Bacteroidota > Flavobacteriia > Flavobacteriales > Weeksellaceae > Chryseobacterium > Chryseobacterium sp. C3. The sequence continues at coordinate 284,842 of NZ_JACLCU010000003.1, read as the reverse complement.
AGCAATTTTAAAGTCATTCTTAATTCTTCTCTGATGATGGCAGCAGGAAAAATCCCGAATGCTGCGAATATCGATCTGGTCACAGAAGCTGAGGTTTCCGGTTTGCAGGATCTTGTACAGGTTGCGAATTTTAATCCTTCCAACACCATTTATATTGATGATGTAAAGGGAAATTTTCCTTCAGGCTATACCGCGATTGAAGAAATTAATCCCAATGAATCTGAAAATGCAGTATATCTTCTGAACATGGGGAAAGGAATTTACACAGGAAATGTTCCTGCGGGAAGCGTTACCACAGCCGGAGAAAGCAGAGGATGGATGAAAATTCAGGTTTCGAGAACTTCAAACGGAGGATATAAAATAAAATACGCCCCAATAAACTCAACCTCTCACAAGGAATTAACCATCAATAAAAACTCCGCGTACAATTATAATTTCGTCAGCCTGAAAAATGAAAAAGAACTCTTCATTCAGCCTGAAAAAAAGAAATGGGATCTTTGCTTTTCGGTCTTTACCAATACCATTACAGGAGCTGGAAGCTATGTGTATGCAGACTTTATCACCATCAATAATGTAGGTGGAGCAGGAGCTTATGAAGTAAAAGCTTCAGGAACCACAACCGGTGTTGAAGCCTACAATAATTTTAAAGTTTCGGATATCGATCAGTCGAAATTCATTTACAACGATCAGCGCGTTATCGGAGGAAACTGGAGAGAAGTCGGACCTTCCGGATATCAGGTAAAAGGTGATGTATTTTATGTCATCAAAGATCCGGACGGATATTATTTTAAGCTGAGATTCACCAGACTTACGAGCAGCAGCGGCGAAAGAGGCTATCCGCAGTTCGAATACAAACCCTTGTTCTAAAATTTTTAAATCAAATAAAAAGATATCATGAAAAAATTCATTCTTGCCGCATCTGTATTAATGGCAGTCTATTCCTGCAAAAAAGAAGGAGCTTCTACTGAAAATAAAACAGAACAAAGCTCTGAAGCTCCCAAATCTGCTCATAAAATAGTAACGCTGAATGGCGGAATCACTGAAATAGTAGCCGCTTTGGGTCACGAAAAAGAAATCGTGGGAACCGACGTGACAAGTACTTTTCCCGAATCTCTTAAATCGACGGCTAAAGATCTGGGACACGTAAGATCAATGACCATCGAGCCTATTATGGCGGTTTTTCCCACCTTAATTTTGGCTTCCGATAAAGACATCAATCCTGAACTGATGGGGAAAATTAAATCTTCCGGCATCAAAACAGAAATTTTCAAGCAGGAATTTACTGTTGACGGAACTAAAAAACTGATCGCAGAAGTAGCGAAAGCAGTCGGAAATACAGATTATCAGAAACTGAATGATAAAATTGATGCCGATCTGAAACAGATTCAGCCGATTGCTAAAAAACCGAAAGTCCTGTTCATCTATGCAAGAGGAAATATGCTCATGGTTTCAGGAAAAAATACACCGATGGCTTCTTTAATTGAAATTGCAGGCGGACAGAATGCCGTTAATGGTTTTGAAGATTTCAAACCTTTAACACCGGAAGCGGTTGTAAAGGCAAATCCCGATGTATTATTCTTCTTCACGAGCGGATTGCAGGGAGCGGGAGGAAACGAAGGCGCGCTAAAAATGCCGGGAGTTTCCCAAACCAATGCCGGAAAAAATAAAAAAATTATTGCCATGGACGGCGGTCTTGTTTCCGGTTTCGGACCAAGATTAGGACAGGCAGCAGTAGAATTAAACCAACTTCTGATTGAAAGCACCAAGTAAATTATCCGTTTACATCATCATAAGCACCGTAGTGCTTTGCATCATTGCAGTAGGGTCGCTTAACACCGGAGTTTACGATTTCGGAGGTCAGTCTGCATTCACTGTTTTACAAAAAATAATGAACGGAGATCAGTCAATCTCAATGAGCGATAAATATGTAGTCTGGGACGTAAGAGCAGCCAGAATTGTGATGGCGATCCTTATTGGAAGTATGTTGGCGGTTTCCGGAACAGGTTTGCAGGGATTGTTCAGAAATCCTCTAGCAACGGGAGATTTAATCGGGCTCACTTCCGGAGCAACCCTGCTTGCAGCCATTACCATCGTTTTGGGAGGATATTTCAGAGAATTTCTTCCTGAAGCCGTACAGTTTTCATTGGTGGGGATCGCGGCTTTTATCGGATCTTTTATTTCCATGCTTCTGGTGTACAGAATTTCAACCAGCGGCGGTAAAACCAATGTCGTGATGATGTTATTATCGGGAGTTGCCATTACAGCGATCGGATTTTCCATTACAGGTTTCCTGATTTACATCTCAAAAGACGACCAGTTAAGAGATTTAACGTTCTGGAATTTAGGAAGTTTAGCCGCTGCAACATGGACGAAGAATATCATTTTGGGAATCGTTCTGGTTATTTCGTACACGGTTTTACTGCCAAAAGGTAAAGCGTTGAATGCAATGATGTTAGGCGAAAAAGATGCACAGCATTTGGGAATTAATGTAGAAAGATTAAAAAAGCAGATCATCCTTATTACGGCTTTAATGGTGGGAAGCTGTGTAGCATTTTCAGGAACCATTGGTTTTGTCGGGCTTATCGTTCCGTATATTTTAAGATTTTTGTTTAAATCAGACTATGCTGTTATTTTACCGTTATCAGCAGTTTGCGGAAGTATTTTGCTGTTGACGGCAGATACTTTCAGCAGAAGTATTGTGGAACCTTCGGAACTTCCGATCGGGATTTTAACCGCCTTAATGGGAGGTCCGGTTTTCATTGCGATTTTAGTTAAATTTAAAAAATCACTGTTATGATAAAAGCGCATCAGATCAGTTATCAGCATAAAACCTTTCATATTCTGGATTCGGTGGACGTTCATCTGGAATATGGCGAATTTCTGGCAATTGTCGGTCCAAACGGAGCAGGAAAATCGAGCCTTCTGAGTATTCTTGCCAATGAAATTAAATCTGAACAGCAGATTGTATTTAAAAACAGGCATATCAACGACTGGAATGTGAAAGAGCTTTCAAAACACAAAGCCAAATTTTCACAGCACAACAGCAACGATATTCCGCTGGAAGTAAAAGAGGTCGTGATGATGGGACGTTATCCGTATTTCGATGCACAGCCTAAAACAGAAGACCATGAATCGACAAACCGAATGATGAATGAAACGGATATTCTGCATTTAAAAGAAAGAGAATACAACACTTTATCGGGAGGCGAAAAACAGCGCGTTCATCTTTCGAGGGTTTTTGCGCAGCTTCAGAACGAAATTGCCCACAAACTTGTTTTTTTAGATGAACCTTTAAATAATTTAGACATTAAACATCAGTACAAAGCATTGGAAATCATTAAAAATTTTACCAAAAAAGCCAATTCTGCGATTGTTGTTCTTCATGATCTCAATCTTGCCGCACAATATGCCGATAAAGTTTTATTAATGAAATCAGGAAAAGTTGCCGCATACGGAACTCCGGAAGAGGTTTTCACCGCAGAAAATATCCGGGAAGCCTACAATTTTCCGTGTACAATCTGCAATCATCCGGTAACTTCGCACCCAATGATTATTTTTGGATAATATGGATACAGAAAAACTGAAAATATTAGCACAGAATCTCGCCCATCCTCAAGGAGAAAAAGGAATTGAGATCGGCGAAATGATGAATGAAACCAACATCGGAATGACGTTGGAAAGCATACAGACCCTTTTAATAGAAGACAATGAACACGTTCTGGAAATCGGTCATGGAAATGCAGGGCATGTCAGAAATATTTTAAACAAAGCCATTGATGTAAAATATACCGGAATTGATATTTCGGAAACCATGCATCATGAAGCCATAAAACTGAATAAAGATTTTAAAAATCAGGCTGAATTTATCCTGTATGAAGGAACAGAACTGCCTTTTGAAGACAAAACATTCGATAAAATATTTACCGTAAACACCGTTTATTTCTGGGAAAAACCAACAGATTTTCTCAATGAAATTTACAGAGTTCTGAAAGACAACGGAACATTTGTTCTCACTTTCGGACAGCGCAATTTCATGGAAAAACTTCCTTTTACGCAGTTCGGTTTTACATTGTACAATACCGATGAAATGGAGGAAACTGTTTCCAAAAGTTATTTTAAAAGAATGAAAATTTCCGAACGGCAGGAAGAAGTAAAAAGCAAAACCGGAGAAGAAACCATCACAAGAAATTACACAATTTTAACCATTAAAAAATAAATAAATGAGCACATTAGTAAACGATCTGAAGGAAAAATGGGAAGCTCTTAAAGCTGAAAATCCGCATCTGAGAATCCGAAATGCCGCAGCAGAACTCGGAGTAAGCGAAGCGGAACTGTTGGCAACCAGCGTAGGAGAAGGCGTAACGGTTCTGAAGCCGGAATTCCAGAATATTTTAGCGGAAGCAGAGCAGTTAGGAAAAGTAATGGCGCTTACACGCAACGAAGAGTGCGTTCACGAAAGAAAAGGAGTGTATCTGAACGGCGATTTCAGCAGTCCTCATGCACAGCTTTTCGTGGGAGAAGATATTGATTTAAGGATTTTCCTGAATCACTGGAAATTTGCTTTTGCAGTGGTGGAAGGAGATAAAAAAAGCCTTCAGTTTTTCGGAAAAGACGGTTTGGCGCTGCATAAAATTTACCTTACCAAAGACAGCAATGAAGCTGCATTCGATGAAATGGCAGAAAAATATAAAGCAGAAGAGCAGAACGGATCTTTCGATTTTGAAAAAGCAGCTCCGAAAGCAGAAGAAAAACCGGATGCCGAAATTGATGTAGAAGGCTTTCAAAAAGCATGGACAGAACTGAAAGATACGCACGATTTCTTTATGATGACCAGAAAATTCGGAGTGAGCAGAACGCAGGCGTTGAGACTGGCTCCTGAAGGTTTTGCAAAGAAAATTGAAAGCTCAAAAGTCGTAAATGTACTGGAAGATGCATCGGAAAAAGAACTTCCGATCATGATTTTTGTCGGAAACAGGGGAATCATCCAGATTCATACGGGAAATGTGAAAAAAACACTTTGGCATCAGCAATGGTTCAACGTGATGGATCCGGATTTCAATCTGCATCTGGACGTTACCAAAATTGCGGAAGCATGGATTGTGAAAAAACCGACGGAAGACGGAGAAGTGACCGCCATTGAAGTTTTCAATAAAGAGGGCGATTTTATCGTTCAGTTTTTCGGAAAAAGAAAACCCGGAATCCCGGAATTACAGGAATGGAAAGACCTCGTTGCCGATCTTGAAAAATAAATTGAAATAGTTAGATAGTTTCTTTAAGCCGTTTTGTTTTTTACAGGCGGCTTTTTTTATCTAAACGCAAATGGCACGAATGGTTTCACGAATGACACAAGGTAACGTTGATTTATTTTAATGCGAAGCTTTTTTAAACACGAATCGCACTAATATTTTTCACAAATGATACGATATTTAACGCGAAGAACGCGAAGTCTTTTTGACCTAATTGAGGATATTTTTTTGTTCGCAAGGGCACTTCGTTCAGCAAATGATAGAACTAGCCACTCAGCTAAGACATTGCCAAATGCGATCATAAAACGTTCGCTTAATAAAAGATGAAATCTGAATAACTTTGCTTACTTTAAAATATTTACTTTGCGTTAAAATAAATCAACGTTACATTGTGTCATTCGTGAAACCATTTGTGTGATTAGTGTTTAAAAAAGCTTCGCGTTAAAATAAACAATGGATCATTAAAAAATTAAAGTTATATTGTGATATTCGTGAAGCCATTTGTGTTATTCGTGTTTAAAAAAAACAACAAGTAATTAAAATTATATCATGATATTTGTAAAGCCATTCGTGTTTAAAAACAAAATTAAAATGAAAAACCTTTTCACAGCCTTTTTTCTTACTGTTTTCTGTTCATTTCAGGCACAGCAATTTAAAGCCTATCAGTTTTACGACAAAAAAGGAAAATCAATAAAGCCCGAAAAACTCATCAGACAACTGGCTGATTACGACGTGGTTTTCTTTGGTGAAAATCATAATAATTCCATCAACCACTGGTTACAGCTTAAAGTGACGGAAGGTTTGTATACTCAGAAAAACGGACAGCTTATTTTAGGTGCTGAAATGTTCGAAAGAGACAATCAGCAACAACTGAATCAATACCTTAATGGGAAAATAGATGCGAAAACACTGAAAGATTCCGCAAGACTCTGGAATAATTTCACGACCGATTATAAACCTTTGGTTGATTTTGCCAAAGCAAAAAAGCTGAATTTCATCGCAACCAATATTCCCAGAAAATATGCATCCCAAACCGCCAAAGAAGGTCTGGAATCTCTGAATAATTTATCCGAAAAAGAAAAATCTTATATCGCACAACTTCCCATAAAAGTAACACTAGAAACGCCGGGTTATCCTGAAATGAAAGCGATGATGGGCGATCACGCAGAAGGAACGAAAGTGATGAATTTTATTTCCGCTCAGGCAATAAAAGATGCGACTATGGCGGAATCCATCCTGAAAAATCTGCAATCCGGAAAAACATTCATCCATTACAACGGAAACTATCACAGCAAGGAATTTGGCGGGATTTACTGGTACATTAAACAAAAAAATCCGAACCTGAAAATGGCGGTCATTTCTGTTTTTGAATCAGATGATTCTGAATTAAAAGTTCCTGAGAAAGACTACATTCCCACCGATTTTAATTTGATCATTCCCAGTGATATGACGAAAACATATTGAGAAAGAGCCAGGTAAAAAGTGAAAAGTAAAAAGTTATGTTTTCATTTAGATTAAAAGTGTGTGAGAATTTCAAGCAGATTCTTCCTTCGTCAGAATGACAATGATTCGTTTAAAATGCAATGAGGTCTGCATATTTTTCATTGCTTTTTATCAAAAATTCAATTGGGTTTCAACCAAAATATACAAAACTTAGTCTGCAATATTTATCTTTGCAAAACATTCAGAAAAATGAAAAAAATATCCCTTCTTTTCATCTTTTTCATCGGTTTGATGAACGCTCAAAAACTTACACAAAGTGAAATTTCCATTATCAATCAGGGAGATAAAAATTCTGCGTTGCCGATTTATCAGACCACAGACGAAAATCAGCACAAAACATTATTAAGCCTTTCCGCAGAAATCGATCCGCTGGATAAAAACACGGCAGTTTTGGTCAGTAGAATGAAAGAATCTTTACTTTCCACCGATGGCGGAGTGGGAATTGCCGCACCACAGATTGGAATCAACAGAAAAGTAATCTGGGTTCAGCGTTTTGATAAAAAAGGTGAACCGTTGGAATATTTTATCAATCCTGTCATTGTCTGGAGGTCAGAATTACAGAATTTAGGTCCCGAAGGCGATCTTTCGATTCCCGATTTCAGAGATCAGTTTTACCGAAGCAAAGTCATTCAGCTTGAATATGTCGATTTAAAAGGTCAGAAATATTCAGAAATTGTGGAAGGTTTTACAGCCGTTATTTTCCAGCACGAAATCGATCATCTTTTCGGAATTTTAATTTCAGACAAAAAAGAAAAAGAGAAAAACGATTCTTATCAGAAAGTAGATGCTTTTAAGAAGAGCGATTCTGGGACGAGGTAAGAATTATTTGGCTTTTATCAATTCATAATTGTTCATCCTTCGGAAAGTATAAAACTCCATTCCGTTATTTTCCATAAAACTGACAATGTCGTAGATTGTCGAACCTTTTAAAGTATCATTTTTCAAAGCAAAAGATATATTCAAAGGAGTTCCGTTTGATTTTTGGGTAATAGCTGCTTTATTTTGAGCAAGAATTTTTATGATTTCTGTTGTTTTAATTTTTTGCAGTTTATCAGCGAATACATTACTCTTTTCTATAAAAATTAGAGAATCCTGTTTCGAAAAAGAAGGCTGATTACCACACATGAGAACTGTTGGTTTAAAAGTGTCTATTGCATAATAGGAGATGTTTTTATCTACTATTACAAAATGAATGGCTCCGTGCAGATAATTTTTGTTCAGCCTTTTATCGTATCTGTCTAAAAGTAAGATGTTTGAAGAGTCATTTTTGACATGATTTTTACGTATGCTGTCCAGTTTTTTATTCAGAAGTGAAACACTGAAATTATTTTTAGGAATTAAAAGTTCATTTTCATCTTTCTTAGTTTGAGTACATCTAAAAAATAGGAATAAGATGATAACAGTTAAATTGAACTTCATGTACGGATTGCATTTGTTAAGAGTAAACAAAATTATTTTTGTTCGGTCTAAATTTATCATTATATATTTTGTGGAGTCCACATTTTCAGAAATTTAAATTTTTTCGGATATTCCTCTTTCGGACAAAATGCCAAAGCGACTTCTCTGTTCTCTAGTGAAGATTCCGTCAGTAAAACATAATCTGTCTCATTTTTAAAACTGTTAAATTCGGTTTCGTTTACCACACAAACTACTTTTTTGAATATTCCGCTGATCCATTGAATCATATTTTCGTTGTCCTCAAATTTTTTGTAGCAGGCTAAAGAAGCGTGTGCAGTAATAACAGGAACTAATTTATCGGGAACAGTATTTAAAACAATGATGTACATTTTCATAAAGTAACTTTTTACAATTTGAAAGATACAATAAGTTGTTTCAACTTTTATTGAATCAGAAAAGATGAGAGAAATTTTTATTCATTTGAGATCTTCGAATATCCTTATAAACGCGTTAATTTTCTTTGTCTCTTTTGCGGTTAAAATCGAAATTACCTGTAAAAAAACAATCAATATCTTCTGATCTGCACATTCGAAACATTTCTGATCTTAATTTTTCTTCCGGCTTTTTTCAGCAAACCGGTTTCAGGATTTCTTTTAAAAACCGTAACATTATTCGTCGCCGTATTGGCGGTGATTAAAAATTGTCCGCTTGGATCGAGATTAAATGTTCTCGGATGTTTCCCTTTTACAGACTGATAACCAATTGTTTTCAGGCTTCCGTCGTCCTGAATTGAAAAAATAGCAATATTATTTTCTTTTCCGCGGTTGGAAGCGTACAAAAACTTTCCGTCCGGCGAAAGATGAACATCAGAACTTTCAAAATCTTCTTTACAGGTTTCAGGATGGGTAAAAATCCTCTGAAGCGGTTTCAGGTTTCCGTTTTCGTAAGCATAAACACTTATTGCACCGCCCATTTCTTCAATGCAGTACGCGAATTTTCCATTCGGATGAAAGGTAAAATGCCTCGGTCCCGCTCCTAAAGTTGTTTTTATAAAAGGAATTTCAGCTTCCTGCAAAGGTGTATTTTTTTCATTGTTAAAACGATAGGCGCGAATTTTATCCGCTCCGAGATCAGGCAGAAATAGATAATCGGAATCCGGAGAAAAAACGGTGGAGTGGATGTGCGCACGATCCTGTCTGTCGGGATTTACACTTCCTTCTGAAAATGGGATATTCTGCACAAAAGGTTTAAGAGTTCCGTTTTCTGAGATCGGGTAAACAGAAACACTTCCTTCCGTATAATTTCCATTAACGAGCCATTTTCCGCTTGGATGAACCGTAAGATAAACCGGATTTTCACCACCGCTGATTTGTTTACTGATGAACTGTAAAGTCTTTTTATCGGGATTAAATTCAAAACTGCTTACACTTCCGCCATTCTTTGTTTTGCTTTCCGTACACGCAAAAAGATATTTTCCGTTCGGTGACAAAGTGAGAAAAGAAGGATTTGAAATCCCCGAAACAGAAGCAATTTTTGATAATTTTCCGTTTTGCGTGTTCAATTCATACACATAAATTCCCTCCGTTTCTTTTTCCCAGTTAAAAGAACCGAAAAAAACATACGTATGTTGAGCATACAACTGAAGACAGCTAACAATTGTGATGAATAAGATGAAAAACTTTTTCAAATGATGATGGTTTTTAAAGAAATTCTGTTTAAACTTTTTTACCGAAAAAGATGCAAAAGATTGTAACACTTTAGTTGTTTAAGTTTACTACTTAAATGGGAAAAAGATAACATAAGTTTAAAAAATCAAAGATTTTTTCTCTTTGCAGACTTTTGAAATACCTTTGAATAAATCCAATAAAGACTTTTGTGTACTTTTTGCGGTTAAATTTAAAATGAGTTTACAACAAACATATAAACGTTTTTCGGATGAAACAAATTTCTGTTTCATATTTCTCATATTACTAAACAAAAAAAATCTGCTTCCAAAGAAACAGATTCTGATATTTATACCGTAAAACGCTGAATTAGTTGTTCGTAACTGAAAGTTTTACTTCGATATTATTTCTTGTTGCATTAGAGTACGGACAGATTTGGTGCGCTTTCTCTGTTAAAGCCTGTGCTTCCTCAATAGAAACTTCTGGAATATTCACATCAAGCTGAACCGCCAATCCGAAACCGCCGTTTTCCAATTGTCCGATGCTTACTTCCGCCGTTACTGTAGTTTCTCCGGTTTTTGCTTTAGACAAAGAAATTACTCGGTTCAGTGCGCTGTCGAAACACGCAGAATATCCTGCTGCGAAAAGCATTTCAGGGTTGGTGAAATCGTCATTGGCTCCGCCTAAAGCTTTAGGCATTTTCACGTCCAGATCAAGAACTCCGTTTTCGCTTTTTACGTGTCCGTTTCTTCCTCCTGTTGCAGTTACTTTTGTTGTATACAAAGTTTTCATTTATTTTTCTATTTTAGTTAATATTTTTTGAACATTTTCTTTCAGAGCTTTCCAGTCTTCTGGCGATGCTCCGATTTTCTGAAATAATTTTTCCGGAATTCCACAGGCTTTTTCCTGTAAATTTCTTCCGGATTCTGTGATGAAAACTTCCACCACACGTTCATCTTCTTTTTTTCTTTTTCTTTCGATAAATCCTTTATTTTCAAGTCTTTTAAGAAGCGGTGTAAGTGTTCCGCTGTCCAGATACAGCTTTTCGCCGATGCTGTTCACCGGAAGTCCGTCATGTTCCCAAAGCACCATCATCACAAGATACTGCGGATAGGTAATATCCAGCTCATCGAGAAAAGGACGGTAAAGCCCCGTAATTTCCTTGGCAATAACATATAAAGGAAAGCAGAGCTGGTTTTCTAATTTTAAAAATTCGGGATTTTCCATGATTTCTGAAAAATGAAGAGGTTTTATTTTTTGATGATGAATTCTTCCATCGGAATTCTTACTTTTTTCATGTGCGACAGCCAGTCGTTTTTCTCGTCTCTGTATCCTAAATACAGTAAACTCACACTTTTTAAGCCTAAATCTCTCAAGCCCAAAATTTCATCCACCACTTCATTGCTGAAACCTTCTGCAGGAGTGCTGTCTACTTTAAGTTCCGCAGCCTGAGCCATGGCAAGTCCTAAAGCAATATACGTTTGTCTTGCGGTATGCGCGAAATGTTCTTCGGGAGTCTGCGCACCATAGATTTCTTTAATTTTATCGGTGTAGCTGGAAAATCTTCCTCTCGGCAAATCTCTTACATCGGTGTGATGATCGTACACTTTATCGATTTTCTCATCAGAATAACTGTCCCATGCCGCGAAAACCAGAACATGAGAAGAATCTCTCATTACTTCAGGATTCAAAGCTCCCTGAACCATTTTTTCTTTTAATTCCTGATTTTCTACTACGATCACACGGAAAGGCTGTAATCCGGAAGAAGTAGGAGCGAGTCTTGCGGCTTCTAAAATTTTATTTAAATCTTCTTCTGATACTTTTTTTGTTGGATCATATGCTTTTACAGCGTGTCTCCAGTTTAAATCTTCTATTAATGACATTTTGTTAATTTTTTAATTTGAATACTATGATGCAAAAATATTGCCAAATTAAATTGTGTGCAATTTAATTTTGTTAAATTTAATTTAAAAATTTTTAAAACCTTCTTAAAACATCGCAGGAATCGGATTTTTTATGAAGACTGAACTTTCCATTTTTGCTGAAGAATTTTAAACCAAAAACAATGCAGAGATTTAAAAACAAAACCACTCTGATTACAGGCGGAACCAACGGAATGGGATTCACAACAGCACAACAGTTTATAGAAGAAGGCGGAAAGGCAATCATCACCGGAAGAAGTGAAGAAAATGTAAAAAATGCCGTAAAAAAGCTAGGCGAAAATGCTTTCGGAATAGTTTCGGATGCCGGAAAAATAAGCGACCTGATGAATCTTAGAAATGAAGTTGAAAAATTAACGGAACATATCGATCTGGTATTTGCAAATGCAGGATACGGAAGATTTGCTTCGATTGAAAATGTGGATGAACATCATTTTGATGAGCTTTTCAATATGTTGGTAAAAGGAAGTTTTTTTACTGTTCAGCAGATGCTTCCTTTAATGAAAGAGGGGAGTTCGGTTGTGTTTAATACTTCTTTTGTCACAGAATTCGGAATGTCCAATTTTTCAGTATATTCTGCGGCAAAAGCGGCAGTTCAATCTTTTATCAAAACTTTCGCAACTGAATTGACGATAAAAGGAATCCGAGTGAACGGAATCAGTCCGGGACATATCAAAACCAATATTTTTAATAATACGGGTTTAAATTCAGAACAGATTGATGAAGCCGTAAAGGATATTATTCCTACCATTCCTTTTAAAAGACAGGGAGAACCTTCGGAAATTGCAAAAGCGGTACTTTTTCTTGCTTCCGATGAAGCATCTTACATTCACGGAGCGGAACTGAGGATTGATGCCGGAATATCTGTAATCAAATGATAATGAGATGAAAATATTATTTTGGGTCTTTGATTTGTCTGATAATATTGGTTTTATTTTCAATGCCAATATCATATTTTTTGCTTTTCTTAAGACTTAAAGTTGCCTTTTCGATAAGATGAGTATAATCCTGAGATTTTTTTGAAAGATAGAAAACCTGCGCGCTGATTCCTATGGAAACACGGGCAAATTCCTGTGGCCGATCCGGATCATCTGTAATATCACTAATTACCGAATTGTTGTACCACGTAAGATTCTGTGAACTTTGATTGCCGGAGCAGGAAATGACCATCATTATTATGAAGAGGATATAGGTTAAGATTTTCATGAAAATAAAATTTAAAAAAGCTCCTGCAAAATAACAAATAATTGCAGGAGCTATATAAAAGATTTGTTAGAATCCGCAGCTTGCTACACTTGGAGCCGGAACAGGAGAGCATCCGGATAATGTAGAAAATTTTGTCAGTACACAATTCGTGTTTATATAATTGTTGTCATAAAGCAGCGAACCGGACGGACTTCTGTAATATACATTTCCTGCCGTATTGGCGTAAGAAGAAGCAGAGGCGGAACCACAGCTTGTATTTACGCACGCATTTCTCCATGTAACATCGGTTACCGGTCCGGAGGTGAAAAGAGAAGGATCTATAATTCTTTTTTCCACCACACCGGAAGCATTTTTAAAGCTTACTAAAATAGCTACGTGATATCCCCACGAAACACAGCACGTTCCCGTAGAAGCTTTTAAGTTTCCGTAGACAAATTGTTTTTCGCAGTCATAACCTGCATTCAGAAGGATCTGTCTCATTTTATGAGCTCTTGCATAACATCCGTCTACTGCATATCTGAACGTGATGCATGGTGAAGAAGCTGTAGAAGTTCCGCACGACTGATTTTTGATCTGTATGAAAAGATTGTTCAGAGTCGCCTGATTCGGAATTACACTTACTGCTTTGCTCGTTTCGCTTTGAGTTTCTTTGGTGAAGATGGATTTGAAGTAAGTAACATCTTCATCGGTTGCTTTTTCAACTTTGACAATTTCGTTGGAATTTTTTTTCAGAAAAACATGAACCGGAGTTTCATTTTCGACCGCTGATTGAATCATTGAGATGAAGGCTTCATTTTCTTTACTGTCTTTAATTTCATAGAACTGCGCAGAAATGATGAAAGAAACTTTCAGGACATTGCCTTCTTTCTGGATCCCTACCGGAATAGTACTGCCAAAGTCTCTCATGGCATTTTCATTGGTTTCTTTTACAACAAGATTCGGATCCTGATTGGCACTGGAATCTGAACAGGCATTAGAGGAAAGTACCATCACAAAAGCCATTGCGGATAGCAGAAATTTTTTCATAGTTTTAATTTTTGTGGTTAATGATGTGCAGTTTATTGTTAATATTTCACTGCGTTGTGATTTTAAAAATAATAAAAAATTGAATATAAAATTCAAAATTTTTAAGAAATTTTATCAGGCATTCAGATTACCGATGAATACTGGAAAAATTAAATTGGGCGAAAGTATTTAACGTGAATTCGATGAAATTAATGGGTCATAAATTGATCATATTTTATCAATCTCACCAGACTTCAGTATTAACGATCAAGGTTAGGTTGGGTAAAATTGATGATAAGTTTCGGCTGAAATCTTTCTGTTTTTCTATTTAACCTGAGTTCGGGATAAGTCTTCTTAATCGCAAGGTTAAACAAAGAGATTCAATTATCAGGAATTCAGCTTTTAAGATATACAAAGGCGTAAAACTTATCAATGTAATACCATTTTTGTCTTTTTTACATAAACGAAGTGCCTTTGTTTAGCTTGCAAACTTTCAATAAGTAGAAAAATTTTTTGTTTTTCTTTGCGATAAATCAATACAATGCTATAAATCAATTATTTAAATTTATTTCTTATCCCGAACTGAAGTTATTTAAGTTGTTTATAGTAAAAGTCTTTGCTCCTTTAGGAGCAGAATCTGTGTAGAAATAAGAATCAGTTCATCAATCAATCCGTAGGATTGATATCTGTAATTCTCAATGAATTTTCTAAAGATAGCGTTCCCACGGAACGCCGAACGTACTTCTAATATTGATTTTTTAATTAAAAATCCCTGCACATCGCAATATGCAGGGAAATGTTATTTAGTAAAAATTACTTAGCAATAAGTTCCGCTTCGAAAACCTCTGTAAAATGCTTTCTTATTTTAGCCTTAATATCTTCCATTTCTTCAGAAGTGAGTTCTCTTTCCAGTTCTCTTTTTAAGGAAGTTACCTGTTTGTCTTTAATTCCGCACGGAATAATGTATTCAAAATAACGCATATCCGTATTTACATTTAAAGCAAATCCGTGTAAAGTTACCCATCGTGAAGCTTTTACCCCCATAGCACAGATTTTTCTTGCATAAGGTTTTCCCACATCCAGCCAGACTCCGGTTTCTCCGGGAGAACGTTCGCCTTTCAATCCGTATTCGGCAATGGTTCTGATGATGACTTCTTCCAGATTTCTCATGTATTTATGAATGTCTGTGAAGAAATTTTCAAGGTCTAAAATAGGATAGCCTACAATCTGTCCGTAACCGTGATACGTAATATCTCCGCCGCGGTTTACCTTTACGAAAGTGGCATCGATTTCTTTCAGTTTATCAATTCCGGCAAGCATATTTTCTTCATGTCCGCTTTTTCCCAGCGTATATACATGAGGATGTTCTACAAGAAGAAAATGATTGGGCGTTTCGCTGTGCTGTTCCGCAGGAAGATCGCGGTTTTTAATTTTCAGATCTATGATGTTTTTCATCAGAGATTCCTGATAATCCCACGCCGACTGATATTCCCGCGTTCCTAAGTCTTCAAATTCTACTACTTTATTCTGAATTGTATTCATATCATTTTTTGAATACACAAATTTAGTGATTTTTAGGCTTTAATGGAATGGATGAAATCTATAGCTTTGGTCTTCCAGTCTCTATTTTGAAGTAAAATGTTGACGAAAGCAGTTCCGATGATTCCGCCATCCGCTTTTTCGGTTACATTTTCGAAGTCTTCTTTTGATTTGATTCCAAAACCGATCATCACCGGATTTTTCAAAGGAAGTGAAGCTAATCTTGAAAGATATTCCTCGTTTTTGAGAACAGCCTGATCGTTTCCGGTGGTTGAAGACGAACTGACCGCATACAAAAATCCGGAACTTAAGGAATCGAGGTACAAAATTCTTTCGTCCGAAGTTTCGGGAGTCACCAGAAAGGTGAAATTCAGATGGTATTTTGCTAAAATTTTCTGATAGTTTTTCTCGAATTCAATAGGAGGGAGATCGGGAATAATTAATCCTGAAACTCCGCTTTCCGAACATGCTGCACAGAATTCTTCAAATCCGAAACGCAGCACGGGATTGATGTAGCCCATTAAAATTAAAGGAACTTTTATTTCGTTTTTAATGGATTTCAGTTGTGAGAACAGTTTTTCGATGGTCATTCCGTTTTTCAGGGCTAATTCATGAGCCTGCTGAATAACGGGACCGTCTGCAACGGGATCTGAATACGGCATCCCGATTTCGATCATCTCTGCGCCGGAATCCTGAATTAATTGTATGATTTCAGCAGTGTTTTCCAGTTCGGGAATTCCTGCGGTGAAGTATATATTTAGTTTTTTCATTTAAAAATGCTTTTTAATGATGTCATTTTGTAAAGATCTGCTTAAAATGGTTTTTATTTTAACCGCAAAAGGTGCAAAAGATATTTATAAAGATAAGGTTGATAACATTAGTTTTCAAAAGTGTAAAAAATCAAAGATTTTTTGAAAGCTGTTGTGATCTTTTTATTGATAAACACTAATCATTTAGTTTATCTTTTATGACTTTTATGGTTAAATAAAGTGTAAGTTCATCAGTTCTTTGTAATGACAAAAATTATTTTTGATGTAGACGATGCGATCCGGCTTGAACGGAGCTCTTTTTGTGCAGCAAAGCGGAACAAAAAAGCGGGAGTGGAAGACGGAAATTATCGCCCGAATTATTTTACAAATGTTTCAGATAGGTTTCCATGTCTTTATCTCCGCGACCGCTGAGACAAATGACCACAATATCGTCTTCGTTGAATTTCTTTTTATCGAAAACCGCGAGCGCGTGAGAACTTTCCAGAGCGGGAATGATGCCTTCGAGTTTGGTGAGCTCAAATGCTGATTTCAGGGCTTCATCGTCGTTGATGCTGAAAAATTCTGCTCTTTGTTCCCTGAACAAATTCGCGTGAAAAGGTCCGATTCCGGGATAATCCAGTCCTGCGGAAATGGAGTGGGGCTCAATAACCTGTCCGTCATTGGTCTGCATCACAAGGCTTTTGCTTCCGTGAAGAATGCCTAAAGTTCCCAGAAAAGTCGTTGCGGCAGATTTTCCGGATTCTACACCGAAACCTCCTGCTTCAGCAGCGATAATTTTCACGTCTTTTTCGTTTACAAAATGGTAAAAAGCGCCTGCTGCATTGCTTCCGCCGCCAACACAGGCAATAATATAATCAGGATTTTCTCTTCCTGTCTGTTCCAGAAGCTGTTCTTTTATTTCTTTTGAAATCACACTCTGAAATCTCGCCACAAGATCCGGAAAAGGATGCGGACCGACCACACTTCCGATCACGTAATGAGTGGTCACGGGATTGTTAATCCAGTCTCTTAAGGCTTCATTTACAGCGTCTTTCAGTGTTTTGGAGCCAGAAGTGGCGGGAACGACTTTTGCGCCGAGCATTTTCATTCTTGCTACATTGGGAGCCTGTCTCTGGATATCGACTTCGCCCATGTAAACGATGCATTCCAGTCCTAAAAGCGCGCAGGCTGTAGCGGTGGCAACGCCGTGTTGTCCGGCTCCGGTTTCGGCAATGATTCTGTTTTTGCCGAGACGTTTTGCCAATAAAACCTGTCCTAAAGCGTTATTGATTTTATGCGCACCGGTGTGGTTGAGATCTTCTCTCTTTAAGTAAATTTTGGTATTGTATTTCCGGCTTAAATTTTTCGCAAAATACAGTGGTGTTGCACGTCCTACGTAATTTTTTAACAAATCCTGATATTCCTGTTGAAAATCTTCAGATTCAATAATGTCAAGATAGTTTTTTTGCAGTTCCTCTACGTTCGGGTAGAGCATTTCCGGGATGAAAGCGCCTCCGAATTCTCCATAATATCCGTGTTCGTCGGGGTTTCTATAATTCATTTTGTAATGTATTTATCAGTGAAAGGTTATAATCAAACTGCTGTCTGCTGATCTGTTTGTTCTGATGCAGCAGATGCAGTTTTGCAGTTAAATCTATTAAAATATCTAAATCTAATTTCGAGTTGTACATGGTAATCGCAATTTCAAGATTATCAACAAGATAATAAGAATCGAATTTCTCATACAGGCAGAAAATTTTACAGTAAACGATTCCGAAATCATATTTCACACTGGCTTTTACGTTGCTGTCTAGCAATTTGTCGGCAATCACTACCAAATGATAGCTGTCCCAGAAATGAATGGTTTTAAAGAAATATTCGACATCTTCTTTGTGAAAATTTTTAATGATCTCGATGAAATCACTTAATAATCCTCCGATGTACCAATATTCTGTATTACTGTCATTTTCAGAGACAAAATCATGCAGTCTTTCTACTTTTTCATTTTCAAATTTTTGAGAAAACAGGACTCTGTGAACGGATTTTCCGATCTCTTCAAGATTTAATTTCTTAAATTTTAAAAGCTTCAGTTTTCTCGAATAATATTTTTTCAATGTTTTTTGTTTTTTTATTGTAAGCTTGTTTAAACTTTTTTACCACAAAAGATGCAAAAGATTGTAAGACTTTAGTTATTTAAGTTTATACTTAAATGGAGAAAAGAGCACATAAGTTTAAAAAAATCAAAGATTTTTTTTCTTTGTAGACTTTTGAAATACTTTAAATAAATCCAATAAATTCTTTTGTCTCTTTTGCGGTTAATTTTAATATGAGTTTAAACAAATTTTGTGTTTTAATTTATGATCAGATCAGTTTTTCTTTAAATATTTTTATCTGATTGATGTTTTTAACTCCGGGTTCTGTTTCAAACCTCGAATTGATGTCCAGAGCAAAAGGTTTTTGTTTTAAAATGCTTATGTTTTCTATATTTTCTTCTGAAATTCCGCCACTTAAAAAATAGGGAAGGGGAATTTTAATGTCGTTTAACAGATTCCAGTCGAAGGTTTTTCCTGTTCCTCCAAATGATTTTGAATCGGTGTCGAAAAGAATATAATCGTTTGTTTGCACATATTGATTGATTGTTTTCTGAAGCTCATCAGAGTTTTGGTTTCCGATTCGGATCACTTTGATGATTTTGATTTCAGAATTTAATTGTTTTCTTAATTCAGTAATAAAATATTCATCTTCATCGCCGTGAAGCTGTATAAAATTCAGTTTTGCTTTTTCTGCTGTTTCAACTATTTTTTCTAAGTTTTCATTCACAAAAACGCCGACTTTTCCGGAATGTTCAATTGCTGAAATCTGTTCTGGATTCAAATGTTTCAAAACATACCTGAGCGATTTTTCATAAAAGATAAAACCGAGAAAGTCTGTCTGTAAAGATATTAACTTCTGAATCTGATCAGATTGGGTTAATCCGCAGACTTTTAGCTTCGGAGCGGTTTTATTCGTCAATAGATTGTTGTCTGGTGATTTCATACCTGATTTTTTAAATTCCTGTATTCGAAATAAATTCAGCCAACTTTTTTCCGGGATTTTCATGTTTCATAAAATATTCGCCCATCAGAAATCCGTCGAAACCTTCATTTTTTAAATATCTGAAATCTTCTTCGTTGTAGATTCCGCTTTCGGCAACAGACAGAATGTCTTTCGGAAGCTGATTTTTCAAAGTAACGGAATGTTGCAGATCTACTTTGAAATCTTTCAAGTTTCTGTTGTTAATTCCCACAAGATCAATGTTTTTATTAATGTGTTTCAGCTCTTCTCCGGTATGGATTTCCAGTAAAACCTCCAATCCCAACTCGTGAGAAAGTTCTGTAAATTCTGAAACCTGTTGCGGTGAAAGGCAGGCTGCAATCAATAAAATAACATCTGCACCGATGCTTTTGGCTTCATAAAACTGATATTCATCAATCATGAAATCTTTTCGCAGAATAGGAATATTTACAGAATTTCTTACATTCAGAATGTCCTCAGAACTTCCTCCGAAAAAATCACGATCCGTTAAAACAGAAATTCCGCTCGCCCCGAATTGTTCATATTCGGAAACCACTTTTAAAGGTGAAACTGTATCATTAATAATTCCTTTTGAGGGAGATTGTCTTTTGAATTCAGCAATGATTCCGCTTCTCTTTTTTAAGCTTTCTTTCAGTGAAAAATTTTCTCTTCCGAAAAATTCAGATTCCTTCAATGCTGAGACTGAAGTATTCGATTTCGAGAAGGAAACCTCTTCTTTTTTTCTTTGTATGATTTTATCTAAAATATTCATAATCAATTTCATTATTCCAAAAGAAGTTGCAAACTTCTTAATGCTTTTCCTTCGTGTAAACTTTCTTTCGCCATCAAAAGGCAATCTTCATAACTTCCGAATTTATCGGTGTGATAAAGGGCAACCGCTGCATTTGCCAATACAACGGCATTCTGTTGTTCCGTTCCTTTTCCCTGAAGAATATTTCTGAAAATTTTTGCCGTTTCCTGAGGCGTTTCTCCTGCTTTTATGCTTTCATGCGTAATAGAATCAAAACCAAGATCTTCCGTGGAATAGACTTCTTCTCCTTTTTTGGTAATAATTTTACTGTCGTGGGTAAGGCTGATCTCGTCGTAGCCGTCCATCCCGTGAACCAGAGTAAAGTGACGGTTATCTTTTTGCAATAAATACTGGTAAATTCTTGCGATTTCCAGATTGTAAACGCCGATCATGGAAAACTGAGGTTTTGCTGGATTCACAAGCGGACCGAGAAGGTTGAAAAAAGTTCTGAGACCTAAAGCTCTTCGCAGCGCACCAACCGATTGCAGTGCCGGATGAAAATAGGGGGCATGTAAAAAGCAGATGTTGGCTTTTTCAAGATCTTCCTGCAGTTTTTCCAAACTGTTTTTGAATTCGTAGCCCAGTTCTTCCAGTACATTGGAAGATCCGGTGATGGTGGAAGCTCCGTAATTTCCGTGTTTCATTACTTTCTGTCCCGCTCCTGCAACTACAAAACTTGCTAAAGTTGAGATATTGATGGTGTTTTTTCCGTCACCGCCCGTTCCAACAATATCGATGGCGTCTCCGGAATCTATGTTTACTGGAACTGCCATTTGCAGAAGGGCTTCACGAAAGCCTTCGAGCTCTTTAAGCGTAATATTTCGCATGAGGAAAACACTTATAAAAGCCGTAACTTCGGTTGCATTGAATTTATTCTGGGCAATCTCAATCATAATCGCCTTTGCCTCAGATTTGGACAAGGTATGATGATTAAAAAGGTATTGCAGGATCTCTTTCATTTGTGGAGGTTTTATGGTTGAGGGAATTTGTGCTGTTTTCAATTGAGTAGAAAGTTTTTGATGATAATTTCTCCCTGCGGAGTAAGAATGCTTTCCGGATGAAACTGTACGCCGTGAACATCATATTTTTTGTGCTGTAACGCCATAATCATTCCATCTTTGTCTACTGCGGTAATTTCCAGTTCTTCCGGTAAATCTTCGCGGTTAACAACCCAACTGTGGTATCTTCCGACTTCAATTCCGCTGGATAGATTTTTAAAAATTTTGGTGTCTTCTTTTACGAAATCTGCGGAAGTTGCCACTCCATGAAAAATTTCGGAAAGATTGGTTAAACTTCCTCCAAAAGCTTCTGCAATTGCCTGCTGACCGAGACATACGCCTAAAATGCTTTTTGTAGGAGCGTATTCTTTGATCAGATCCAGTAAAATTCCGGCTTCTTCGGGAATTCCGGGACCGGGTGAAAGTACTATTTTATCGTACTGATCGATTTCTTCCAGACTGATCTGGTCATTCTTTACCACATCCACTTTGGTATCCAAAACTCTCTCGATAATCTGAACCAGATTGTAGGTAAAGCTGTCGTAGTTGTCGAATACGAGAACTTTAGCTGATGGCTTCTGGTTGTTTGTTGATGGTTCTGTATTATTCATTTTTATTTTTTTCTGTAATAATTAATAAATCCGTTTAGCAATTTTTTGCAAAGAATTATTTGATTGATGATGGTGCTAAATTCTTCCTCTCTTACATATTTTTGATCTAATGATAAATAAAGCTGAGTTTCCAGTTCATAAAGAGAACCACGTGCAATAAATAAAAAATGAATGGTTTCCTTTGATGTATTTCTTCCACAACCTTCAGCAATATTCGAGGGAACAGAAACTGCAGATCTCCTGATTTGATTAGTTAGACCAAAAACTTCTTCTTTTGGATAATTTTTAGTTGAATCATAAATTAAATTTGATAGCTTTCTGGATTCAGTCCAGACATCTAAATTTGTAAATTCCATATTTGTGCTTTTATTAATTCTAAATTCTGTCAACTAGACTCAATCAACTATTCACTAATTTCTCCGCTTTTTCCACTGCTTTTTTCAGGGCATTCAGTTTATTGTTTACTTCCTGAAGCTCACTTTTGGGGTTTGATTTTGCTACAAGTCCGGCTCCTGCCTGATAATAAAGCGTATTGTTTTTGCTTAAAAAAGTTCGGATCATAATTGCCTGATTGCAGTCTCCGTTCAAGCCAATCATTCCGATGCATCCGCCATAATATCCTCTGGAATCTTTTTCATATTGGTTAATTAACTGCAACGCTCTGTGTTTTGGGGCTCCGCTTAAAGTTCCCTGCGGAAAAGTTGTTGCCACCATTTCGAAAGGATTTACTTTTTCCTGCAGATCCGCTGTCACTTCGCTTACCATGTGGATAACGTGGGAGAAAAGCTGTATTTCCTTTAATTTGGTTACCGTTACGTTTTTTCCGAGTTTTCCAAGATCATTTCTTGCGAGATCCACAAGCATCGTGTGTTCTGCATTTTCTTTTTCATCGTTTTTTAAAGTTTCGATAGACTGGAGATCCGTTTCAAAATGTCCTGTTCGTTTGAATGTTCCGGCAATCGGATGAATAACGGCTTTGTTGTTTTTGATGATTAACTGGCTTTCAGGGCTTGAACCGAAGAGTTTGTAATTGCCATAATCGAAGAAAAATAAATAAGGAGAAGGATTGATGTTTCTTAATGCACGGTAGACATTGAATTCATCTCCTTTAAATTTCTGCTGAAACCTTCTGCTGAGTACCAATTGAAAGACATCGCCTCTCATGCAGTGTTTCTGGGCTGTTTTTACGAGTTCAATATATTCTTCATCCGTAATATTAGAAGTTTCTGCTCCTTCTTTTTCGAAAGGATAAATTACGGAATTCAAATTCTTGATTAGGCTTTCAAGAAGGTAAAATTCAGATTTTACACCTTCCATCTGATTTTCAATAATATGCATTTCATCATTGTAATGATTGATGGCAATAACATATTGATATAATCGGTAACGAAGAATCGGGATTTCAACTTCGGGACTCTGTGCTTTGAACTGAATATTTTCAAAAAACTGAACCGCCTCGAAACTGGTATATCCGAAAAGACTTTGTGCCGTCTGTTCTATAGGATCTGCCGTTTTTTCGCATTCGAAAAGATCTGAGAAATTCTGAAAAACATCTTCAATTTTATTTTCAATGATAAATTGTTTTACAGGTTCCTGTCCCGGAAGTTTTATTTCAAAATCATTTAAATTTTTAATTTCGATTCCGGCAATCGCATTGATGGCAATGAAAGAGAAGTTGTTATCGATATTTTTAGAATCTGAGCTTTCCAGAAGAATAGTATCCCTGAATTTGTCGCGAATCTGCAGATAGATATTCATCGGAGTCTGAAGATCTCCGAGTGTTTTTTTGGAAACGGTTTTTATTTTTATCTTTTTACTGAACATTGCAGTTGAATTTTAAAATGGATGAAACAAAAAAAGACTTCAACGGATTACGTCAAAGTCTTTATTATTTGTTATAAATTATTTCTGTTGGTTGTTTAGCATTAACAACATGACAATAACATCAGACCCGACGAAGAGTTTGAATGCCACCACCACATATTTTTGTTGTTAACCATAGTACAAATGTATATAATTTTTTTAATATGAAAACAAAAAAAATATGAAATTAAAAAAAACTTAATCTGAAAACTGATGGCTTTCACTAATCAGAAAAATGTTTTATCAGAAAAAATTTAATGAAATATCTTTAAAAATGGAGGTTTATCATAAGCTTGAAAGTTTATTTTTTATATTTTTGTCTAAATTTTTATAGGAAAAATAATGAAAAAAGTATTAGCAATCGCGTTTATCGGTGGTTTATTGGCAGCTAGCTGCTCTAAAAAGCCAAATCATGACTTACAGGACAGCAACACGATGTTGCCAGAGCCGGATGCTCCAACTGTGGTGGATTCTACTGCCAAAAAAACTGAAGCAGCAAAAGTAAATGCCGCAGAATCTCTTCCTGCAGCTGAAGCTAAAGCAGATACTCTTACAAAAAAATAATGAAAAATCTGTTTTTGACAGGATGTCTGGCAATGCTGATGTTTTCCTGTTCCAAAAAAGAAAATACACCTGTTGATGCGGCTTCTCCTGAAGCTACATCAATGAATGAACCGGCGAAAAGTAATCTTTCCGGCGACAAAATTATTGAAACGCTGGACTGTTCCGGATGTCATGCGGTGAATGAAAGAATGATAGGACCTTCTTATCAGGAAATAGCAGATAAGTATTCTGAAAAGGATGCAGAAATGCTCGCTTCCAAGATTATAGAAGGCGGAAGCGGAGTTTGGGGAGGCGTTCCGATGTCTCCACATCCACAGGTATCGAAAGAAGATGCCAAAAAAATGGTACAGTATATTTTAAGTCTGAAAAAATAATTGATGACTGAAAAGTCTG
Organism: Chryseobacterium sp. C3; assembly: GCF_014218905.1. Taxonomy (NCBI): domain Bacteria; kingdom Pseudomonadati; phylum Bacteroidota; class Flavobacteriia; order Flavobacteriales; family Weeksellaceae; genus Chryseobacterium; species Chryseobacterium sp. C3. Next base: position 260,298 of record NZ_JACLCU010000003.1, on the reverse strand, counting down.
CTTTACATCCAAGAAATCTGCATCGTGATCCTTATGATTTCGAACAACTGATTTCCTGTGTACCGGAACTCAAACACTATGTTTTTGTGAACGCTTATCAAAGTGTAACAATTAATTTCAGTCTTCCGAAGGCTGTAAAATTGCTGAACAAAGCTTTGCTGTTACACTTTTATAAGGTTCAGGATTGGGATATTCCCGATGGTAATCTCTGTCCTCCGATTCCCGGAAGAGCAGATTACATTCATTATATTGCCGATTTAATCGGTGAAAAAGATCCTCAGAATTCTGATATTAAAGGACTGGATATCGGGACAGGAGCAAATCTTGTCTATCCTTTAATTGCCCATCGTTCTTACGGGTGGAAAATGACGGGAACTGATATTAATGACAATTCCCTGAAAAACGCAGAATATATTTTAAGTCAGAATCCTGATTTACTCCCTTTTATACATCTGAAAAAACAGCCGGAACCTGAACATATTTTCAAGAATATTATTGATAAAGAAGATCGTTTTGCATTTTCGATGTGCAATCCGCCTTTTCATGATTCCGAAGAATCTGCCATGAAAGGGAATTTCAGAAAGACAAAAAATCTTAAAAAATCTACGGTTAAAAAACCATTACTGAACTTTGGAGGACAACAGTCGGAATTATGGTGTGAAGGCGGAGAACTGGCATTCATTACAAATATGATTCGCGAAAGTACTCTGTATTCCTCTCAGGTTTTATGGTTTACCTGTCTTGTTTCAAAAAAAGAGAACCTCAGTAAATTAACATTCCTTTTAAAGAAAATAAAAGCAGTCGATTTCAGGATTATCGAAATGTCTCAGGGACAGAAAATCAGCAGGATATTGGCTTGGACTTTTATTCCTCCCGACAAACATACAAAATGGTGATCCATTTTAAAAAAACGTCCTACAAATATTTGTAAGACGTTTATGAATTATTGTGTTTTAGAATCGTATTTTAGAAATAATCTGCTTTCACATACAAATTGTCGTTTCCTGTTCCATAAGTAGCACGAACCGACTGCCCACTCGAACATCCCGTTAATGCAAAAATATCAAGTCTGTAAGTTCCCGCAGGCAAACTCAGCATAGGATTGGAAGCCGACTGATAATTTCCGGTGACATTTGTTGTAGCACCGGTTAAAGAATTGACGTGTGAAACGGATGACAGCCCCATATTATCCTGAATAATTGTTGCGCCTGTAGAATCTGAAATCCTGATCCAGCTAATTGAAATACGCGGAGAACCATCTGTAATTACTCCTCCTGCAGCATTGGCAAATGACGTGGAGACCGATGAAAATATAGAAACAATGGCAGGTCTTGCTAAAGTAAATGTGGTATTATAAACAGACTGTGTTGCCGTTCCAATGGCTGAAGCTGTCGCTGTCGCATTAAGCACAACGGGAGAAGCATTAGGAATAACATTCGTGTTGAAAATCAGCATTTCCGAAGCTTTACCCTGATAAATATCTCCTGTTGCGGTATCCAGTATTAAAGGAACTGTTGTGGTAGGACTTCCTGTTGCAATTGCCTGTAAGTTGCTTATTCTGATAGGAGCTGTTGCGGCATTCACTTCAAGTCTTCTTGCAGGAGTACTAGTTCCTATCCCGATATTTCCTGCCGGAGCGGCGAGAGTTCCGGTCATTCCTGTTCCGAAAATTGCATTCCCAATATTCATCTGGTTACTTGTGGTTGCAGACTGGATCTGTGTATTGTTTCCAATCGCGATATTGGTGCCGCCTGTTGTAATATTGGTTCCTGCAGAAGCTCCCAAGATTAAGTTGTTGCTTCCCGTGGTTAATCCCGAACCGGCAATGCTTCCCAAAACAGTATTGCTTGCTCCGGTTGTTAAAGATACACCGCCCGCCGTATCTCCCAGAAGAACATTATTAGATCCGGAACTGATTGCGGTTCCGGTATTAACACCAATAGCTATATTTGAGTTTCCTCCATTATTAGAAATTAAAGCATTGTCACCGATGGCAATATTTCTCTGTATGGAAGCTGCTGTTGTACTGGATAAAGCATTTCCGCCAATAGCGATGTTGGTAGAACCTGTTGTGATCCCCCGTCCTGTATTTAAACCAATTCCGACATTTCTAGCGCCTGTTGTCACTGTATTTAAGGAAGTCGATCCGAATGCGGTGTTTCCGGTTCCGGTCACAGCGATAGGAATGGAATTATTTCCAAAAGATGTATTGGTTGTTCCCAAAATTCCGGACTGGATATTATTTCTTTTGAAGATAATATCCTGATTGTCTGTGGTTCCCATAAAATTGGTTCCGGATGCTGTTCCGGAGTTTCCTGTAAGTCCCCAATTCTGCGCATTAACTGCCGAAGGAGTAGTAAGTCTCTGCCAAACCCCTCCTTCAAAATAATAATAACCTGTAGCTGTGATATTGACAGCCTGTCCTGTGGCAGATCCTGTAGCTATATCATTTACGTAAATAAGTGTACCGGAAGGAACGGAAGTCATATTTAGGGCTCTTTCGCGATCCAGACGTGGAGCGAGAAGTCCGTCTACAGTAGTTGAGGTTCCTGTAGCATTTTTCGCAACAACGTCAAATGTAGCTGTAGGAGTAGTTGTATTTATCCCTACTTGTGCTTTAGTAATTGCTCCCATTGATAAAAGGGAGGATAATAGGATAATCCTTTTTTTCATAAGTAAATTATTTTATAATTAGTGGTAAACCAAAGATAATAAATAAAACTCATTTATAATTCATCATATAGTGATTATTAATATTTAATTTAAACTAATCTTTTAAATATAGTTTTATAAGAATTATTTACATTAAAAATAAAGTATTATGGTATAAAATATTTACCTTAAGTTTAAGGTGAAATTTTGTAAATAATCACTAAATTTGTACGCTTTTAGAAAAATAAGAAATGCAATTATCAGAACAAGAAATCATTAGAAGAGAAAAGCTGAATAAGCTTGTTGAAATGGGGATTAATGCATTCCCGGCGGATGAATACATCATTACAGATACTACAGAATCTATAAAACAGGATTTCGCAGAAAGTAAACAGGTGAAGATCGCGGGAAGACTGATGTCTCGTCGTATTCAGGGGAAAGCTTCTTTTGCTGAATTGCAGGATTCTACTGGAAGAATTCAGGTGTACTTCAACAGGGATGAGATCTGTACAGGCGAAGATAAGACTTTATACAATGAAGTGTACAAACACCTTTTAGATATTGGAGATATTATCGGAATTGAAGGTGAACTGTTTACAACACAGGTAGGAGAGAAGACGGTTTTAGTGAAAAATTTCACCCTGTTAACAAAATCTCTAAGACCTCTTCCACAAGCAAAAACCGATGAAAACGGTGTTGTTCACGATGCATTTAATGATCCGGAACTAAGATACAGACAGCGTTATGTAGATTTAACGGTAAATCCTCAAATTAAGGAAGTTTTCGTAAAAAGAACAAAACTGTTCAATGCGATGAGAACATTCTTCAATGATGCAGGATATTTTGAGGTAGAAACTCCCATCTTGCAGGCAATTCCGGGAGGAGCTGCGGCAAGACCTTTCATTACGCATCACAATGCTTTGGATATTCCTTTATATTTAAGAATTGCCAACGAATTGTATCTGAAAAGATTGATCGTGGGTGGTTTTGACGGGGTTTACGAATTCTCCAAAAACTTCAGAAATGAAGGAATGGACAGAACCCATAATCCGGAATTTACCGCAATGGAAATTTATGTAGCGTACAAAGACTACAACTGGATGATGGATTTCACGGAGAAGTTATTAGAGTTCTGTGCTATTCAGGTAAACGGAACAACAAAAGCTACTTTCGGAGAATATGAAGTGGATTTCAAAGCGCCTTACCAGAGAATTTCTATGACGAATGCGATCCTGAAATTTACAGGATTCGATATCACCGGAAAAACAGAACAGGAATTATTCGACTTTGCGAAATCTATCGGAATTGATGTGAATGAAACGATGGGGAAAGGAAAATTAATTGATGAAATTTTTGGTGAAAAATGCGAAGGAAACTTTATTCAGCCAACTTTCATTACAGATTATCCGATCGAAATGTCACCGCTTACGAAAAAACACAGAAGCAAAGAAGGTTTAACCGAGCGTTTTGAACTGATGGTTTGCGGAAAAGAAATCGCCAATGCTTATTCTGAGCTTAATGATCCTATTGATCAGAGAGAGCGTTTTGAGGAGCAGTTAAAATTATCCGAAAAAGGAGATGATGAGGCAGGACAGTTTATTGATGAAGATTTCTTAAGAGCCCTGGAATACGGAATGCCGCCAACTTCCGGTTTAGGAATCGGAATGGACAGATTAATTATGTTCCTTACGAATAATGCATCTATTCAGGAAGTTTTATTCTTCCCTCAAATGAGACCTGAGAAAGCGGTTCCTCAAATTGAACTGGGTGAAGATGAAAAAGTAATTCTTGAAATCTTAAAATCAGGAGAACAGATTGCTTTGGCAGAAGTGAAAGAGCAATCTCAACTTTCAGGAAAGAAATGGGACAAAGCCTCAAAAACTTTAACGAAAAATAATCTCGTGAAAGTGGAGAAGATTGATGAGGTTCTTTTGATGAAACTGGTTTAAGATTTTACCGTATAAAATAATAGAAGGTCGTCTCAGGACGATCTTTTTTATTATATTCAAAAACTTTTTTTAAAATTAAAACTAATGATTAAAAAAATTAAAGTTAATCAGACGATTCCTATATATTCTAGCCATGATGAAAACTCAAAAACCGAAAGTTTTTTGCAAGAGGGAGATATTGTTGAATTTAATCGCGAAAAAAGAAGGGACGGTATTGATTGGATTGAGATTATTTTGAACAGAAAAAATTACTTCATAAAAAAAGATTCTTCAAAGTTTTCTTTATTAAAAAGAGTCAAACTTATTGATGATGCTTGTACCATTGTATTCTTTGAATCTAAAGCCGGAGAAAAATATACTTTTGGTGAAGTATTTACGGTTCATTCGCTTGAAGGTATGAATCAGGGGTGTATTAAAGTGAAAAGAATTTTTGATCATGCGCAACAAGAGAAATGCATTAATCTGTATTATGATATAAACAAGGTTAATATTTCTAAAAGGATTTTTGCAAAAGGAGAAGAAATCATAATTACCAATAAGATAGGAGTGTTTACTGAGGTTTTATATGGCAAAAAGACAGGATATATTTTGTCTGATATTGCTTATTATGAACCGAAAAATTGGTGGATGGTAGCTGTTGTTTCTGTAGTTGGTTTATTTATGATGGTTGGCTTAATATATGGTGCTATATCTTCAGGTTGGGTTGTGAAAGGGGCTTTCTTAGCCATTCCGGTAATCATTGTATCTGCAATCATTATTGTTTTTATAAAAGGGATTTTGACAATTGTTAATCTTGTTGTTGAAAATATTAGAAAAAGATTGTAATTTTTTACTGTAAAAACTATTTCTGTACAATTTCCGTTATTAATAAAAACTAAATGAGATGAGAATTCTTATCGTCCTTATTTTTCTGTTCGTCAATTTGAAAGCTCAGATGCTTAGTTCTGTTTATTTTGAGTACAATAGTTCTAAACTGACGAAAGAATCGCAGAAAAAGCTTGACAGTCTGGCCCAATTGAAAAGCAATCTGAAATTCAGAATTTTTGGAAATTGTGATATTTCTGGAACTTCGGAATACAATAAAAAGCTGTCTGAAAATCGCGCTAATGCGGTTAATCAATATTTACAGTCAAAAGCCGGAAACAATATCAAGCTGGAAAGTGTAGTAGGATTGGGAAAAGAAAAACCGATTAATGACAACAGTACCGAAGAACTGCGCGGTAAAAACAGAAGAGTAGATGTGTTTATTGATCGGGTGATGATTGCCGGAGAAATACATTCCGGAAAGGTCTTTGATAGTTTTTTCAGCAAAAAAGTTTCAGAAATGAAAATCGGAGAAACTTTTTCTTTGCCGAATGTTAATTTTATCGGAGGTCGCCACGTATGGCTGCCAAAAGGAAATAGTGTATTGATGCAGTTAGCGGAAATTTTAAAAAATAATCCGACAATCGAAGTAGAATTGCAGGGACATATCTGCTGTGATTATGACAATTTCGATGGTGAAGATTTAGATTTGAAAACATTTAACCTATCTTGGACGAGAGCCAATGCCATCAAAGAATTTCTGGAAAAACAGGGAATTGCTTCCACGCGCATCAAAGCAACCGGAATGGGACATCTCAATCCTGTTGTTTATCCCGAAAGAAAGGAAGAGGATTTCATGAAGAACAGGAGGGTGGAAATTGTTTTGCTTAAAAAATAGATTACAAGGTTTCGGCGCAGCAAAGCTGCGCCGAAACTATTATACCTTATAAAATTATCTTCTCAGTTTACTGAATGAAGCCATCAGATAAAACAAAAACGGAAGGATGAAAACAGAGCCGAGCATTAACGCCCATCCCAAAGCCGAAATTGTTTTTGGCGCTGCAACGTTGTCTAATAAAGAAAGATGCTCTCCGTTTGCAAACAAAATAATATTCGGATTGTGCTGATAAGTAGCGGCAACCAGAATCATAATCACCTGAAATCCTGCTAAAGCTCTTACAGGTAAAAGTTTACGGCGATTCATTGCTCTCAGAATCAAAAATAGACAGATGGTAGCAAAAACCGTTGCCATAATTCCCAAAGGTTTTGAGAAAACCCACATCAGTAAAGGAATATCGGAAAAATAAGCTGTGATAAAAACCAGAAGCCCTGCGATAACAACAAAGACCATGGTCTGTTTGGATTTTCTGATCATCATCCCCAGCTCAAAACGGTCGGATGTTTCTCTCAAAGCAAAAACGGAAGCAAGATATGCACAGATGGAAACTGTAAATAACCCGACTGCAACACCAAACCAGTTCAGCCAACTGAAAATATACAAATCTAAAAAGTTAGTCGCATCCGGATTAATAGAATGGGAGATCGTTGCTGCTGCCGTTAATCCCAGAAAAAAAGGAGTCAGTAAACTCGCAAAGTAAAAAATCTGTGTGTAAATGCGTTGCCAACTGTCTTCCACCGCATCATAATGCCGGAACGTAAAAGCTGTACCGCGTGCAATAATCCCCACCAGCATTAAAACCAAAGGAATATGAAGGTACGTGGAAAGCGTAGTGTAAATCTCCGGAAAGCCAACAAAAAGAATAACAATCGCAATAATCAGCCACATATGATTGGCTTCCCAAACCGGAGCAATGGAAGTATACATCAAAGTCTGCGTTTTGGGTCTGTTCTTTTTTCTGGTGAACTGTTCCACAATTCCCGCTCCGAAATCAGCTCCGCCTAAAATAACATACAGACAGATCGATAGCCAGAGAAATCCTATAACAACGTAAATCATGACTTCTTATTTTTAGAGTTAAACTGAGGATCGGTAGGATCGTATAATTTGGGAACCATTTTAATCTGTCTTGTTAAAAGGAAAATAATAACCAAAGAGAGTGACGCGAAAATCGCAGTAAAAAAGTAAAAAGAATACTGAATTCCCGGCATTGGTGTCACGGCATCGGCTGTTTTCATAATTCCGTAGATAATCCACGGCTGTCTTCCCACTTCAGTTACCGTCCATCCCGCTTCCAGAGCAATATATCCGAAAGGAGTTGCATATAAAAATGTTTTCAGAAGCCAGTTTCTGGAAAGCCATTCTTTCCTGAAAAATGTTGCATACAGAAAAACACTTCCAATAATAATCATCACAACACCAAAGAAAATCATGATCTGAAAAGCATAATGCACAACCGCAATCGGAGGCCATTCATCTTTTGGAAAATCTTTCAGTCCTTTTACTTCCGCGTTAAAATCATTAGCCACTAAAAAGCTCAGAACTTTCGGGATTTTTACGGCATATTTTATCTCTTCTTTTTTCTCATCCGGAATTCCGCCAATCACAAATGAAGCCCCTTTTTCAGTTTCAAAATGCGCTTCCATGGCAGCTAATTTTATAGGTTGTCTTTCTGCAACAGATTTTGCGGCAACATCACCACTTAAGGGTGCTCCGAATGCTCCGATCAAAGCAAATCCTGCTGCAATTCTGAAGGCTTTGGTATGAAATTCAACATTTTTTTTCTTTAGAATCAAGAAAGCATGAACTCCGGCAACTGCAAATCCGGTTGCACAAAACGCAGCAACCGTCATGTGTAAAGCCTGAGGAAACCACGCGTCATTGAACATGGCTTTAATAGGATCTATATTTAAATATTGTCCGTTCACATAATCAAATCCTGCCGGAGAATTCATCCATGCGTTTGCGGCAACCACTAAAATTCCCGAAGCTAAACCGCTTAATCCTACCAAAAATCCGCAGAACCAATGAAACCATTTGTTAAAACGATCCCATCCGTACAGAAAAAATCCGATTGCGATGGCTTCAATAAAAAATGCAGTTCCTTCCAGTGAAAAAGGCATTCCGAAGATGGGTCCTGCGTGTTTCATAAATTCAGGCCACAGAAGTCCCAGCTCAAAAGAAAGCATCGTTCCGGAAACGGCTCCGGTCGCAAAAAGGATTGCTACACCTTTGCTCCATGCTTTTGTGAGACCTTTATAAACTTCGTTTTTTGTTTTTAAGTATTTCCAGTGCGCAAAAGCCATAAGGAAAGGCATTACCATACCTACACATGAGAAAATAATGTGAAAGCCGAGTGACATTGCCATCTGTGCACGAGCTGCAAGAAAGTCGTCCATAAACCATTCATTTTGAGTAAATAAATTTACGCATAAATTATAGATCGTCATTATGATTTACAACAGCATTTGTTTGAGAAATAGGTTTTAACTTTGATATTTTTTAAGAGAAAATAATCTTTGCTTTTTGTGGAAAAATCAATACTTTTTTGACACTTTTTAACTTTCATACCTCGAAAAAAATCACGATATTTGTAAGTCTTTGCATTTAGCAGGATTTTTTAATATTTATATGAGTCAGAAACAATATACAGCTAGTAGTATTCAGGCATTGGAAGGAATGGAACACGTGCGTATGCGTCCTTCAATGTACATTGGTGATGTGGGAGTAAGAGGTCTCCATCATTTGGTTTATGAAGTAGTAGATAACTCTATCGACGAAGCTTTAGCAGGATACTGCGACACGATCTTTGTCAGCATTAAAGAAGGAAACGGGATCGAGGTTAGCGATAACGGTAGAGGTATTCCTGTGGATTTCCACGAAAAAGAACAGAAATCCGCTCTTGAGGTGGTAATGACGAAAATCGGGGCAGGAGGTAAGTTTGATAAAGATTCTTATAAAGTTTCCGGAGGTCTTCACGGAGTTGGGGTATCGTGTGTAAACGCACTTTCCAACGAAATGGTAACGACAGTTTACAGAGACGGAAACGTTTATCAGCAGATATATTCAAGAGGTAAAGCTCAGACGGGCGTTGAGGAAATAGGACACAGCGATCAGAGAGGAACAAAACAGTTCTTCCAGCCGGATGATTCTATCTTTACAGAACTGGTGTATAATTATGATACATTAGCAAGCCGTTTAAGAGAGCTTTCTTATTTAAATAAAGGAATTACCATTACCCTTACAGACGAAAGAGGAAAACTGGAAGACGGTTCTTTCAGATCAGAAGTTTTTCATTCTGAAGGAGGTTTAAAGGAATTTGTTGCTTTTATCGACGGAAACCGTGAATCGATCATGGAAAACGTAATTTTCATGGAAGGTGAAAGAGACGATATTCCTGTGGAAGTAGCGATGCGTTACAATACTTCATTTAACGAGAATCTTCACTCCTACGTTAACAATATCAATACTCACGAAGGAGGAACTCACTTAGCAGGTTTCAGACGTGCTTTAACGAGAACCTTAAAGAAATATGCGGATGATTTAGGAATTCCTCAAAAAGAAAAAGTAGAAATTACAGGAGATGATTTCCGTGAAGGACTTACCGCTGTAATTTCCGTAAAAGTAATGGAACCTCAGTTTGAAGGACAGACCAAAACGAAATTAGGAAACTCCGAAGTTTCGGGTGCTGTTGATAAAATTGTTGGGGAAATGCTGACTAACTTTTTGGAAGAAAATCCTAACGAAGCAAAAATTATCGTTCAGAAAGTGGTGTTGGCTGCAAAAGCAAGACAGGCTGCGAAAAAAGCCCGTGAAATGGTTCAGAGAAAATCTCCGATGGGAGGTTCCGGGCTTCCCGGGAAATTATCCGACTGTTCTTCAAAAGATCCGGCAGAATCAGAAATTTTCTTAGTTGAGGGAGATTCCGCGGGTGGAACTGCAAAGCAGGGACGTGACAGATTCTTTCAGGCAATTCTTCCGTTAAGAGGTAAGATTTTGAATGTTGAGAAATCAATGCTTCATAAAGTATATGATAATGAAGAGATTAAGAATATTTATACCGCTTTAGGAGTTTCCGTAGGTACGGAAGAAGACAGTAAAGCGTTGAATATGGCGAAGTTAAGATATCATAAAATCGTAATCATGACCGATGCCGATATCGATGGTTCTCACATCTCAACCTTAATCTTAACGTTCTTCTTCAGATATATGAAGGAATTGATTGAGAACGGATATATTTATATTGCTCAGCCGCCTTTGTATTTATTGAAAAAAGGAAATAAAAAAGTATATGCTTACAACGAAAAAGAGCGTGAAGAATTTACTTTGGAAATGTCTCCGGATGGAAAAGGTGTTGAAGTTCAGCGTTATAAAGGTCTTGGAGAGATGAATCCTGAACAGCTTTGGGAAACCACTCTGAATCCTGAACACAGAATCCTGAAACAGGTAACCATCGACAATGCGGTGGAAGCAGACAGTGTATTTTCTATGTTGATGGGCGACGAAGTTCCGCCAAGAAGAGAATTTATAGAAAAGAATGCCAAATATGCAAAAATTGATGCATAATTGAATTCAAAAAATACGATTATAAAAGACTTCAGCAATGGAGTCTTTTTTTATTTACCTTATAAAATCTTCAAAACAATAAAAAAAAAATTTTGTCAGTTATAAGATTTCATTATTTTTGCTAAATTTTAATAACCATGATGAAAATACTTTGTATTGGAGCGCTTTCGATGGCTTCTTTTTACTACTCACAAAATTTTCCGGTTTCTGCTATTCCTGAGAATCTGAAGAAAAATGCAGATGCGGTAATCAGGAAAGATTTCACAACCATTCAGATCAATAAAATAGATGATATCAGATATCAGTATTACACGGTGACCACTGTTTTAAATAAAGACGGCGATTCCGATGCGCAGATTTATATTCCTTATGAAAAAGGCAATAGTATTTCAGACGTCAAGGTGAATATTTACGATGAATCCGGAAAAAAGATCAAATCATTTTCGAAATCAGATTTTGGAGATTTTGCCAACAATAATCAAGGAACTTTTTATTCGGATAATAGAGTGATGGCTTTATCTTATACTCCTACGCAATATCCTTATACCGTGGAATTTTCTTATCAGATTGGTGATGACAATACGGTTTTTCTGCCGGATTTTATTCCTTTCAGATCAACTAATATTTCACTGGAAGAATCGCAGATGAAGATCATCAATAAATCCGGTATTGAACTTAAAACAAAAACATATCCTTCGCTTTATAACTATACTTCAGTTACAGAAAGCGATAATGCAGGAGAAAAAATATATTCTTATAAAAATGTTCCGGCTATTGATGATGCTTTTTTACTTCCCCAACCGATAAAAATTTTGCCAAAAGTAAGTTTTGCGTTAACGAAATTCAATCTTGAAGGAAAACAGGGGAGTATAAACAACTGGGGTGAGTTCGGATCTTGGTATTACAACAGTATTTTACAGCCGGTTTCTTTATCAACACCTGCAATCAAAGCGGAAGTCGAAGCATTGAATTTACAGGGAACAACCGAAGAAAAGGTGAAAAAACTGTATCAGTATATGCAGAGCAAGACAAGGTATATTTTTGTAGCCTTGGGAATCGGCGGTTGGCAGCCGATGCTTCCGGATGAGGTTCAGAAAAAAGGATATGGTGACTGCAAGGGATTAACGAATTATATGAAAACTTTACTGGATGAAGCCGGAATTCCGTCTTATTATTCGGTGATCAATTCAGGTTCCTCTCCGGTTTCGTTTGATAAAGATTTTCCCAAAATGGGAGGAAACCATGTTATTCTGATGGTTCCTGCAGAAAAAGGAAATATCTGGCTGGAAAATACATCTCAGCAAATAGCTTTTAATCATCTAAGTTACGGAACCACAGAAAGAAATGTGCTTTCCATCAGAAAAAACGGAATTGAATTAATTGATACTCCGGTTTATGCGGCAGACCAAAGCAAAGAAAAACAGCTTTTAAAAATAAAGCTTAATGAAGACAACAGTATTTCCGGCGAAGGTAATTTTGCGTACACGGGAATTCAGTATGATAACAATCTAGTTCTGGCAACAATGTCACCAAAAGAAAGAAACGAAGCCATAAAAAATCTTCTGGATGTTCTTCATTTTGAAAAGATTGAAATGAAAAATTTCCTGAACGATAAAGACAATGCCGTTGCAAAATTTGATCTTGATTTTAAAGCCAATAATTATTCTAAAAACGCAGGAAGCAGCATCATTTTCAGAGCAGTACCTATTTATTCAAACAATGTTTACAAAACAGACGAAAACAGGGAATTGCCTTTTGAATTAAGACAGTCTTTTCAGGATGAATACGAAATCAACTTTGCGCTTCCTAAAAACTATAAAATAGAAGAACTTCCTGAGAATGTAACCTTAAATTCAGAATTCGGAAGCTATCAGTTAAGCTTTGTAAAAAATGGCGAAGAACTGAAAGTCAGCCGAACCATAAGAATCAATAAAGGACTTTATCCTAAAGAAAAATATAACGATTACGTTAATTTCCGAAAAAAAACCATTAACATCGACAACTCAAAAATTTTAATTTCTAAAATTTAACATGAAAAAAATATTTTTTACAGTTTTTTGCTCTGCAAATTTAATTTTCGTTTCTGCTCAGAAACATGACTTTCTGCATTATCCAAAATTCAATGAAAATGACTTATCAAAACAAAAATCATCTTTAGATGGAAATGCTCCGGCCGAGATTTTATATAAATCTTTGCATTTTACTGTTGATCATAGTTCAGGAAATCTTATCAAGACTGTTTTTTACAGAGTTAAGATTTATGATAAAGATAAGTCAGAAGATTGGTTGAACCTTGAAATTCCTCTTTACCAAAATGGAAGTGAACAAGAAACTATTTCCAAGATAAAAGCATTTACTTACAATTTGGAAAACGGTACTTCCATAGCTACGAAAGTTGATAAAAGTTCAAAATACAAAAGTAAGGAAAGTAAAAACTATTCAGTTACCAAATTTGCTTTTCCTAATGTAAAAAATGGGTCGATTATTGAATATTATTATGAAATAAACTCACCATACCTTTTTAGTGTTCCTGAGATTATGATAGAAACAGATACTCCATCTATATATACTGAATATGTTTTAGATAGTCCGTTAAATATTGCTTATAACGTAAATTATACAGGTTTTCTATTGCCAAAATATAAAGAAGTTGAAGAAAGAATGATGTATGGAACGAGTTACAGAACATATCGCTTCGGATATGAAAATGTAAAAGGTTTTAAGACGGAGAAATTTGTAAATAACGACCGGAATTACAGAACAAAAATAGGAGCAGAACTTCATTCAACAAGCTTCAGAGAGCTTAAGTTATATTCATCATCTTGGGAGCAGATTAAAGACAGATTATATGAAAATGAATATTTCGGAGGAGAATTAAAGAAGACAAGACTGGCAAAAGACAATATGCCTGCAAATATTTCAGGTATTTCAGGAGAGATAGAAAAAGCCAATGCAGTTTTTAACTATGTAAAAAATACTTTTACATGGAACAAAGACAGAGGAATTTATACAGAAGACGGTATCAAAAAAATGCTGGAAACAAAAACCGGAAATGCGGCAGAAATCAATCTGTTTTTGGTCATGATGCTTCGTGAAGCCGGAATTAAAGCAGATCCGCTTACGATTTCTACGGTGAGCAACGGTTTTATTAATATCGCTTCACCCAATGTTTCCAACATGAATTTTGTAATTGCTGCTGTTCAGACAAAAGATGGTTTTCATTTGTATGATGCGACTTCAAAACAGTCTTCAATCGATCAGTTACCGCCAAGAGACTGGAACCAGTTCGGAATTTTAATGAATAAAGATAAAGTTCAGCAGTTATCCATGATCAATGCGAAAACAAGTTTTACCTATCTTACGGCGGAGGCAAAAATTAATCCAGACGGAAGCATTTCGGGAACCTATTCCGATAAAGACACAGGAACGTATGCGATTTTTGCAAAAGAGAGCTATGACGATAATGCAGAGAAATACAAAAAGCAGTATAAAGATAATTTTGCGATAGACTTTACCAATATCGATTCAAAAGTACATGAAAACGGTGATTTTGAAAGCACCATGAAGTTTTCTTCCGAAAATTTAATCGACAGGATCGGAAAAAAAATGATTATCAATCCTATGTTGTTTTTAAATAAAAACTCAAATGAATTCGATCAGACAGAAGAAAGAAAATACCTTATCGATTTTACTTCGCCGTTCACCAGAATCAAGAAAATAGTTTTGGAAATTCCGGAAGGATATACCATTGAAGAAATGCCGAAAAACAAAAAAATCGTAACCGACGATAAAGAAATCGAATACAGTTATATTGCTGAACAAAAAGGAAACAAGATCGAAGTAATTTCCACCACCAAAGTTAAGAGTCCGAATTATGAGAAAGAATATTATCCGGCTTTTAAACAGATTTGGGGAGTGGCTTCCAAACAGGAAAACCAGGTCATCAGTCTTGTAAAAAAACAGTAATTAAATTTTTTTTCAAAAATAATCTCAAACCATTCATTTTTTGAATGGTTTTTGCATTGAAGAAGGAAAATCAGAATTATGAAAAATACCATTGCTGTCTTGGCACTTTCTTCTTTCTTTATTTTTTCTGCCTGTAAAAAGACGGAAAGCAATAATATAAATGAAACAGAAGCTGCAGCTCCCGAAATGTTTACAGTAGATTCCGTGAAAATCAGCGATTCAACTAAGCTTAGCGATTCTTTAACCGTTAAATATACTTCCAAAATGTTGCTGTTCCCGACAGTTAAGGATAAAAAATTATTAGACAGCATTTATTTTACAGAAAAAAATATTGGCGATTTTTCCAGAGAAGGATTGCTGAATTATCTTCAGAAAAGCAAAAACGAATATTTTAATAACATCAGAAAAGATTCAAAAGACTGGATTTCAGATATTTCATTCTCTCAGGAATGGTATTCGGATACGGGAATGAAAGTAAAATCCAATATCAACGATTATCTCCAGATCGAATACTTTTGGGCTTCATATGAAGGAGGAGCGCACGATAATTATGGTTATTCCGAAAGAGTTTTTGATCTTCAAAACAATAAAAAGCTTGAATTAAAAGACATTACTTCCATGCCGAAAGAAAAACTGGAAGCCCTTTTAATGAAAAATATCAACAAGACTAACAGCGGAACAACAGATGATAAAGGAGAAGTTAATAATTCTGAAATGCTTTTGGTAGACAAAATTCCGGCGACGGAAAATTTTTATTTCGATGACAAAAATCTGTATTTCCATTACAGTCCGTACGAAATTACAGCTTTTGCAGCAGGAGATATTATAATCCCTGTTTCCTGGACAGAGCTTAAAGGAACTCTTACTCCAGAATTTATGAAAAGAATGAAAATTAAATAACAATCATGCTTCCACATCGGAAGCATTTTTTATTTTTGCACTAATGGAAAAAGTCGCTTTCATCATCAATCCTTTTTCGGCGAAAAAAAATTATCAGCCTTTTCTTAACGAACTGAAAGCAAAGGTGAAAGATCCTTTGTATTACATCTCGGAATCCATTCCCGGAACCGATCAGTTTATTCAGGATCATTTTAATACCGTGGATATTTTTGTAGCCATCGGAGGCGACGGAACCATTTCTACCGTAGCCAGAAATCTCATCAACACAGAAAAAATTCTGGCGATTTTTCCGGCAGGTTCCGGAAACGGATTTTCCAACGAAACCCAGTTCAGCAAAAATCTGGACGAACTGTTGGAAAAGATCAAAACCAAAAATTCCAGAAAGATTGATACGTTCACTGTAAATGAAAGACTTTCCATCAATGTTTCCGGAACCGGATTCGACGGTAAAGTCGTAAAGGAATTTGAAAAAACAACGCGGGGATTTAAAAACTACATCAAAGTTTCCTTTAAAACTTTTTTCAGCTACAAGCCAATCAAACTGAAGTTTTTTGACGAAAAATACAAGCAGTACAACGGGAAATATTTAATGGTGAACATCGCCAACACACGACAGTTTGGAAACAACGCCTACATCGCACCTCATGCAAGTAAAAGTGATGGTTTGGTAGATATGGTTCTCGTTAAAAAATTCCCTTTCTTCTATTCCATGCTTTTTGCATTTAGAATGTTTACCAAAAAACTGAAACAGGATGATTACATTACATATCTTCCGGTTTCTGAAATAGAATTTAAAGTAAATACTAAAAACTGGCATCTCGACGGAGAATTCAACAAAATAAAATCTCCGGTTCGTGTAAAAGTTCAGCCTTCGAGCTTAAGGATTTTAATCTAAAAACCGTCATTCCGGTAAAAAAGAAATTGTTATCTATTTAATTTTAGGAGCTGTTTCGCGCTTTCGCTACTCGCTTTTTTTGGATTCGGCGGCTGCGAAACAGCCGCCGAATCCAAAAAAGAGCTCAGACATACCGCTCAATCACGGCTAGAATGGCAGTCATTATAAAACTAAATCTGTTTCAGATTAAACAATGTCAGGCTAAACCTCCAGTTTTTTTTCCACTTCATTCGGATGATCCAGACAATATTGAAGCTGATCTTTATCCAGTTGTTTTTCCCAATTGGCAACCACTACCGTTGCAACAGAATTTCCGATTACGTTGGTTAAAGCACGGCATTCACTCATAAACTTATCGATTCCCAAAATCAGCGTCATTCCCGCAATCGGAATTTCAGGTACAACCGCTAATGTTGCCGCTAAAGTCACAAATCCTGCTCCCGTAACTCCGGCTGCGCCTTTAGAACTCAGCATGGCAACCAAAAGAAGAATGATCTGTTTTTCAATCGGAAGATGGATATTTAAAGCCTGGGCAATAAAAAGTGAAGCCAGCGTCATATAAATATTGGTTCCGTCAAGATTGAAAGAATATCCAGTCGGAACCACCAAACCCACAATCGCTCTTGAACAGCCTGCTTTTTCAAGCTTTTCCATAATTCCGGGAAGTGCAGATTCTGAAGAACTCGTTCCTAAAACCAGCAAAAGCTCCTCCTTCAGATAATACATCAGTTTAAAAATATTAAAACCGTTGTACCAGGCGACAGCGCCTAAAACCAAAACCACAAATAATGCAGAAGTTATATAAAACGTTCCCACCAAAAAAATCAGATTCAAAACCGAATGAAGTCCGTATTTTCCAATGGTAAAAGCCATTGCTCCAAAAGCTCCGATCGGCGCCAGTTTCATCAGCATATGCACAATTTTGAAAACGGGAGTGGAAAGATCCTGTAAAAAATCCGTTACTTTCTGGCTCTTTTCTTTCGTTAAAACCAAAGCTATTCCCATTAAAATAGTAACAAGAAGCACCTGTAAAATATTATCTCCAACCAGCGGACTGAACAGCGTTTCCGGAATAATATTCATGATGAAACCCGTTAAAGTCGTTTCATGTGCTTTTTGCTGATACTGAGAAACATCGCCCGAAAGGGTAGAAGGATCAATATTCAGACCATGACCCGGCTGTAAGATATTTCCTACCACCAAACCGATAACCAATGCCAACGTTGAAAACGTAAGGAAATAGATCATGGCTTTAACCGCAATTCTGCCTACTTTCTTCAGGTCAGTCATGTGTGCGATTCCCAAGGTAAGAGTAATGAAAATCACCGGAGCAATAATCATTTTCACGAGTTTGATGAATCCGTCGCCCAAAGGTTTCATCTTTTCACCAAGTTCAGGATAAAATCTTCCTAAAAGAATTCCCGCAACAATCGCAATAATAACCTGAAAATAAAGCTGGTGGTAAATTTTTTTTGCTTTCAAAAGAATATTGATTTTAAAAGCCGAAAATTAGTGAAATTTGCTTTAAAATAATGACAAATGTCATGAATAGTTTCGGCTCGGGCGAAGCCCGACCCGAAACCAGATTACTTTAAATCTTTCTCTAATTTTTGATGAAGAAAGAATCTTAAAAAGCTATCTCAAAATCCAGATTATTTCACTCTTGTCATTTTGACGAATAAAAACATTTGATAATCAATTAATTAATATGTTTCTGAGTCAGCTTTTTTTAATTAACTACAAAAACGTCAACTATTCCACCGCCACAGAATCATCACCGCGTCCATCTGCAACCGCATGAATATTTCCGTTGTCATCAATCAGAATCATTTCTGTTCTTCCGATCTGGTTCCATTTTTCAGACTTATATCCTAATTTTTCCAGATCCTTAATCGTAGTTTCAGGGAAATTCTTTTCAAAAGCAACCGTTTCAGGAAGCCACTGATGGTGAAATTTCGGAGCATTGACAGAAATATTTGCATTCTGCTTAAAATCGATCACATCAACAATAGCCTGATAAACAGAAGTAGGAATCGTCGTTCCTCCCGGAGTTCCGACTACCATGTAAGGTTTTCCGTTTTTCAGAACAATCGTTGGAGTCATCGAAGAAAGCATCCTTTTATTTGGCTGAATGGAATTTGCCTCTCCGCCAACCGCTCCAAACATATTCGGGACACCCGGTTTTATGGAAAAATCGTCCATTTCATTATTTAAGAAAAATCCTGCTCCCGAAACGACAACCTTACTTCCGTAATAACCATTCAAAGTAGTGGTTACTGCTGCTGCATTTCCATCCTTGTCAATCACTGAAATATGGGTCGTTTCTGTAGATTCTTTAGGTTGTTTGGTTATTTTCCCCACTTCCGCACTCGGAGTTGCTTTACTGAAACTGAAACTTTTCCATCGGTTTTTCAGATATTCGTCAGAAATCAGATAAGAAGTTTTATCCTGAATAAAATCCGGATCGCCCATATATTCCGCTCTGTCTGCATAGGCTCTTCTTTCGGCTTCCACCATCACCTGAACAGCCTGTGTAGAGTTTTGCTGATATTTTTCCAGATTTTCATAAGCTGCCATTTTCAGCATCTGCGCAAGAAGAAGTCCGCCGCTCGAAGGCAAAGGCATAGAAACCACTTGATTTCCTTTGTAATCAAATTCAAGTGCTTTTCTTTCGGCAACTTTATAATTTTTAAGATCTTCAGAAGTAATAATTCCGTTTCCTTTTTTCATCTCAGAAACCAGAAGTTCCGCTGTTTTTCCTTCATAAAAGCCTTTCAAACCCTGTTTCTGAATCAACTTTAACGTTTCAGCCAGATCTTTTTGAACTAGAAGGTCTCCGGCTTTCCACGGAATATCTTTAACAAAAACAATGGAAGACTGATTGTGCTTCTGGAAATTCTGTTTATTGTTATTCAGTAAGTTAGCTTCCTGTTCGGTAATCGCAAATCCTTTTTCAGCAAGATCTATGGCGGGCTGAATTAGTTTCTCCATCGGAAGTTTACAGTATTTTAAAGTGGCAAAAAAACCAGCCACACTTCCCGGAATTCCAACAGCTAATCTTCCGTTTTGGGAAAGATCGGTATTGGCTTTACCGTTTTTGTCGACGTACATATCGCGGCTTGCTTTTTTAGGCGCAGTTTCACGATAATCGATTGTGAATTTTTCGCCATTGTTTTTTACACCAACTAAAAATCCGCCTCCGCCGATGTTTCCTGCCTGAGGATAAACAACGGCAAGTGCATATTGTGTGGCAACAATAGCATCATATGCATTTCCTCCCATTTTCATCACTTTTGCTCCTGCTTCGCTCGCCAACGGATGCGCAGAAACAACCACTCCTTTATTTTTAACTTTCACCTCCTTCACAATAGTAATATCTGTGTATTGTGCTGAAATTGTGGTAGAAAATAAAATAAGTGAAACAATAATCTTTTTCATTTACAAAATTTATATTCGAATTTACGATTTTGTTTTAAGATAGGGTCTAAAATATTTACTTTTGCTTTCGATCAACAAATAAAAGTTAAAAATGAAATCCCACACGGAAAGAATACTTATTACAGGTGCTTTAGGACAGATCGGCACCGAGCTTACAAACAGACTTGTTGAAATTCACGGAGCAGAAAATGTTGTGGCTTCGGGACTCGACAGATGGCAAAAGGGAATTACCGCGGCAGGTCATTACGAAAGAATGGATGTTACCAATACCCAATTGGTAAGACAGGTGATTAAAGACTACGATATTACTACCGTTTATCATTTGGCTTCATTATTGTCGGGTACTTCAGAAAAGCAGCCCATTTTCGCATGGAAATTAAATCTGGAGCCCCTGCTTCATTTTTGTGAAATGGCAAAAGAAGGACTTATCCAAAAGATTTTCTGGCCGAGTTCCATTGCGGTTTTTGGAAAAGGAATTCCTAAAGAAAATGTGGAGCAGGATGTGGTTCTAAATCCTACAACGGTTTACGGAATTTCTAAAATGGCGGGTGAGAAATGGTGCGAGTATTATTTTGATAAGCATGGAGTAGATGTAAGAAGCATCCGTTATCCGGGATTGATTTCATGGAAAACTCCTGCAGGTGGTGGAACTACAGATTATGCTGTTGAGATTTTTTATGAAGCCATCGAAGAAGGAAAATACACAAGTTTTATTTCCGAAAACACAGGAATGCCGATGTTGTATATGGATGATGCCATCAACGCAACCCTGAAATTAATGGATGCTCCAAAAGAAAATCTTACCGTAAGATCTTCTTATAATTTAGGCGGAATGTCTTTCACGCCAAAAGAACTGGCTGAAGAAATTAAGAAAGAAATTCCGGAATTTGAGATCGATTATAAACCGGATTTCAGACAGGCAATTGCAGATTCATGGCCGGCTTCAATTGATGACTCCGTAGCTAAAAAAGACTGGGGATTAAGCTATGATTTCGGGATTTCGGAGATGACTAAAGACATGATTAAAAATTTGAAAATCAAATTAGCTAAAAATTAATTTAATTCAAGTTTTAATTTAAATAAGAATTATTTTAACATCTGATTTTTAATTTATTATAAAAATTATCTAAAATTTAGTTTAAATGATATTGTTCACATTTAACATTCTGAATATTGAAGCTGACTGCAAAAAACAACAATCTGTTTCAGATGAAGAAAGGCTGAAAATTTCAGAAGATAATACAAAAGCAATACTTAGAATTTTAGACATTCATGATGTTAAAGCAAGTTTCTTTGTAGAGATTTCGATCGCTCAAAAACTTCAGAATTTAATAAAAGCAATTTCATTCCAAGGGCATGAAATTGCTTTTTATAATAAAAATTCTACCCTTCCGGAAATTGAAAATGCTAAAAAATTTACTCAGGAATTTTTAGAAAAACAGATTCGCGGAATTCGTCAGAAAGACAATAAACTTCCACAGCAGGATTTAAAATTGCTGGAATTTAATTACGTTTCCAATATAGATAATGCCAACATTCTTTTTCCTTTTAAACGTCTGAAAAGAGATACGCAGATTAACGAGGAAGACGGATTGAGTATTGTTCCGGAAAGCATTTCTCCTTACAGTCAGCTTCCGTATAACGATTTTGTATTTCAGATGCTTCCGATGAAATATTATCAGAGCATGGTTTTTGAAACCCTGAAAAAGGATGATTTCGTTCTGATCTATCTTAATTCATGGCAATTTACAGATTTTCAGAAATATCCGTTTGATATTCCCTTTTACAGAAGGCTGAATTCAGGCAAAAAAATGGAGGACAAATTAGATGCCCTCCTGAGTTGGATCAACGAGAAAGAAATGGCTACTTCCCGTATGAAGGATTATATTTTTTAATTATGAAAAAAACTTTGGAATTCCCCAAAACAATAAGATTTTTAAATGAAGATGAGATTCCCAACAATCCTTCAATCTTAAAAAGATGGGAAGAGAGTAAAACTGCAAATATTGTTCAGGGATATACTTTTAAGCTTAAAGAAAATAATTCTGAGCATGAATCGATAGGATTTGATTTTTTTGCTGAAATAAATATTGATAATTCTAACCTTTGGAATTTAACCGTTGCGCTTTCAAAAACATTACCCGAAGTTGCGGCTGTTCTATTTGGTCATATTGATTTTGGCTTAAATTATGGCAATTATGAGGAAAAAGACAGTATTTTGAAATTTATTAATCAATATAAAAAAGAACTCACTCAGGATGCTTTTATAAATTTTGGGCTAATCTACAATGATGATGAAAGTTTAGTTGAAATATTTATTGATGAAAGTAAATATATAAAATATTGGGGAGTAGATGAAGAATTGTTTCGGGAAATTATGAATGACTTTAAATTAGAACAAATCGAAAATCTTGAATTCATAGACGAATATCCTAAGGTTCGTGAAGTTTTAACAAGATTTGATGAGAATGCGATTGATTCAAATCTACTTATCGAAAAACTGAGTGAAAAATATCTTTGAATCAAACGCAATAAGTGTTTGTGATTTAAGCAAGTTCAAAAAGCGTAATTTCCGGTAAAACGCCGACTCTTCCGGGATATCCCAAAACTCCGAAACCTCTGTTTACATACAGCATTTTTCCTTCGCTTTCATATAAATCTGCCCATTTCGGGTATTTGTACTGAACAGGAGACCATTTTACGTTTTTAAGATCCAAACCAAACTGCATTCCGTGGGTATGTCCTGAAAGCGTTAAATGAATATTTGCAGGGTGTTTTTTCACCACATAATCAAAATGGGTAGGATCGTGGCTCATTAAGATTTTAACGGCAGATTCCGGAACTCCTTTTAAGGCGTCATCTAATCTTCCAAATTGCGGAAAAGGTTTCAGTCCCCAGTTTTCAACTCCTAAAATGTATATTTTTTCTCCGTTTTTTTCAATGATTCTGTGTTCGTTTCGAAGCATATCAAAACCGGCCTGTCTTTCGTAATCAATTAAGGTATCAAGATTTTTCTTTTTGGCTTCCGGAGAATCCCAGCTCACATAATCTGCGTAATCGTGGTTTCCGAGAACGGCAAATTTTCCGTCTTTCGCTTTAATTTTTGAAAACAGGGGAATGAAGGGTTTGAATTCTTCGGCTACATTATTCACCATGTCTCCCGTAAAAAGAACCAGATCGGGATTCTGTTCGTTGATTAAGTCAATCGCATGCTGAAGCTTTCCCGGATCCGCAAAACTTCCACTGTGAACGTCTGAAATCTGTACGATTTTATATCCTTTAAAGCTTTTGGGAAGATTCGCGAAATTCATTCTTACCCTTCTTACTTTATGGCGGTATTTTCCAAATGTAATTCCATCGATAAAAAGAGCTGAAAGAACGCCTCCCAAACCTAATCCCATGATGCTTAAAAACTTTCTTCTTTCCGGGAAAAAGTTCTCCGATGGTCTCGTAAGTCCGATAAGATAACTTCCGGTTCTGAAAATATCATCAATTAATAAAAACAAAACGATGAAAACTTTGGGCAGAATAAAAATCAGGAACAGGGAGATCATAATCTGTGCTCGCATCATGCTTCGGTCTGCTCTGCTGAAGTGGGAAACTTCGTAAGCGAAAAAACCGTAAACTGCTAAAGAAATGATACAATAGCCTATTTTGATCCAGTTATTGTCTGTTAAAGTTCTGATTGCCTGGTAAATGTAAATTTCCAGAAAAAGAAAAACTGCCGCAATGATAAAAAAGTTTCTTTGCATAACTAAGTTTAAAAAAAGCACAAAGAATTAATTTCCCTGTGCTTTATTATATTTTAAATTAAATATTGTTAAGGAAATCTGTAAACGATCGCATTGATGTTCATTCCGGCACCTACCGAAGTCATTACAATGTTACCTTTTTCTTTAAACGATTGACCTTCCATTTTTCCTTTAATTATTAAATCAAACATGGTAGGAATTGTGGCTACGGAAGAGTTTCCGAAATCCTGAATCGTCATTGGAGAGATAGAATGGTCGTAATCTTTCACATTATAAAGCTTGTGAAGCCTTTCGATCATCGCATAATCCATTTTTGCATTCGCCTGATGGATTAATATTTTGTTGATATCTTCGATGGAAAGACCTGCATCTTCAATGGTTTCTTTAATCGCAGCAGGAACATTTTTCAACGCATATTCGTAGATTTTTCTTCCCTGCATTCTTACAAACAGACGAGTCTGGTCAGAATCTTTGTTGATGGACGGTCCGTTGGCAAGATAATCCAGTTCCAAACCGTTATCACAAATGGTGTTATGAGCGATGATTCCTACATTTTCCTGATCTGTAGCCTGTACTACAACAGCTCCGGCTCCGTCTGCAAAGATCATTCTGTTTCTGTCATGCGGATCTGTTACTCTGCTCAACGTTTCAGCGCCGATTACCAAAATGGTTTTAGCTACTTTAGCTTTAATTAAATTATCTGCTAAAATCATTGCTTCCACCCAACCCGGACATCCGAAAAGCATATCGTAAGTAACACATTTTCTGTTCTTAATGCCCAGTTTGTTCTTTACTCTCGCTGCCATTGTCGGCATAAAATCTGCGTATCCGTTTACGGTAACCTCACCGAAATTGCTCGCATAAATGATATAATCCAGTTCCTCCTGATCTATTTTTGCATCTGCAATAGCAATTTTTGCAGCTTCGTAACCGATTTTTGAGTTGGAAAGATCATCTTCTATGAATCTTCTGTTTTCTATCTCTGTAATTTCTACAAATTTTGAGATCGTTTCCTCAGCAGGTTTGTCAATCTTCACCCCGTCTTCTGAATAAAACTCTGAATCTAGAAAAAAGTCTCTTCCGATAATTCTGCTGGGAAGGTAAGATCCAGAACCAATAATGATCGTATTCGGCATTCGTTTATATGATTTTTTTTAAAGATGCAAAGTTAATAATTAATATTAATAACAGAGAATTAAAAATATTACTAAATTTGCAAAAATTGTACTTTACAATCTTATGAAAAACAATCCTTCCTTAAAAGGCTTTCTTATTGCAGTTGTGGCGTTTATCGTAGCCTTTGGGATTTATTTCCTTTTTTTAGCCAAAAAAAATTACTACGTAGTAGACAATCCTACGCCAGATACATTTTACTACAAAATCAATAATGGTTCGGAAGGTGTAATCGCCGGAGGACAGACGGTTTCTGTAGACCTTAATCAGGGGAAAAATTCTATAAAAGTCTTCGACAGAAATAAAAAACTTTTGTTTGATTCAGCTTTTGAAGTAAAGAAAATAAGAGGTCTTATTAATATTGCTCATCAGGATTATTATATTAACGATCAGTATTATGGATATAATCTTAAAAAAGATTCATTACTTTTGGCATTGGATAAAACGATCATCGACGGAAAGCCTTACTTTGGAGGCGCAAGACGTTTCAGTAAGCTGTTTACCGATGATTTTTATTATAATGTAGACGAAGATTATGATAAGATTATCAAAAATATCCAGAAGGTAGAATCGAGATCGAAGATCTTCAGAAAGCAGGATTACCTTAATTATTATAACGAATATTACAAGTTTTAAGTTTTGACAAAAGATATTACCAAAATTACGCCTTATAATACCGACGCTACTAAAAAGAGTCAGGTAGAAGATATGTTCGACAATATTGCACCGAAGTATGATCTTCTGAATCGTGTTTTATCCATGAAAATTGATGTCATGTGGAGAAATACACTGGTGAAATGGATGAAAAAAGACAATCCGCAGGAAGTGCTGGATGTGGCTACAGGAACGGGTGATCTGGCGATTGCCGTAGAAAAAGGAACCGGCTCTAAAGTAATTGGTTTAGATTTATCGCAACAAATGTTAAATGTTGGCGTTATTAAAATAAAAAAACTTAAATTAGACGGCAAAATTTCCATGCAAAAAGGAGATGCGGAGAAGTTACTCTATGAAGATAACAGATTCGATGCGGTTTCCGTTGCATTCGGAGTAAGGAATTTTGAAAACCTTACCAAAGGTTTGGCAGAATTAAGAAGAGTAGTTAAAGATAACAAGAGTGTTTATATACTGGAGTTTTCAAAGGTTGAAGGGTTTATGGGACCACTGTATATGTTTTATTTTAAAAACATTTTACCTGCAATTGGCAGACTGGTTTCCAAAGATAACAGGGCGTATACATACCTTCCGGATTCTGTAAATGCTTTTCCTTATGGGGAAAAGATGAGACAAATTCTTTTAGATACAGGATTTAAAAAAGTTGAATATAAAAAACTAAGTTTAGGTATAGCCACAATTTATAAAGCAACAAAGTAACCTATGAATAAATTTTTATTAAGAGCACTGGTTTTAGCCTCAGTAAATGTTGCAGTTTTAGCAAACGCGCAATTCAGAACCCGAAACAGAATGGATAAGTTGGAAGACTTTGACGAGCAGAAATTCAGTTGGGGTTTTTATTTAAGTGGTAACAGACTAGACTACCGTATTGTTCTCAATCCAAGATATGGGATGTATAACAATCAGAATCTTGTTACATCTAAAGAAAGCTACAGTTTCGGTGCAGGTTTAATCGCAAAATGGAGGCTGAATGACTTCTTAGATGTAAGATTGGAACCGGGGTTACAATTTGGGCAGAGACAGCTTACTTTCAATACGCAGACCAACGACCAGTATGCTGCAGGTACTTTGACGAACGATCCTTTTATCCCAATGAAATTAACGGATAAAGACAGAATAAGAGATATTAAAACTACTTTAATAGACATTCCTGTATTATTGGAATTCCACGGAAACAGATGGTACAACTCCAGACCTTACGTTGCAACCGGGGTAAACTATATCGTAAACCTTCAGTCTAATGCAACTTCTACAGACGACAATATGCAGCAGGTTTTCAGATCGACAACGCATAACTTTGCTTGGTCTGCAGAAATGGGAATTCAGTTTTATTTCAATAAATTTAAACTGACTCCTGCCGTAAGAGGAACTTTCATCATGAACAATGAGATTGTAGCAGATAATGCAACAACACCGCCTTACTGGACGTCTGCAATGTCTACTTTACAGACAAGAGCAATCTTCTTTGTATTGAAATTCGAATAAAAATTTACTATAAAATAGATCAAGGGGATGCATTTTGTGTCTCCTTTTTTGTTTCAGGGCAAAATATAGACCGTTTTATTTTTGTTAGTATTAATATTTTGTTATTTTTGCTAATAGTTAGAATATACAAAACCTGAAATGCTTCAAGATTTAGAAAACAATTTTTCAGAATTAGAAAAAAAGATTTTGCAGTTACAGAAAAATTACAAAAATCTTAGTGAAAGATTCTCGGAATTAAATGTTGAGCATGACGAACTGAAGAAGAAATATGATGAGGAAAGAAGAAAAAATCAGGTATTAGCAGAAGAACAAAAAAATATAAAACTTTATTCGGCAATATCAGGAAATCCTGAACATAACCGACTGATGAAAAACCACATCAACAGGTTGGTAAAAGAAATAGATTTCTGCATTGCGCAGCTTCAAAACAGTGGATTATAATGGAAGTAAGAAGAATTACCATTAATATAGCCGGAAGAGTATATCCGCTGAATGTACCGGCAGCAGAGGAAGAAACCCTGCGTAAAGTCGGGAAGCAGATAGAGAATATGATTAAAGATTTTGAACAGAATTTCGATGTGAGAGACAAACAGGATGCTTTGGCTATGTGTGCCCTGAAATTGGGAACCAATGCCGAAGTAGTGTCTGCGAACTACGATAAAACAATACAATCTACCAACGAAAGATTAGCGAAAATTAATCAGTCGTTGAATAATGAAACAGGGAAATAGATTTTTTTTCCCGAAAAAGCTGCCTACAATAATTCTAACACATTAAAGGTAAACTCAACGCTAAACAATTACCGAACAAATGTCCATTGAATGGCGTGCCGGTTCTCCGGATTACAGACAATGGAAATCAGTTCAAATCGTGTTGATTAGGAGTTTACTCTCAATCTCTGGATTATTGTGGGCTTTTTTTATGTAAAATAATTAAAAGAATATGAATACAATTAAAACTCAATATAAATTATGATAGAAGTTATAATCGGCGTTGTTTGTTTATTAATCGGTGCTGCTGCAGGGATGTTTTTTTCCAAAAGCTCATTGAATACCAAAGCAAAATTTATTATAGATGATGCACAGAAAAATGCCGAAAACCTTATAGAAAAAGCCAATGTACAGGCTGAATCCATAAAGAAAGAAAAGAACCTTCAGGCGAAAGAAAAATTTCTTGAACTGAAATCTCAGCACGATGCAGACATTCAGGCAAGAGAAAAGAAAATGCAGGAAGTAGAAAAAAGAATCAAGGATAAGGAGCACAAGCTGAACGATGAGCTTAGCAAAACAGGAAAACTTGAAAAAGATCTGGACAAGCAGATTGCTGATTATGCTAAAAAAACAGAAATTTTAGAAAGAAAACAGCAGGAACTGGATGTTGCAACCGCTAAAAAAGTTGAAATTTTAGAAAAAATTGCCAACTACACCGCTGAAGAAGCAAAAGCTGAATTGGTAGAAACCATGAAGGCGGAAGCGAAAACAAGAGCTCAGGCGCACGTTCAGAGCATTATGGAAGAAGCGCAGCTTAATGCAAAAAGCGAAGCAAGAAAAATCGTTATCCAGACCATTCAGAGAATCGGAACAGAACAGGCAATCGAAAATTCAGTTTCTGTATTCAACATCGAATCGGATGAGGTAAAAGGAAGAATCATCGGTAGAGAAGGTAGAAATATCCGCGCTCTGGAAGCCGTTACAGGAGTGGAAATTATTGTAGACGATACTCCGGAAGCAATTCTTCTTTCATGCTTTGATCCGGTAAGAAGAGAAATCGCAAGATTATCCCTTCACAGATTGGTAACAGACGGTAGAATTCACCCGGCAAGAATCGAAGAAGTTGTTGAAAAAACAAGAAAGCAAATCGAGGAGGAAATTATTGAAGTAGGAAAAAGAACGATTATCGATTTAGGAATCCACGGATTACACCCTGAATTAATTAAAATCGTTGGTAGAATGAAATACCGTTCTTCTTACGGACAAAACCTGTTACAGCACTCAAGAGAAGTGGCGAATATCGCGGCGACAATGGCGGCTGAATTAGGCTTAAATGTAAAATTAGCAAAAAGAGCAGGTCTGTTACACGATATCGGTAAAGTTCCGGAGCAGGAATCTGAACTTCCTCACGCTTTATTAGGTATGCAATGGGCGGAAAAATACGGTGAAAATGCAGAAGTTGTAAATGCCATCGGAGCACACCACGACGAAGTGGAAATGACTTCATTACTGTCTCCTATCATTCAGGTTGCTGATGCAATCTCAGGAGCAAGACCGGGAGCAAGAAGACAGGTTCTTGAATCATATATCCAAAGATTAAAAGACCTAGAATCTGCAGCATTAAGTTTTGACGGAGTTTCTTCAGCTTATGCAATTCAGGCAGGGAGAGAGTTAAGAGTAATGGTAGAAAGCGGAAAAGTAAATGATGAAGTAGCTTCTCAGTTATCGTACGACATCTCAGAAAAAATTCAGAACGAACTTACTTATCCGGGACAGGTAAAAGTAACAGTAATCAGAGAAACGAGAGCTGTGAATATTGCGAGATAATAATCAGAAAAAGATAATTCATAAAAACCTTTCAAGAAATTGGAAGGTTTTTTATTTTTAGCAAAAAAAAATTTAAACTATTTACAGAATAAATCGTAAAAGTAGCAAAAGATAATAATAAAGCAAATTTCTAAAATGATCAAAGTGCTCAAAAGAATAAAAATCAAGATTTTTATAAACTATTGTGATCTTTTTTATTTATAATCAATACTTTAAATAAAAGTTTATTTCATCTTTTGCTACTTTTATGGTTAAATAAAAGTTTAAACAGACTTAAAATTTAAAACTCCAAAATGCAAGAACTTTCCACCTCTTCGAAACTGAAGTACATTTTTTCCATTCCCGTTATCATTTCCGCGTTAGGCTACTTTGTAGACATCTACGATTTACTCTTATTCGGGATCGTAAGAATTCCAAGCTTAAAAGCTTTAGGGCTGAATCCGGATGTAGACGGAACATTTATTTTAAATGCGCAGATGATCGGTTTGCTGCTGGGCGGAATTTTCTGGGGAATTTTCGGAGACAAAAAAGGAAGGCTTTCCGTTTTGTTCGGTTCTATTTTAGTCTATTCTTTGGCGAATATTGCTTGTGGATTTTTACCTTACTTCCCCAAAGATCATTTGGTGTATCAATATGCTGGATTAAGATTTATCGCAGGGATTGGATTAGCCGGAGAGCTCGGAGCAGGAATTACCCTTGTTTCTGAAAGCCTGCCGAAGAATTTAAGAGCGATCGGAACGTCCGTTGTCGCCGGTTTCGGACTAATGGGAGCCGTTGTAGCTCAGTTAACGGTAGAATTAGCAGGAGGATGGAATGTTTCTTACATCATCGGAGGAGTTTTGGGAATTCTGCTTTTATTTCTCAGAATCAGTGTTTCCGAATCCGGAATTTATAAAACCATGGAACATCAGTCGGTTTCCAAAGGAAATTTCCTGTCGTTTTTCACCAATAAAGACCGTTTGATACGCTATTTAAAATGCATAGCAATTGGATTGCCCACTTGGTTTTGTATCGGTATTCTGGCGGTTTTAGCCAATCAGTTTGCACGGGAACTCGGAATTAAGGATCTTAACCCCGGAAAAGCAATAATGTGGGCTTATGTTGGAATTTCTGCCGGAGATCTGGCAAGCGGTTTTATTTCCCACTTTTTAAAATCCAGAAAAATGGCGATTTTCTATATGCTGATTTTTACGATTATCGGAGTTGTACTGATGCTTTTCGGAAATACCAATACCGAAACAAAATATTACATCTTCTGCGTATGGCTCGGATTGGGAACAGGATATTGGGCAATGTTCGTTACATTGGCTGCGGAACAGTTCGGAACCAATATCAGAAACACGGCAACCACCACCGTTCCGAACATGGTTCGAGGATTGGTTCCTGTAATGATTTTTGCATTTGATCTTTTCAAAAAAGATTTTTCGGTCATTATAAGCGCAGCAATTGTCGGACTCATTGTTTTCGGGCTGGCTTTTTATGCTTCATTAACGGTCTCCGAAACTCACGATAAAGATCTGGAATTTACAGAATAATTTCTGCTGTTTAAGAAATAATAATCTCAAATTTTCGTTATCAGTTTTAATAAGCTTAAGAGAATAAATAAATTATCAAAAATAATAGTAAATTATGCTTTGAATAATGAATATTTGTTTAACTTTGGCACGCAACTAAAACTAACGTTTAACATCAAAAATCACATTACAATGCAAAATTTTTTGAAAAAAGCAACAAAATTAAAAAAAGCCGATCTTAAAAACATTACTGGAGGCGTAAGCGGAACACCGGATCTTTCAAAATGCGGATGCAGTTGTTCAGGATCTGTAACAGGACCGTTTTATTGCGTTCAGTACATTGCTTGTCCGCAGGTTTATACCTGCTACGAAGCTATATAAGAACTTATTTCAATTAGAAATAAACATTTCCACATTTAATACGCAAAAGCCTTTTGGGACCTTCCAAAAGGTTTTTGTAATTAATAGATGTCTTGTTATGAAGCAAAAAATATTTTGGAGCTTTATCTCGCTTTCCGCACTCGCTATTTTCATTATTTGTGCTGCCGCAGCACAAATAATGAAAATGAGCTCAGACAGTTGCTCCAATCGAGGCTAGGATTTCAGGATTTCTCATCAATGTCAGTCAAAATTTAAAATATACAGCAGACTTCCGGTACTGATAAAAATCCACAGAAATACAGCAAAAGCAAGAGGCTTAACACCGATGGTTTTCAAAGTTTCAACAGAAAGAGTAGAACCAATAAAAAACAACGTTAAATTTAACCCTGACTTCGCTAAAACAGTAATTGTAGAACTTAACTTACCAAAAAAAGGAAAATACGTATTCAGCAAAATAGCCACAATAAAATAACCGATAAACCATGGAACTTTCACTTTAGATTCCTTGCTTTTAAAAATAAACATCGTGATCACAGAAACCGGAATAATCCACAATGCTCTGGCTAACTTTACCGTAGTAGCGATTTTAAGCGCTTCATTTCCGTATTTTCCTGCCGCTCCTACCACAGAACTCGTATCGTGAATTCCGATGGCGCACCATAACCCGAATTGTTCCTGTGTAAGATTCAGCAAATGACCGATGGGCGGATAAATAAACAGAGCAACAGAATTCAGCGTAAAAACAATAGCCAGAGCCAGTGAAATCTGCTTCGTGCTGGGTTTAATGATGGGAGAAGTCGCAGCAATGGCACTTCCGCCACAGATGGCGGTTCCCGTAGAAATAAGATAAGACAAAGGTCTTTCAAGCTTAAGGAATTTTCCGGCAAAATATCCTAAAATCATCACAGTAAAAATGCTCATAACCGTTAAAATAAATCCGGATTTTCCGGCCTCCAAAGCTTCATCAAGTTTTAGCCCGAATCCCAAACCTACAATGGAAATCTGCAATAATAAATGAATATACTGATGCAGACTCTTTTCAAAAGGATTTCCGAGAAAAACCGCCAGTACAAATCCCAAAAGCAATGCAACAGGCGAAGAAACAATAGGAGTGAGGCATACAACTGCCAGTAATATGAAGATTATTTTCTTGGAAGTTTCATGAAATAGTAAACTTTTCATTGATAGGAATTTTAAATTAATGATTCAAAATTCCGACAATTATCATTACAAAGTAAATCGTATTTTGTTATACAGAATAACTTAAAGTTATAATTTAACTGCTGTTTTTTGTTAAATTTAAATCTGGCTGATAAATTTTAAGAACAGGCGGATCAGTTCAGATTGTTCACCTTTGGGAAGAATAAAATGAAAATTCCTTTCAATACTGAAATTTTTAACATCAATAATCGTTAATTGATTGTTTTTCAATTCATTTAAAATTGTGCTGACTGAAAGAAATGCTAAAGCATCTGAATGTAAAAGATAATTTTTAATACTTTCGCTGCTTCCCAATTGCATTACAACATTCAGATTTTCAATAACAATTCCTTTTTCCTTCAGTCTGTTTTGGATAAACTCCAGAGAACCGGAACCTTGTTCTCTTAAAACCAATTCCAGTTCGTACAGATCTTTAACATTCAGCGTTTTATTGACTAAAGGATGATTCGCTTTTGCAACCAGTACGATTTCATCAGCTTTAAATTTCTGATAATCAAAGTAGGCAGATTGAGATTCCCCTTCAATAATCCCGAGATCAATTTTTCCGTCTTTCAGCAGTTCGGAAACCATTTCCGTGTTGTGCGTAATCAGTTCAATTTTAATGTCTTTATAGTAAGATTTGAATTTGGCTAAAATTTCCGGTAAAATGTATTGGGCAACCGTTGTACTCGCTCCGATAATCAGTTTTCCCCGATGTTTCTGATTGATCTGATGGATTTCAAATTCCAAATCACGGTAAATATTTCTGATCTTTTCGGCATATTCAAACAGAATTTTTCCGCTTTGCGTCAGTTGAATAGAAGTTCCTTTTCTGTCAAATAGTTTAGTGTTTAATTGATTTTCAATTTCTTTGATATGCTTTGTAACGGCAGGCTGCGAAATATTCAGTTCTTCCGAAGCTTTGGTAAAACTCGATCTGGAAGCAACGGTATGAAAAACTTTTAATCTGTAATCAAACATTGTGGTTGTTGGTTTTTAATTATAGTAAAATTACAGCGTTAATTGCTGACAAATATCAACCATCAACGACTCTACAAATCCGAGAAATTTTTATCGTGAAGATGTTCAAATCTACGGTTTTTTGCTTCACCGATTTTTTGTTTTGTATAAATGCTGTTATTTCCTGAAAACAAATACGATACGATACAGGCAATTGCCACATAGATTCCGCATTCTGCTCCAAACAATTCAATTCCCATGAGCATACACGCAAGCGGAGTGTTGGTTGCGCCCGCAAAAACAGCCACAAATCCCATTCCGGCAAGCAAACCAAACGGAAGCGGAATAAATAATGACAAAGCACTTCCCAATGTCGCTCCGATAAAGAAAAGGGGAGTCACTTCACCACCTTTAAATCCTGCTGAAAGCGTAACAATGGTAAAAATCATTTTGAAGGCAAAATCATAAAGCGGAAGCTGTTTTTCGAAAGATTCTACAATGGTCGGAATTCCCAATCCGATATATCTTGTAGTTTCCATTGCAAAAACGGCAACAGCAACAATAATTCCGCCGATAACGGGACGAAACGGAGGATATTTTATATTAGATTTGAAGACAGAACCTGTAAAATGAATCATCCTGCTGAAAGCTGCAGCGCATATTCCAAATAAAATTCCTGCTAAAACACTGTATAAAATCGGTAAAAATTCAAGTTTTGGAATAAGTTCGATATGATAGTGTGTATGTTTTGCTTTCCAGAGATTGGTAACAAGATCAGCCAAAACCGCAGAAGTAAAAGCCGGAAAAAGAGCATTGTAACGAATTCGTCCCATCAGGAAAACTTCAAGTCCGAAAACCGCTCCGGCTAAAGGAGTTCCGAAAACCGAACCAAAACCTGCCGCAATAGCCGAAATCAGTAGAATTTTTCTGTCGTTTTTATCAAGTTTCAGGATTTTTGTCAGTTGATCGGAAATTGCTCCCGCCATTTGTAGTGCCGTTCCTTCACGACCTGCAGAACCTCCGAAAAAATGCGTGACCATCGTTCCTAAATAAACAAAAGGTGCCATTTTTAAAGGAATAATTTCCTTCGGTTCCTGAATATTTTCCAACAGCAAATTGTTTCCCGCTTCCACATCTTTTCCGAAATAATGATACAAAAGTCCCGTTAAAAATCCACCAACAGGTAAAAGAGCAATCAGCCAGAGATGATTTTCCCGGAAATCGGTTGCCCATTGCAGTGATGTTAAAAATCCGGCAGAAGCACTTCCTGCCAAAATCCCGATAATACTACTGATAAAAAGCCATTTCAGAATATAAGGGAAAGCTGGGTATTTTCTAAAGAAAAAACCAGTGTGAAATTTTATTGTACGGTTTAAATTTCTTTGATGTTGAGACATATTTTTCCTGATCAATTACTGTTAATAATCTTTTAATCAGGCGTCATCAGCTTTTGGAAAGCGGTTGGGTAAGGAAGAACACCATTTCCTTGTGTACTGCAAAGATAAAAATTATAAATCATTTTTCAGAAGATATTTCTGCTTTTAAATCTTTGTTTACAGAACCGTTAAAAATTCTAAAGAAAAGGCTTCATTTCATCCTCAATCTGAGTTCTCAGTTCCATTAGACGAATCGCATACTTTTCTTGCTGTTTTTCCTCTTCTGTTTCCGGAATCCATTTCGGAACGGGAAGTTTTTTTCCGTTTTCGTCTACGGCAACAAATACAATGATACAGTGTGTTTTTTTATCAAAATTCGGTTGTTTCAGGTTTCTGGAAAATACATTGATGGAAATATGCATACTCGATGAACCTGTGTAAATAACCTGCGCTTCCACTTTTACAATTTCCCCGATTTTGATGGGTTCGTAGAAACGGATTCCGCCAACATATACTGTTACGGAGTAATTTCCGCTCCACGTTGTTGCACAGGCATAACCAGCCTGATCAATCCATTTCATGACGCTCCCTCCATGTACATTTCCACCGTAGTTGACGTCCGAAGGTTCTGAAATAAACTGAAAAGTGATCGGTTTGTTGTCCATTCTTTTTAAAATTTGAATAAAGGTATTTATAATTTTTAAAATTTTAGATTAAATCTTACTTTTGAAGAATGAAAATGTTAAAATTTTCTCTTAACCATCAAAATAAATCTCTCAATGAAAAAAGTATTTTACCTGAATACGTGTGGTACGTGTAAAAAAATAATGGCTGAGTTTGATCTTAAAGACTGGGAACTTCGGGAAATAAAAAAAACTCCTGTTACCAAAGAAGAGCTTGCAGAAATGTATGAAAAAACAAATTCTTATGAAGCACTGTTCAGTAAAAAATCTACCCAGATCAAACAAAGGGATATAGATGTAAAATCTCTTTCGGAAGATGGTTTTAAAGATTTGCTGCTGGATCATTATTCTTTTTTGAAACGTCCCGTTTTCATTACCGATGATAATATTTTTGTTGGAAATGAAAAGAAGAATGTGGAAGCTTTGAGGGAGTTTTTTGATATAAAATAAGTAATGGGTTTTGGTTTAGAAATTTATTTTGTTTTTGATATTGAAGAACCCCGAAAAGAATATTCGGAGTTGGTAAGCCATTATGATTTTGATCATAGAGACGGACTGAACATGATAATGTCGGGAGAAGATGTTTACGATGCAGGTGATAACGAAATGAGATTACTAAGACAAATAGAAAAAGTTTTAGAGATAAATTTAGGAATCTTGGATTTTTGGGAAGAATATGAAAAATTTATCGAAATAGAACCTTTACGATTGAAATTGATTGAATTAGAAACTGCATTGGTAAAAAATACTGATTTCTATAAGAAAATATGCTGGGGAAAAGACATCGAAGACAGATACCTAAAGAAGAATTTTGTAATGGATGTCCGTTTTTTAATTGAAAGATTAAACCTTAATATTAAAAACGGAGCTTCTAAGGTAAAGTATATTTCTTATTGATAAATAATAATTTTTAACGAATTCTTCCAAAACCTCACAGGTTTTAAAAACCTGTGAGGTTTTTTCGGTATACTAAAAATTGCAGGAAGTCTCAAACAATTTACGGGAAGCGAACTGCAACTGACGGAAGTTTTAAACAAAACCGCTTTCAAAAATTAACTGTTATGTAAATTCTTTAAAGTGTTTTTCATATGATCTTAAATATAAATTCCTTTTTTTCAGACCATGATTGTTCGTTATTTGTAATTCAGAGTTTTGATGAAACGGAAGTTTGTCGGAAAGCTGTTCCGTAAATTTTTCAATTCCTTTACAGTATTCGTCTAGAAATTCATACTTTTTATCGACTGTAATTAATTCAATGCCGGACTGAGTTTCTCTATACAAAAAACGAATGGTGAAAGAATTAACTTCCAAAATTTCTGAATATTTAATGTATTGCTTCGGTTCTGATTCTTTTTTGAAATAAAAACCTTCTGCTGTATAGCTGAAAATTCCGTCTTCTGAATAAAGTCTGTTCATCTCTTTTTCTGTTGATTCATAATCTGTTGGAAAATTTCCCGTCATTATTTTTGCAATGGTAAAACAGAGCGTAACAAAACAGCAGAAAATAATGAGATAAGAAATTTCTTCACTGTCGAAAACAGGATAGAAAATGTAAACTGAAATAAGTACAATAATACAAATGAATACAATTTTTTTCATCAGAAAAAATTTCTGCAATAGTACGAAAAAATGTATTGCGATATAATTATTTAGCCCGGATAGAAACGGCATCCTTTATTTTTTTGCCGGAGCGAAGCTCTGGCAAAAAAATAAAGATAAAGTGGATAGCCGGAAACAGCTCCAAAAAAATAACCGCCTCACAAATTCTGCAAGGCGGTTTTATATTCGTTAAAAAACAATCAGTTATACAAAAGGAGCTTTCACTACTTTTGCAGGAATGTTTTTGTTTCTTACCTGAATGAAGATTTCAGAACCTAATTTAAAGTGAGGTTTATCTACATAAGCAAGACCTAAACCTACTTTTTTCATCGGCGACTGCGTTCCCGAAGTCACTTTTCCGATCACGTTTCCTTCTGCGTCTACAACAGGGTAGTCGTGTCTTGGAACACCTTTGTCCGTTAATTCAAAACCTACTAATTTTCTGGTAACGCCTTCTTCTTTTTGCTTGGCAAACGTTTCTTTAGATACAAAATCTTTATCGAATTTTGTGATCCATCCTAAACCTGCTTCAATTGGTGAAGTCGTATCGTCAATATCGTTTCCGTAAAGGCAGAACCCTTTTTCCAGTCTCAAAGTATCTCTGGAAGCCAGTCCGCAAGGAATAATTCCTTCTTCCGCACCTGCTTCCATAATAGCATCCCAAATTTTTTCGGCAGATTCGTTTTTAAAATAGATCTCAAAACCTCCGCTTCCGGTGTAGCCTGTGTTGGAAATGATCACATCACTTACTCCTGCAACAGAGCCTACTGTAAAATGGTAGTAAGGAATTTCAGAAAGGTTGATTTCGGTTAATTTCTGAAGAATTTCAGTCGCTTTCGGTCCCTGAACTGCCAATAAAGACATTTCATCCGAAGCATTCGTCATCTTTGCCCCGAAAGTATTGTATTTGGAGATATGATCCCAGTCTTTATCAATATTTGAAGCATTGACAACCACGAAATATTTGTCGTCTTCCATTTTATAAACGATAAGATCGTCTACAATTCCTCCGTTTTCGTTCGGAAGACAAGAATATTGAGCTTTTCCGTTTTCCAAAGCATCTACATTGTTGGAGGTAACGTACTGTAAAAGTTCTTTGGAACCCGCCCCTTCAATGAAAAACTGTCCCATGTGAGACACATCGAACAGACCTGCTTTTTCTCTTACGGCAAAATGCTCTTCAGTAACTCCGGAATATTGTACAGGCATTTTAAAACCTGCGAAAGGTACGATTTTAGCTCCCAAAGAAACGTGTTTGTCGTACAATGCTGTTTTCTTCATAGTTAATTTTTATTTCTATTTCTTTATTTTAAAACTGTCGAAAGCCTCGTTGAAAAGCTTCATATAATTTCCGTTCCAGTACTTTTGTGTGCAGTTGATGGTAACGAGAAACAAATCTTTGTCTTTCTGAAAAACTTTGGTGATCCAGTGGAGTTTTTCGTGTTCATCATCATATTCGTAAAAATATTCTGTGTATCCTTTTTTTCCGCTTTTGCTTTTTATTTTCTTCTCGTCATCCGAAGACTTGTAAAGCGCGAGAATAAATTTTTTGGTTTCCGTTTTTGGAAGATTAAGATCGTGATATTCTGAAATCGTAATAGCTCCAATCTCATTGCCCGGAAAAATATTGATAATATCATTATCGTTCGTTACTTTCCAGCCTTCCGGAAGGGTGATGGAGTAGTTATCATTTTCATACACCTTCGTTGGAACAGATTGTGCAGAAAATAAAGATGCGGTTACCAATGAGATGATAAGAAGAAACTTTTTCATGAATGTAGATGATGTTTATATTCTTCAAGAATGATTTTAAACCACTCTGTAAAGTTATCAGGATTTTCAGAAATTTCTTGGTTGAGATTTTCGAGGGAAATGTAGCGTACTTCTTCCACTTCCTCTTTGTTTAAATAGAATTCACCTTCAAAAGTTCCTGTAAAAACATGATCAAGTTCGTGTTCCCAAAGTCCGTTTCCCACATCGGCTTTATAGATGAAATTAAATTTTTCTGAAAGTTCCACATCAATTCCCAACTCTTCTTTCACTCTTCTTTTGGCTCCTTCAAGATAGGTTTCCTCATTTCTCGGATGCGAACAGACTGCATTGGTCCATTTCAGAGGAGAATGATATTTTCCGGAAGCTCTTTTCTGCAGAAGCATTTCGCCGCTGCTGTTGAATAAAAAAACTGAAAAAGCGCGATGCAGTAAGCCGTTGATGTGCGCCTGCTGCTTTTCCATCAAGCCAAGAACTTTGTCTTCAGGATTTACTAAAACTACGAATTCTTCCATTCCTACAAATGTAAGTGTAATAAATGTATTTTGGAAATTTTTGGTGAAACATCATATTTTTTGATTTTTAACCTGATGTGTTTTCTTTATATTTAAGATTTTGAATGAAATACAAAGATTCAGATTTTATAAAAGAGAAAAATTTTAATTAAAATTGTAGTAAAAGCAAATTAATTATTGATATTATTCATTAAATAAATGTTTTTAACGTAAAAATTTAATATAAAGCAAGTTTAACAAGCCTTTTTAATGCAAAAAATGTAACTTTGCAGTTCAAATTTTTATGATGGAATTAGAGTACATAGAACACATTAGTCCGATTCTTAAGGACGGCGTAAAAAACTATTTAATTGATATTGACGGAACCATTACAGAAGACGTTCCGAACGAAGAGCCTGAGAGAATGGTTACCTGTGAGCCTTTTCCGGATGCTCTGGAAACCATCAACAAATGGTATGACGAAGGTCACCAGATTTGTTTTTTCACGTCAAGAACAGAAAATCTTAAGCAAATTACAATCGACTGGCTGGATAAGCACGGATTTAAATATCACAGTGTTTTATGCGGAAAACCAAGAGGCGGAAATTACCACTGGATCGACAATCATCTGGTAAGAGCAACAAGATATAAAGGAAGATTTACAGACTTGGTTGAAAAACAGGTTACGATTGAAGTTTTCAAAGAAGACGAGTAAAAAATAAGGAAAAAGATTAAACGATTAAATATTATGATAAATAGTTTTTAATTGTATTGATTTTCTCAAATATTAAATCTATAAAAGTTTTATGAAAGTTTTAGCAAACGACGGTTTGGATCAATCCGGTATTGATGCATTGAAAGAGAAAGGTTTTGAAGTAATTACGACAAAAGTTCCGCAGGAACAGTTGGTAGATTACATTAATGAGCACCAGATCCGTACTATTTTGGTACGCAGTGCAACACAGGTGAGAAAAGATATTATCGATAACTGTCCTTCCATCGAAATCATCGGAAGAGGTGGAGTAGGAATGGATAATATTGATGTGGATTATGCAAGAGAAAAAGGAATTCATGTGATCAATACGCCTTCTGCATCTTCAGAATCGGTTGCTGAGCTGGTTTTTGCACACCTGTTCTCAGGAGCAAGATTTTTACAGGATTCCAACAGAAAAATGCCTTTGGTGGGAGATACTGAGTTTGCCGGTCTTAAAAAAGCGTATGCAGCAGGAATTGAGCTGAAAGGTAAAACTATCGGTATTGTCGGAATGGGAAGAATCGGGCAGGAAGTTGCTAAAATCGCTTTAGGTCTTGGAATGAGAGTCATTGCTGCAGATAATAATGTAGGAAAAGCAAGCATTAAAGTTAAGTTTTATAACAACCAGTTCATTAATGTTGATATTGAAACGGAACCGCTTCACGATGTTCTGAAACATTCGGATTTTATCACCCTTCACGTTCCGGCTCAGAAAGACGGTTACATGATCGGAAAAAATGAATTTGAAATGATGAAAGACGGAGTAGCCATTGTAAACTGTTCAAGAGGGGGAGTAATTGACGAAGCCGCTTTAATTGAAGCTTTGAATTCCGGAAAAGTGAAGTTTGCAGGTTTGGATGTATTCATTAACGAACCGACTCCTTCAAAAGAAATTTTAAATCATCCGAAAATCTCCATGACGCCGCATACAGGTGCATCTACACTGGAAGCGCAGGACAGAATCGGGCTTTCTTTGGCAGAGCAGATTTCAAGTATTTTACAGATTCAGTAATTTTTTTGATAAAATATAAAAACTCCGGCGCAACAAAGTTGCGCCGGAGTCTTGTTTTATAACGAATTTTTTAATTCTTCTTTTTCAGCTCATCACGAATTTCCGCAAGCAATTGTTCTGTTGCAGTAGGAGCAGCAGGAGCCTCCGGAGCGGCAGCTTCTTCTTTCTTCATTTTGTTGATTGCTTTTACCATGACAAATACAACAAGTGCCAGTAAAAGGAAATTAATGGCAACCGTTATAAAATTACCATACGCAAAAATAGCGGCATCAGGCGCAATCTCTTTCGCTTTGGCTAGAGTAGCTCCAGCCGGAATATTTTCAGCTCCTTTTCCCATAGCATAATAAATACTGCTGAAATCCGGTTTTCCTACAATGGCAGCAACAATTGGCATAATTAAGTCATCGATAACGCTGGTTACAATTTTTCCGAAAGCTCCACCAATGATGACACCGACAGCAAGATCGAAAGCATTACCCTTAATCGCAAACTCTTTAAATTCTTTTACAAATCCCATAATTTATATTTTTTTAAGTATTATTTTCACAAAATATGGGTTTAAATTACAAAAAAAAATATAAATTTTGCCTTTTCATAACTAAATATTAATCAAATATGATAAAATGTGAAAGTTTCTTAATTAAGAGATCCACATAATTCTTTTCAGAGCATTTAAAAATTCTTTTTCGTAAATTGCTTTTAATACAAAATACAATATTAAATATGAAAATTTTTACAGCGGAACAGATTCGCAATGGGGATGAATATACAATAAAAAATGAACCGGTCTCTTCTGTTCAGCTTATGGAAAGAGCTGCGCAGGCTTGTGTTGACTGGATTTTTGAGAATTGTAAAAATCATAGAAATTTTGCAGTCTTTTGTGGTAAAGGCAACAACGGAGGCGATGGTTTCGCTATTGCGAGAATGCTTCATCTCAAAGGTTTTGATGTAGATGTTTTTACCAATACCAAATCGAAATTTTCTTCGGATGCGGGAAATAATTTAAGGGAATTAAAAGAATTTTCGGGTGTTTTCATCAGAGAATTTAAAGAAGCAAAAGAATATAGGTTTGATAACCGGACAGTAATTATCGATGCTCTTTTCGGAACCGGTTTATCTAAAAATATTGAAGGAGAATTTGAAGAACTTATTGATTTCTTAAATGAAAAAAATAATCTTAAAATTTCTGTTGATATGCCTTCCGGACTTTTTGCCGATACTGTTTCTGCTGAAAATGCCACTATTTTTAAGGCAGATTATACATTGAGTTTTCAGTTCTGGAAAAAAACTTTTCTTCATCCCGAAACCGGAAAATATGCAGGAAAAGTGAAAGTTCTGGATATTAATATAAGTGAGGACTATATTGCAGAAACAAAAACAGAAGATTTTGTTATTAATGAAGAGATAATCAAAGATATTTTCAGACCGAGAAACGTGTTTTCTCACAAAGGAACTTACGGAAAAGTAATTATTGCAGGTGGAAGTTACGGAAAAATAGGTGCAGCGGTTCTTTCTGCAAAATCTGCCCTGAAATCAGGAGCCGGACTTACTTTTACACTGGCTCCAAAATGCGGATATGAAATTTTACAGACTTCGAATCCTGAAGCCATGTTTATCGAAGGAGGAGATGATTTTATCAATCATTTTGAAGCAGATGAAAAGGCAGTTTACGGAATTGGTCCCGGTTTGGGAACAAACGAAGAAACCGCAAAGAGCTTTCTAAATTTTCTGAAAAATTATTCTCAGCCTTTAATTTTGGATGCCGATGCATTGAATATCATTTCACAGGATCAAAAAAATCTAAAGATCATTCCGAAAAACTCGATCATAACACCTCATCCGAAAGAGTTTGAAAGATTATTCGGAACTACCGAAAATTCTTTTGAAAGGGTAAAACTGGCTAAAAGTAAAGCCAAAGAACTTGGAATTTATATTGTTTTGAAAGATCATCATACACAGGTCATCACGCCGGAAGGAGAAGTTTTTTACAATATTACAGGAAATTCAGGACTGGCGAAAGGAGGAAGCGGAGATATTTTAACAGGAATAATCACCTCCTTTTTAGCACAGCATTACTCAGAAAAAGAAGCTGCAATTTTAGGAGTCTGGTTTCACGGCAGAGCTGCAGAATTTGCTTCTGAAAAGCACTCTAAAGAATCTGTTCTTCCCACCAATATTATTGATGAATTCGGAACTGTTTTCAAAGAACTGAATGCAAAAGTGGAAAGAGCATTATAATTCGAAGATTTTTTTTACGATAAAAAATAAAGGCAAGTCTGGATTACAAACTTGCCTTTTTATATTAAATCTGTTTAAAGTTTTTATTTAACCTCAAAAGATGCAAAAGATGAACAAAACGTTTATTTAAAGTTGGTGA
Source organism: Chryseobacterium sp. C3 (assembly GCF_014218905.1). NCBI lineage: Bacteria > Pseudomonadati > Bacteroidota > Flavobacteriia > Flavobacteriales > Weeksellaceae > Chryseobacterium > Chryseobacterium sp. C3. Next base: position 216,491 of record NZ_JACLCU010000003.1, on the reverse strand, counting down.
TTATAAGTAATAAGATCACCACAGTTTTTAAAAATCTTTGATTTTTATTCTTTTGAGCACTTTGATTACTCTTGAAATCCTCTTTATCATTATCTTTTGCATCTTTTGCGGTTAATTCTGAAATTATTTAAAAGCTTATTCAGGTTTTTCGTTTTCAGCCTGAGTAATTTTGAATTTTTTCGAAACGATCATAATAATTACTCCTGCAATCATGAACGGAATAGATAAAACCTGACCGGTGTTTAATCCTCCAAACTGGATGAATTCGTCACCTTGCGGCTCTTTCAGGAATTCTACAAAGAATCTGATTGCCCAAAGAATAATGAAGAACAATCCAAATAACCATCCCTGCTGATATTTTTTGTTGGTTTTTCTGTACAGAATCCACAGTAAAACGAAAAGGCAAACATATCCGAAAGCTTCAAATAACTGTGAAGGATACCGCGGAACTGTTACACCGTATTCACTGCTCTGCTGTGGGAAAAGCAATGCAAAAGGAGAGTTGGGATCAACAGGTTTTCCGATGATTTCAGAATTGAAAAAATTTCCCATTCTTACAAAAGCGCCGCCTAAAGCAACCACAATTCCTAATCTGTCGTACACCCAGAAAGGATTTTTTCTGATGATTTTAAATGAATAATAAAGGGTTGTAAAAATTAAAGCAATCGTTGCACCGTGACTTGCCAGTCCTGAAAATCCGGTGAACTTCAAACCGTTTTTAGTACTGATTGGTAAAAATACACTCCAGAAATCTTCTTTGAAAAGTTCAGGCTGATAAAAAATAACGTGCCCCATTCTTGCTCCCAAAATGGTTCCCAACAACGTCCATGTGAAAAGAGGTTCTAAATATTTCTGGTTTACATTATCGATTTTAAAAATTCTGTTCATTAAAATATATCCGAAACCGAATGCAAAAATGAACATCAGACTGTAAAAATGAAGTGTAACAGGTCCCAACTGAATTCCCTTTGTGGGATCCCAGATCTTAAAAGGAGTTTCCAGACTGATGTTGTCTGATTCTGTAAGAGGTTTTGCAGTTTTAACGGCATACTTAAAGGTATTGATATTTTCCTTCGTTGCCGCCGCATCAATTACTTTAAAATTCTTGTCTAAAAGCTGATAATGAACAAGCTTGTATTTCGCCAATGTCGCAATGCTGTAATTTACATAAACAGGCTCGAAATTCGACTCATTCAGAATAACAAGCACATTTTCTTTAATAGGTTTGTCTGCAAATTCATTCAGATCCTGAACTTCGGTGGTCGAATAAATTTTTACCGGAACATTGGTAGAGTTTACTTTTAAAGTTCCGTCGGACATTCCATCCGGATAATTCTGCGCAACAAGACACTGGGTAATGAACGCAAAAATGACGAGATACATTCTGAAAAAAATATTACTCATTGTTATTTTTTTATTAGTTTGTTTATTTTAAATTTTACTTTTTTGGCGGTACGGGATCATATCCGCTTCCTCCCCACGGATGACATCTTGAAATTCTCTTTGCACCCATCCAGAATCCTTTAAAAATACCGTGCACCTGAAGCGATTTCACCATATAATGCGAACAGGTAGGCTCATAACGGCAGTTTTTGGGAAGCAGGGGCGAAATAAACCACTGGTAAAATCTGATGAGAATTACCAAAGGAAAAGTGATGATTTTATTGAATGTAAGTTTCAAAACAATGCAAAAATAGGGTAAAAAATTGAAAATTAGTTTAAATTTGTTAGAAGTTTCGGGACGGTAAAAGTCTGTTCGGAGGATAAAACGGTATGTTTATCGATTTGCGGTTTTTACTGTTTTTAAAATTAAGAAAAGAATAGATGATCTGTATAACAAAAGCAAAAAACCACCAAAGAAAGGTGGTTTTCGTTTGCTATTGTTTATTTCCTTTATAGGCAGTACTTCGTAAAGTGTAATATAAAGATCTTTAATAAAACAGAATCTCATAATTATATAACCTAAAAAAGAGGATGTCTCATTTTAAAACAGCTTCTATTCATAGTATTTAATTTCTCTTACCCATTTATATAGGTCTTTTCCATTTATGTTTTTAATAATTTCCGTCCAGTTCTTTTGTTTATCAAATTTGTATTTGAAAATAATTTCAGTTGGTTTTAAGTTGTTTTTATCTTTTCCCCAAGTATCTAAGTAAAAAATCTTTTCTATTCGATTATTTTTATATACAAACTGAATTCTATTTGAAATATTTCCTTGGTAAAAGTGTGTTCTTGTTTTAAGGTTGCCATCATCATAATACTCGTAAGCCATAGCTGATGTACTTGCATAACCTCCATCTTTTATTTCCTCACGATATTTTCCGTTCTTTTCCGGTACAAAATAATGATACTTGTCATCCTGAATTTGTGTTTCTTTTTTAATTCTTCCTAATGAATCACGTTCGTATTTTGTGTACCCGCTTTGAAAAAGTTTTTTATTATAATGGTCAATTTTATAATCAAAGAACTTAGATTCTTTAATTTGGAAGTCGTCATCATAAAAATTAACCTGACAAAGTTTTTTTCGGAAGATAGAATCATTCCCCTCTTGAAAAGAATTTTCTCCTACCTTCTTCCATACGAAATCTGTTACGGCAAAAACACTGTCGGTTTTCGATAAAGTATTAAATCTTGTAACTATAAATGGAGCATGATATTCACGATTGTTAAAATAGTTTTTCTCCGGTTCATTTTCCCATTTTGAACGATATTCTGTAAATTTTAATTTTTTACTTGAACCTTTATAAATATATTTTTTATTGGTTGTAGAGTATTTGTCAGTGGAATTTTCATTAATTAATCTTCCCAAACTATCGTATGTATATGTATAATCATCAACAATTTCTCCCGATTTATAATACCATGTTTCTTTTGTAATATTACGGTTTTTATCATAATAAGTTTCATTATTAATATATCTGCAAAAATCGGTTTCAAACCAAGAACCTGACATACTTTTCCTTAAATTATCGGGTCTCATTATAGTAGCATGGCCATATTCATTATCACCTTTCATAAAAGTAAACGGACCGGAATCATTCAGAAAAACTACATATTCTTTTACATATTTTGGATTTCCTAAAACACTGTCTTTTATAACTTGAGACTGTAAAAGAGAAGATGTTAGAATTAAAAAATATAATAATTGTTGCATTATAATTTGTGTTTAGAAATAAAGCCTCCGAATAGGCTTTTAATTATTGTTTTGTAAAAATTAATTTTCTGTTTCTGGCAAATGCACTGTTCTATCAGCAGTAGCAGGACAATCATCTCCCACGGAAGTACTGTTAGGATTGTAATTCCAAAATATTTGGGTAGAATTAAGGTTTTTTAAAGTTACTTTTCCCCATCCAACTCCGAAATTAGTACCAGTATAATATAATATTACAGAATTTTCATATGGTCTCGTATTTATACTATATAATTTTTTAGTTTGAATAGTTTGAATGGATATTGTGTCCTTTGCAAGAAATAATTAAAAATGACATGAGTAGATTGATAATAGTTTTTCATAATATGTTTGGTTAAAAAGAGTCCGCCCTTTTTAGATAGCCTCCTGCTAATACTTTTTGAAAACTTTCTCAGTCTTTATTTTTTATAAAATCCAGAATTTCATGATAGTTATATTCTTCGATTCGCTTTTGAAAACTTCCATCAGGCTTAATAACAATATAATTTCCATGATCAAAAGGATATTTAAAAAATAAATCTTTTATCTTTCCTTCTTTATCTTCGTAAGCATTTCTTACATCGCTCTGATACCCTTTTTCTGTCATGAAAATATTGAAAACATTCTTATTTTTACGGAAAAAATTTGTGTAGGGTCTTTGTGAAGACTGATGAGCAACAATTTCTTGAGCTTCATTTATAGGTTTAAAAAAATAACAGATTGCAATAGTATACTCTTCATCTATTCCTGCATTAGTAATCTTATTAATATAGTCTATGGCTTCTTTGTGTGCTTCTTTGGATATTACACCTTTTTCCAAAGCTCGAAAAATAATTGCTACTTCTGTATTTGCATTTTTAAGATCTGAAAAATATCTTTTTAAATAACCTGTTTTCCAGCCAGATTCTCTTTTGTCAAACTCTGATTTTGAAATCTCCTGTTGATTTTCATCAAAATAATAGGTTTTGGGCTTTTGTGAAAAGCTCATAAATGCAATCAGTAGTATTAAAATAATTGATATTTTTTTCATAATTTATTTGAAAAACAAAGCCTCCGAAGAGGCTTACCTTTATTGTTTGGTGAAAATCAAATTTTCTGTTTCAGGAAGATAAATTGCTGTCTCTATTGGATTAAGACAATTTACACTGTTTATTGCCGTACTATTTGGATAGTATGACCAAGAGATTTGAGAGTTATTTATTTTCTTAATGTCTATACTTCCCCAACCAATACCACAACCTGCACCAGTGTAATAAAATTTTGCAATATTTTGGGATGGCATTATAAATGTGTTTGCTATAAAATGTCTATTATCATTGTTGTTATCAACAGTATTTTGAATTGTATTGCCTGATGAATCCTTAATAATAAATTTTATTAATAATGCATCTTTAAAATAGTGAGATATTGTAGTTCCATTACGAGTAAATTGTCTTTTAATATTTTTTGATATATAAAGTGTCACCTCATTACCATTATAAGTTGATTTAAAAATACCTGTAAAAGGATTTAACTCATTATTATAATCTTTTATATATGAATTGTCTGGTATATCTGAAGGAAATGTATTTAATGGATATTCTTGAGCTTTACAGAAAAGCATAACAAATATTAATGAATATGTTACTAATATTTTCAATACTATTGTTTTGTAAAAATTAAATTTTCTGTTTCAGGCAAATAAATGTTATAATCCAGATTTGGAGGACAGGTAATATCATTTCGAGTAGTAGTTCCTGGATAATAGCTCCAATAAAATTGTGTATTATTTATCTTTTTTAATATAATTTCACCAATTCCAACACTACAATTTCCTCCAGCGAATAGCAAATTTACTATGTCTCCATTAGATTCGGTACCAGAGCTTTCTATTAAAAGCTTGACGTCATTTTGATCAGTAAAACTTCTATTTAAGGTTGTCTGTAATACAGATTCATTTATATCTTTAATTTCATACCTTATAATTAATTGGTCTTGAAAATAATTTTTATCAAGCATTTCAAAAGGTCTATGTAATGCTTTTGTAATTTTTAAAATCATTGTTTTATTTTGAAAGTTTGCTTTCCAATTTCCAACGTAAAAATCTAATTCATTATTTATATCTTTAAAATATGAATTAATCGGAGAATTAACAACTGAACCATTTAATGGTAAAACTTGTTGAGATTTACAGGTTGTTAATAATAATATAAATAGTATTGCTAAAATATTTTTCATGCCTTTTTTAATTTTAATTATTACACGGAACTGGTATTATAGTACCATCAGAATTTTGAGTTACAGTTGTAATATTGTTTGTTAAATTATCTATTTTTTGTAATATTATTTTAGAATTTAATCCCATTTTTTTAATAGTATCAAAAAAAATTACTTCTAGTCCTTTGGTATTAATTACTTTTTTTCCATTGATATTATCATAATAATCATTTTCTTTAATCAGCTTTTGTTGAAGTCTCCACATTTGAATATTCCAAACATCTTTATCAGTTTCACTATAACTTCCAGAAGGTGGTAGATCAGCATGACTTCCGTTGAAGTATATTACATAATGTATACCATTGGGGGCAACTAAACCTGAAAATGCATTTCCCGCATTTCCTATACTTTGATATCGGGCAATCTCAATCAGAGTAGCAATATCAGTAGCTGAAAAAATATCAACTTTTGTTCCTGTATGATTGTGGTAAGTACCATTTATGAGAGAGGGATCTCCTACTGTAACACTATGTTCACTATTATTGGAAGTTTCCGTAGGATTTCCCACTTTATTAAATTTCCATCCCTTTTCGCCACCTGCGCGCGCTGCTAAGGTGGTTTTTCAAGTTGCTAACAACTGCCTGTACATCGGGTTTTGTAAGCAAGTTCTTTGTTTTCTCGCAGGGCGTTTTAGGATTCTGCGGATTCGGGTTTCCACCTCCTCCCGGATAAGGATAAATAGTATCACCAGGTCCCGACTCATTGCCGTCTCCATCGGTTTGTTCAGGAGGGCAGGTAATGATATAATTGGTCTCCCAATATCCCGCGTTAGATCCATATTCGTCTGCAGGATACCACATAGATACGGCGGTTACTTTACATTCTGCAAGTCCTTTTCCTGTGGGATTACTATAAGGCTCCTGCTTTACAGGCTCTCTTTTTTCGGATAAAAGGTAATTCTGGAAAAATTTAATATGTTCACGATCATTATCGTATAAAAAACGAACATAGTTTCCTTTTCGGGGAACCTGTAGACATGTAATAACGGTTTTTCCATCCGCTACAGGAACAATAAGGAAACTTTCGTCCATCGTCCCCATCGTCATGGCATAATCCCAAAGAGGGGTTCCTGTAGTTTTTTTAATCGCTTCTTCATTTTCAAAATAGATGTCCATTACATTTTTAATGTACTTTTCATCTTCTTTAAAAACACTTTTAGAATGGTATTCTCTGGATGCAGGATCGGAAGAAGAATAGATCTCATCGTGCACACAGGAGTGCAGGAGAAAAAGAAACACTGCCATGAAAGACAGCCACGAAATCATTTTTTTCGTCATGGTCATTTTGTTTTTTTATGGGTTAAATATAATTCTTTTTATTATAAGATGCATTTTTTTGTTTTGGTTGCACCAGATATATTAAAAAAATCGATCTATATGTGTTCAACGGCAAAACTAAAGTATTATTTTCCTCTTGCCTACAACAAAAGTTTTAAAATCCACCACAAAAGTTTTAATTTTGAAATATAAAAAACAGTAAATTAGCTGAAAATTGTTAGAATATGTCTTTAGGAACCAAACTCAGGGAGTTGAGAATAGGAAGAAATTTGTCGCAGACACAGGTAGCCATGGAGCTTGATGTTTCGCAGACTGCAGACTGCAAATGGGAAAGCGACCAGACCAAACCGGGAATTGACAATCTGCTGAAAATCTCTGAATTCTATGAAACGGATATTTATAATCTAATGAAAGACGAAGGATATGTTCAGGTAAATAATAATAATGACCAAACAAATGATAGTGGGAGCGGAATGATTCAAAATCAGACCAATAATTATAATGCTTCAGAAAAACTCATTGAGCAATACGAAGAACGCATCAAAGAGCTTCAGGAAAGAAATCAGGAGCTGAAAGACCAGATCGACTTCTGGAAAAGTAAAGGAGAAAGCAAAGCGTAGTCTTTTTTCCGAAAGTTTACTGCGGCAGACAGCCACGCTCCGGAGCAATCCGAAAACCCGCTGCGCCCTGCACGGAGCTTTCGGAAGCATCCGAAAACCTCCTGCACTGTGCAGGGAACTTTCGGGAACCCCCGAAAAAATAAATCTGCCCCCTCAGCAGATTTTACGATAAAGAACAATATTTTATCTTAATAAAAATAAATACAAATGAATTCTATTGACCTTCCAAAACTAAGGAATGCAGAATACCTGCAATATGCCAAAGATTTTACCGCTATTATTAACCTTAATAATCCTGCTGGCTTACAGATAGATACCAAGCTTTCTGTTTTTACATCCAAAATTGCAGAGCTGGAAGCACTCTTCAAAAAAGCACTTGCCAGTGAAACTACCGCAGAAATTATGCTGCTGGACGAGAGGAGGGATAACGCTATCATAGGAATAAACTATTTTCTGCAATCGCAGTCTTACCATTATGAAGCAGATAAAAAGCAGAAAGCCAGACTGCTTCTTGATAATATGGCACTGTACGGAAGCGGTATTGCACGACTCAATTATCAGGCAGAAACAGCTACTCTTAATAACATGATCCGGGATTGGGAGAGTAAACCGGAGCTTACCGATGCTGTTGCATTCTTTTCCCTTTCAGCATGGGTGAATGAGCTGAAAACAGCTAATGAGTTCTTCAATACAAAGTATCTTGCCCGTACACAGGAATACGGAGACGCCAGTCCTGAAACCATTAAAGGAAAAAGAGAAGAAACCAATGCGGCATATTATGCTTTAAGAGACAGGATCGATGCGCTTCATCTTTTGGTAGAAACTCCGCCATCGCCATATACTAGGGTCATTAATCAGCTCAATGCGCTTATAGACCAGTACAATATACTTCTTGTGAACAGAAAAGAAACCGGAGCGGTACCCCAAAAAAATGAAAATCCTCCTTTACAATAATTTTAGCCCGTCTATACCGACGGGTTTTTTATTGAGAAAACATATCCTTATCTTTACGTTGTATTAAACTTTAAACTAATTTCAGAATTAACCACAAAACGCACAGAAGACAATGTTAAAGCGATTTTCTATAATAATGAAAGCGCTAAAAAGGATAAAAATCAAAGATTTTTAAAAACTATGGTAAGTTTTTCATTGATAATCATCAGCTTTAAATAAAAAGTTCAGTCATCTTTTGTCACTTTTGCGGTTAAATAAAAAGTTTAAACAGATTTAATATGTACTAAAAGAAGTTGATATAAACAATACATTAAATTTTGAACCAAAATATTCCATTAGCTGAAAAATTAAGACCCAAAACACTGGATGATGTTCTCGGGCAGGAACATTTAACCGGAGAAAAAGGCACGATCCGGAAAATGCTGGAAAACAATTCCCTGAATTCTCTTATTTTCTGGGGACCTCCCGGAACCGGAAAAACCACTCTGGCGGAAATCATTTCTGAAAAGTCGGGAAGGAAATTCTATAAACTTTCTGCGGTTTCTTCGGGAGTGAAAGATGTAAGAGATGTAATTGAAGACGCCAAAAAGCAGAATCTTTTTTCCGGAAAATCGCCGATTTTGTTTATTGATGAAATTCACCGTTTCAATAAATCTCAGCAGGATTCTCTTCTGCATGCCGTAGAAAAAGGCTGGATTGTTCTGATTGGTGCCACAACCGAAAACCCGAGCTTTGAAGTGGTTTCGGCTTTGCTTTCCAGAAGTCAGGTCTACGTTTTAAAAGCATTAACTTATGAAAAACTGGAAGAACTGATTGATACAGCTTCCGAAAAATTCAATCAGGATGAAAAAACATCGTTCAAAATCACTGAAAAAGAAGCTTTTATCCAATATTCGGGAGGCGATGCAAGAAAGCTGATTAATTCTGTGGAGTTGGTTTTAAATCAATATAAAAATTCCAGAAAATCAGAAATTAAAAATGAAGATGTGCTTGAAGTTTTGCAGGAAACGATGGCGCTTTACGATAAAAACGGAGAACAGCATTATGATATAATTTCGGCTTTCATTAAATCCATGCGCGGAAGCGATCCGAACGGTGCGGTGTATTGGCTGGCAAGAATGATTGCAGGAGGAGAAGACATTAAATTCATTGCAAGAAGAATGCTGATTCTGGCTTCCGAAGATATCGGTCTTGCCAATCCGAATGCATTGGTAATCGCCAACAACTGTTTTCAGGCAGTGAACGTGATCGGAAATCCTGAAGCACGAATTATCCTTAGTGAAACGGCGGTTTATCTTGCGGTTTCGCCAAAGAGCAATTCAACGTACATGGCGATTAATGAAGCTTTGGCATTGGTTAAAAAAACGGGAAATCTTCCTGTTCCTTTACACTTAAGAAATGCGCCTACGAAATTGATGAAAGATCTGGATTACGGAAAGGAGTACAAGTATGCGCATTCTTATGAAGGCAACTTTGTAGATCAGAGTTTTCTGCCGGAAGAAATTAAAGAGGTAAAATTGTACGAACCGGGAAACAACGCCACCGAAAAGAAGATCTACGAAGAATTAAAGAAAAAATGGAACAATAAATACTGAAACTATTCATTAACCGCAAAAGAGACAAAAGACAAACATCATAAATAACCTCAGTTCGGGATAATAAATAAATTTAAAAAAATTGATTTATAGCATTGTATTAATTTATCGCAAAGAAAAACAAAAGATTTTTTTACTTATTGAAAGTTGGTAAGCTAAACAAAGGCACTTCGTTTATTTAGAAAACACAAAAATGGTATTACTTTGATAAGTTTTACGCCTTTGTATATCTTAAAAGTTGAATTCTTGATAATTGAATCTTTTTGTTTAACCTTGCGGTTAAGAAGACTTATCCTAAACTCAGGTTAAATAAGGTTTAATGGTCAAAAATAGTTGGTGAAATTCTTCGCAACGCTTATTATTACTAATGATACAGTAAGTTTATTGAACTTTGTTTCAATAAACTTTTTTTGTAGCTGAAAATTCAAAAAATATCGTTGTTGGAGTTTCAAAAAGTATGGATGTGATTTTTTTGGGAAAGCAAAACAGTAAGCGTCGTTCGTAAAAGGTTTTTAAGCCATAGTGCTGTTCCAATAATTTGAAAAAAAAGGATGGCAAAAGCCATCCTCTAAACTATTGTTTACAGCGTTGATTGTATTGCTGATGAGTTGCTCCTCAGCATTGCTCATTTCCTCTTCCAATCAACAGCCAAATATTACGAATTATTTTTGTGAAAAACACCAACTATTTTTGACCACATTACCTTAAATAATAAGAATATTTAAAGTTCTCAAAAGAAAAGCTTTAAGCAATATTACTGAAAAAGGATGCTCAAATTGGGCATCCTTTTCTTTAAATATGATCTGAGAAATTACTTTTTAGAAGTCGTTACCGATACCATTTTCTTACCGTTGTTAGTAACAACCTGCGCATTATTGATGATGTCTCCGTATACCATCGTTTTTGTATTGGTAAACTCATATCCGTCAATAAGTACCGGTGTATCTGCAGGAAGCCCGAACTGCGCATTCAGTTCGTTTACAGGCATTCTGTCTAATACAGGCTGATTGCTTTTCAGCTTGTATTCTACCAATCCGTTATCTGCAATATAATCGAATTTTTTAAGGTTTTGCGGAAGTTCTGTTGAAGATTTGTAAGCTTTAGAGCTTTGTACAGAACTTTTATAATGAGTATTAAACATATCTACCGTTCCTACAATATCATTTGCCACTGCAAATTTTGTAGCTGTATTCTTCTGAGCAAACAGCGTAGCAGAAGATAATAATAAAAAAGAGTAGAGAATTTTTTTCATAATGTTTCTTGAATAAATGACTATTAAAAACTTGATAAATATAGGTATTTTTTACAAAATGTAAATAAAAATTCATAATATTTTAACGATTGTTTATCGATAAAAGTTTTTGTAAAACTATAAATTTTCAGTTTCCGGCTTATCTTCTTTCGTTTCCACCAGATTTTTAATGATTTTCTTAAGCCTTTGAAATAGAAATGAACTTAATAATAATATGACGCCCAGAATGATAAAAGCTATAATTCTGGATACATTATCCATTTCCCACACATCATACAGATACAGTTTCAGGATGGTAACGGCAACCAGTGCAAAACCGATTTTGCTGTATTCTGAAATATTATTCTTCAATCCTCTGTAAATAAAAATACAGGAAAGAACCGCCCAGATAATCGGAAGATAAAGAAGACCGAAATGTTTTCTTAAAGCTTGGATATCTGATGTTTTTTCGGCATTCAGCAAAATATAAATGTTGTACAATTCGAAGCTTAATGCAGTGATAACAGCAAGAGAAATCATCCAGTAAGATAATTTTGCAGTTAAGAAGTGAGATCGTGGCAACACTTTCACCATAATATAAATGAATGGAACCCAATAGAGAAGATAAAGTCCGTAAAAGCCAGACGATATTTTATGCAGCAAAAAATTGGAGACAATTCCCGGACCTGAAATTACTGTATCCAATATAATCAATACACAGAAAAGATAAATAAGATTGGTTTCCGCAGGTTTCGGGATTTCCAGTTTTTTCCTGAACAGTAGAATTGCAAAAATATAATACAGCGTAAAAATCATTCCGACACTGAAGATTACAATCCACGGCTGCGCTGAAATATGATACATGATTTCCAGCAGAATCGCAAAATAGATCACGCTGTAGCTTAATATCGAAAATAAATATTCAAAGAAATCATTAATTTTTTCGTCGTGATCGGGATGTTTTCTCAGTAGAAATAAATTGAAAAATGTAGTAACCAACGTCACGGAACTTGTAAGAAATACAGGATTGAAAACAATATTCAGGCTTTTTGCATCGATATATTCTGTCCAGGTGATAATCTGTGCAATGATGACCAAAGGAAAGAGAACATTAAAACATTTTCTGAAAATTTCAAGGTTGGTTTTCTTCCATATATAGAGAAGAAGCGTTGCTTCAATAGCCCAAACACTCGTAATGAGATGGGTTTTGAACTGCAATGCAACAGCTAATGTTAAAAGACTCACTGTAATGGCTGCAAAAACAGAGTAGTTAATTCCAAAATTCTTTTGAGAATATTCCCTGAACAGTAAAGTGGAATTCACCAAAGCAAAAATCAGCGGAAAAATAATTACCGGTTCATAGTCAAGCTGATCAAAAATATAAGCGAGTCCGATGATGTTGGTAAAGTTAATTAGAACAAGCATCAGAATATCGGATGAAGACATAACTTCTTTCCTGAAGTAATTTTTTAAGGCAAAAAAATAGAAAATAAGGTATCCGGAAATATAAAAATAAATGCTTAAAAGCTGTGTGGTCTCAAAAGTCCAGTACAAAAGATAAACATAAGTAAAGATAAAAGCGATCCATCCGATACTCTTCCAGTTTTTAAGAAAAGCAACGGCAAGCATTCCAAGATTAAGAACGGTAATGTAGGTAAACAGAAACAGATAGTTGCTGTGTCCGGAACTTACCATTAATGGAGCTAAAAATCCTCCGAATAAAGAAAAGATAATAAGAATTTCACTTTTATAATAGTAGGAGAGTGCGATGCAGATTAAAGTAATAAGGCAGGTAACGGAAAAAGCAATATTCTGCGAAAATAAATGATATTCCCGAAAAGCAATGGTTGCGGTAAAGTATAAAACGGCAATCCCGCCTCCGGTAATGATAGATGAAAAGACCGAATAGTTTTTCCTCAAAAAATGACCAAGCGAAATGATGACAGCTCCTAAAAAGAATCCGATTCCCACTCTCAGCGTTTCTCCGATCCAGTTTTTATCAATCGCATATTTTACGAAATAGCCGATTCCTAAAACCAATGTAAAGATCCCGATAATCGTTAAAGCATTTTGTTTCAGAAATTCGAAAATGATATTCATCCAGTCCTTTCCTTCCAGTTCAGGAATAATATCCTGCTCTGCATGAAGTGTAGGTTCTGCATTCTGTACAGCCAAAGAAATTTTCTGGTGGTTTTCTTCTTCTTTTTTTACTTCTGGCTTTTCAGCATTTAATTTTGAACTCAATTCCGAAACTTTTTCCTCCAGTCTGCTGATTTTGCTGTTCAGATGAGTAAAGATGATCAGAATACATAAAATGAGGAGAATAACGATCGAATAAATCATTTTTAGACTTTTGGTTATATCAAATATAACAATAAACTTAATACCATATAATTAATCCGCCGTAAGTTGCTGTACGGCGGATTAATTCTAAAGTAATATTTGAACTATAAAAAAATTAATTGGATACTTTATAAATATAGAATGAACCAGTGCTTGAACCTAATAAACCTAAATCCAGCAAAGAATTATTTGTAAGTCCGAAAGATATTTTGTCTCCTGCCTGAAGAGGGTATAAAGAATTAATGCTTCCTTCAGAAATTGTTAAGCTCACCAATCCCAGATTGATCCCGCTGAATTCTCTAGTATCGATAATTGTTCCTGTTCCGGCTCTGTTTCTTAAAATCGCAATACTTGGAGGTGTGGTAAGTACTCCGGACTGAAGCCCCGTTCCGTATCTGAAAGTAAAGCCAATGGCATAGATTCCTGCAGATGGAGCAGTATAACTACCATCGGAATCTGAGAAAAGAGATGAGGTTCCCGTTGTTTTTTCTGCCACTAAAAAGTTAACCGGTCTGAAACCGTTAGGCAGGATTCCGATATTAATAAGAGTAATTCCTGAAGTTTTTTTCGCTGAATATACCGAAGTATTTATTCCCGAATTAATAACATAATCTGAAATAACCTGTGGGGAAACCTGTACGACCTGAGCGTCTCCACCGGTATTCTGATTGACAGCAAGAACCTGATAACCCGGAAGAGTGGGAGCAGCAGGTGTTTGTCTGATTTTCATTGTTCCGTTAACATCAAGACTAGCCTGAGGATTCGGAGTACCAATACCAACCCATCCACTTTGAGAAAAAGCTAAAGTTGACATCGTCGCTAAAAGTAAGCTGTAGATTTTAGTTTTCATGCTATAAAATTTAAATTAGTTAATGGTTTTAGTCTCAGTTAGTTATTTTCAATTTACATCAAATAGTATGCAATAAATATGTTAAATTTTATTTTTTTTCAACAATTGATGAAAAATTATTAAAAACGCATTTATAACCCTGTTGTATTGCTTTTTTTGAAGATAAATTTCAATTATATTACATTATGAAAAATATGAAAATCAATATTTTATGAACATAATTATAGTAAAGTTAGTTTTTTTTCTGCTTACAACCAAAAATAACTTATTAAATCTCTTTAATATGAAATATTTTAAAAAAATTACAAATATGTACTTATAAATTAACTCGTTAGAATATATTCTCTGTAATTTCCTAAGAAATCTACCTCTACATTCAGTGCTTTAAGCTCTTCCAAAGCGTTTTTGTAAAGTGCTGATTCCCAGATTCCGGATACATTGATGTAAAAAAAGTAATTTCCCAGACCTGTTTTCAGCGTTCTGGATTCTATCTTGCTGAGGTTCATCTTTCTCCATGCAAAAACAGACAACACCTGATGAAGACCTCCCGCATGATCTTCCGGAAGGGTAATCAGCAATCCGGATTTTTCTCCTAAAATTTCCAAATCTTTATTGTCATAAGTTTCCTGCTTTTTTGAAATAACAATAAATCTCGTATGGTTTTGTTCAAAATCCTGTATGTTCCGGTGGATAATTTTCAGACCGTATAAATTGGCTGCAAACTGATTCGCGACCGCGGCAAGATTTCTGTCCGGATGTTCAGAAACGTGTTTTGCAGCAGCAGCAGTGGAAGAAAACTCCTGTTTCGGGATTTCCTTACATGTTTTATCCAGAAAATGAAAACTCTGCGCTAAAGCCTGCGGATGAGAATATATTTTTTCAATATCTGCTTCATCACAGTTAGGATGAATCATCAGATGATGCGCAATAGGCATTACGGCTTCAGCCTGTATTTTTATATCCGGTGTTTTGTAAAGATAATCCAGCGTCATGGAAACCGTTCCTTCGATGGAGTTTTCCAGCGGAACAACGGCTTTTTCAACCTCTCCGGCTTCTACCGCAGTAAAGCAGTCTAAAATATTGGTTTGTGGTAAAAGTTCTTCATTCGGGAAAAGCTGGGTGGCAGCAAGCTGTGTAAAACTTGCCTGCGGTCCCAAAAATGCAATCTTCATTATATCTCTGTTATTATTTATTTAAATATAGCGAAATTTATATAAGCCGCTCAATTTGTACTTTTAAAAGTTTAATCTTCTGTGTATGTGCTTTTGTTTGTGTTATTCCTTCCAGTTCTCCTCAATCAGTTTCATCAGATAATCCGGACACTTCACCACTTTGTTGGTTTTGGCATCCAAAAAGAATAGAGTAGTAGAAGCTTCTGTGATCTTTATATTTTCTTCGTTGAAGATTTCATATTCAAATTCAATTCTCACTCCCGGAATTTTTTTTACGTACGTATGAATTTCTAATTTTTCATCATAAAAAGCAGGTCGTAAATACTTAATTTTATACTCGGAAACAGGCAGCCAAATTCCTTGATTTTCAATCTCATTATAAGACATTCCTATGCTTCGGAAAAGCTCCACTCTTCCAATTTCCAGATACTCGGCATAGTTGCCGTAATAAACGTATTTCATAGGGTCTGTTTCTCCGTAACGTACTCTTAATGAGTGTGTTGTATGTATCATCTTAAGCTTCTTTATATACATACAAATATATTTTTAAATAATCAATATCCACAATATTTTTTTTTAAGATAAAAAAATTAGACCTTTGTCGTCCTTCCAAAAAGTACTAACAACTAAGAATTAATCGGGGCATCAATTATGGATGAAAATTTAATGATGATATGGCAGAAGTGCCTTCAGTTCATGCGCGATAATCTCAACGCAGCTGAAGATAATTCTGATCTGAAAAAACTTGAAAAATCTTTCGATTTACTATTCGATAAGGTTCAGCCGATCTCATTGGTTGAAAACAACCTTACGCTTATGGTACCGAGTGATTTTTACAAGGAATATATTGAGGATAATTACCTGTCCCTGCTTTCGGCTGCCCTGAAGAAAAATATAGGAAAAGGAGTGAAATTATGGTATTCTGTAATGGAAAACAAACCTGCCGGTTTGGAAAGACCCGTTACCATGAATATGAAAGGTAAATCCGTACCTACTCCGAAAGTGCAGGAAACAATGCCGCAAGGTTTTTCTGCCAATATCGTGAATCCATTTGTGGTTCCGGGAATCCGAAAAGTAAATATTGATTCCAACTTAAAATCTGACTTCTCTTTCGATAATTATGTAGAAGGAGAAAGCAATAAATTTGCAGCTACCGTTGCAAGATCTATCGCTAAAAGACCGGGTGCAACGGCATTCAACCCATTATTTTTATACGGTGGTTACGGTGTAGGTAAAACACACTTAGGACAGGCTGTAGGTCTGGAAGTAAAAAGCCAGTTTCCGGATAAAGTAGTATTATATCTTTCTTCCGAAAAATTCATTCAGCAGTTTATTTCGGCGGCAAAAGCACATAAGCAGACTGAATTTGCGAATTTCTACCAGATGGTTGATGTTTTAATCATTGATGATATTCAGTTCCTTTCCGGAAAATCTGCAACACAGGACAGCTTCTTCCACATTTTCGATCATTTGCATCAGAACGGAAAACAGATTATCCTTACTTCAGATAAAGCTCCGGCAGACATTCTGGATATTCAGGACAGGATTGTTTCCCGATTCAAATGGGGACTTTCTGCAGAGATCAAATCTCCGGATATTTCAACAAGAAAGCAGATCATCATCGATAAATTAAGCAGAGACGGAATCGTTCTTCCGGATGATATGCTGGATTTCCTTGCTGCGGAAGCAAAAACAAACGTAAGAGAGCTTATCGGAATCATCAATTCGGTTATTGCTTACTCTACCATTTATAAGCAGGATCTGAGCTTAACTTTACTGAAGGATACCATTAATAAGATTGCATCCAACCAGAAAAAAGTCATCAATATTCCTTACATTCAGGAAGTGGTTTGCGATTATTTCGGAATCAAAAAAGAACAGCTTTTATCCAAAACAAGAAAAAGAGAAATTGCACTTCCAAGACAATTGGCGATGTATTTTTCTAAAGAGCTAACCAATGCTACTTTCACAAAGATCGGTGAGGAAATGGGCGGAAAAGACCATTCTACGGTAATGTACGCTTGTGATACCATCAAAGATGTTTCCAAGATAGACAAAGAAGTTAAAAAGTATGTGAAGGAATTGGGAGAGAGAATTAAACAGTAAGAAATAATTTAATTTGAATACAGAAAATGGAGAATAATTTTATTCTTCATTTTTTATTTAGTTTTGTTACCTGAAACATTAAAAACTGAGACTGAGATGAAAATATTAATGGTATGTCTAGGAAACATTTGCAGAAGTCCTTTAGCAGAAGGAATTATGAAAGCAAAGGCTCCTGAAAATTTTGTAATAGATTCTGCCGGAACCATTTCCATGCACGAAGGAAATCATCCCGACAAAAGAGCCATTAAAACCGCTTCAAACCACGGAATAGATATTTCGAAACAGAGATCAAGACCGATAACGTCTGCAGATTTTGAAACATTTGATAAAATTTACTGCATGGATGTCGATGTTTTGGCAGATGTGGTTTCCAAAGCTAAAAATGAAGAACAGCGGAAAAAAGTTTCGTTGTTTCTTGAAGTTTTAGGCGATCATGAAAATGCTGAGGTTCCCGATCCATATTGGGGAGATATGCAGGAATTTGAAGACGTCTATCATTTGCTGGATCGTGGCTGCGATGCTGTTTTAAATAAAATTTCAAAATAATTATGAAAAAATTTTTCGTCCTTTTTCTTTTTTGCAGCAGTTTTGCTTTTGCCCAGACAAAAGATGAAATCGCCATCCGTACCATGATGGATGATTTTATGAACTGCATTAAAACCAGAGATGAGGCAAAGTTTGTATCGCTTTTTCAGGATCCGGTTCTCTGGACGGGAGTGTATACAGATCGTACCTTTAAAAAAGTTGTAACAGAATATCCCGACGAAAAAATTTATTTTACAGATAATTACAAAGCCTTCATTAAAAGTTTTAAAGACAATAAATCGGAAGAAAAATTCGATAACGTAAAAATTATTCAGGACGGATCCATTGCTTCCGCTAATTTCGATTACAGTTTCTGGCATGACGGCAAAATGCTGAACTGGGGAAAAGAAATCTGGACGCTGATGAAAACCGACGGTAAATGGAAAATTACTTCCGTTTCTTTTTCCATGGATCTTACAAAATATTACCCACAACCTTCTTTAAAAGAAAGAACAAAAAAATAAAATCATGCTTTTTTTACTTCCTGCTTATCTTTCGGAAAACACCTCTATTACGCATTTTTCACCAGTGATTAAAGAGTATATTATGCAGACCGATTACTTCTTCGTGGAAAATGAAAAAACCGCCAGAAAAGTGGTTAAATTTTTTGCTCCCGAAAAAAAACAGTCGGATCTGAAACTTTTTTTGCTGGATAAATACACAGAAAATGCAGATATTAAAGAAGCGCAGCAACTGATGCTAAAAGGTCAGGATTTCGGCTTGCTTTCTGAAGCGGGACTTCCGTGCATTGCAGATCCGGGAAATCTGATGGTGAAATGGTGTCATGAGAAAAACATCCGCGTTATCCCGATTTCAGGACCTTCATCGATTATTTTAGCGCTAATTTCCAGTGGCTTTAACGGTCAGGAATTCACCTTCAACGGCTATCTTCCGATTGATAAAAGTGAAAAGAAGAAGCAGATTCTTCAGCTAGAAAGTCTGGTTCAGAAGACAGGATATTCGCAGATTTTTATGGAAACCCCTTACAGAAACAACGCGCTTTTTGAAGATCTGACTAAGTTTTTATCACCAAACACAAAGCTTTGCATCGCCGCCAACATTAACGATCCTGAACAGGAATTTATTAAAACAAAAACCATAAAAGAGTGGCAGAAGCAGAAACCGGAACTCCATAAAATTCCGGCGGTGTTTGTTTTGGGAAAATAGAAGGTTTTGTAATCTCCCGCAGATTTTACTGATCATGCAGATTTTTTTAGTGCAAATTTAATCTGCTTAATCTGCAAAATCTGCGGGAGAGATAATTATAACTTATTGACCACTCTTTTAATTCCATCTAAAATATTCGTTGTATTAAAATTAATCAATAATCCGAGTCTTTTATCTGAAAGTTTCAAATAAGTCTGCAATTGCTTGTAATGAATTTCTTCAAGATTTTTTACAGATTTTAAGCTTAAAAGCGGTAAGTATTTGTAAACTTTTCGTTAAAATTTAGCACTAGAATTAATTAAGGATAAGTAAAAATCTTTTAATAAATATTCAAAACAGATGAAGATAATTTATGAATTTCTATTTTTAGCCTGATCACAAATGGGAAGATTGAATTTATTTTATATTTTTAATGAATGAAAAAGAGTCTTTTAGCTATCGTTTTTTTACCGTTTATGATGTTTGGTCAGGAAATTCCGAAACTTACCGATGAAATGGCAGTCAGATTATCTGAAAAGCCGCTTCATTGTATCAATCAGGAATATCCGAACAAAACGGCGCATATCATCAATAACGAAAAAGAAGTTCCTTTAAGTCCTAAAGATCTTCATCCCAGTTTTTATGGCTGTTTTGACTGGCACAGTTCTGTTCACGGACACTGGATGCTGCTTCGGCTGCTGAAAACAAAACCGAATCTTTCGGTGGCAAAAGACATTGAAAATATTCTCGACAATTCATTTAAAAAAGAAAATTTACAGACCGAAGCCGATTATTTCACCAAATATCAGCTAACCGGAACATTCGAAAGAACGTACGGATGGGCTTGGTTATTAAAATTAGACGAAGAACTGACAACAT
Source organism: Chryseobacterium sp. C3 (assembly GCF_014218905.1). NCBI lineage: Bacteria > Pseudomonadati > Bacteroidota > Flavobacteriia > Flavobacteriales > Weeksellaceae > Chryseobacterium > Chryseobacterium sp. C3. The sequence continues at coordinate 196,308 of NZ_JACLCU010000003.1, read as the reverse complement.
GGAATCATCCCAAAGCAAAAATATGGCATGAGAATCTAAAGCCTCTTACCGATAAAATTTTAGCTTCTTGGAAGACTTTTTTACCCAAACAAACCTATCCTAACAGAACGGGAGTTCATCCCAATACTGCTTTTGCAATGGTTTTTGCACTCGATTGGGCAAGAGCGACTGGAGATAAAGATTTTGAAAATCAGCTTATTGAAAAAGCGAAATATTTTTATCTGAAAAATACAAAAACACCCGCTTATCTAGAACCGGACGGATCGGATTTCTTTTCGCCAAGTCTGGAAATTGCAGATCTCATGCGACGCGTTTTACCCCAAAAAGAATTTGTCGTATGGTTAAATAATTTCTATGAAAAGCGAAGCCTGGAAAATATTGAAAAAATTCCTGTGGTGAGTGATCTTTCAGATTATCAGACGGTTCATTTGGTTGGTTTATCTTTTTCTAAAGCGTGGTGCATGAAAGGAATTGCTAAATCACTTCCCGCAAGTCATCCTTTGAAACAGAAATTTGAAAAAACAGCCAAAGTATTTTTAAACAACGGATTGCCATTGCTTTTTCAGGGAAATTACGGGGGAGATCATTGGTTGGCAAGTTTTGCCGTTTATGCTCTGGAAGATTAATAAGGATAGAAGTTTGATGCCGGAAGAGGGAAGCTTTATATGCGCGACTTCAACGGTTGAAATAATTCTTGCTGGAAACACCATAAAGTAAGAGGGAAGTTGTATAGCCTGAAAACCAACTTCCATCTTCAATCATCCGTTTCAGTTATCGATCATCAATCATCATTCATCAATCATTAATATTAATATCTGATTCCCAGTTTTTTAAGAATAAAACTCAACAGCCAGATCGGTCCTACCAAAAGGAACTGCAAATCTTTCAGGAAAGAAGGTTTTTTGCCTTCAATCTTATGTCCTACAAACTGAAAAATCCACGTTATTACAAAAACAGCGAGGTAAACCATCCACGATTTTTCTTCAAAACGGATATTGATTCCATAAGCGAAACTTTCCATTAAAATCATCACGAAAAACATGATCAGACCGATTAAAAAAGAAAGTCTGGTATAAAAAATAGTCACTAAAGCGATGGCAGCAAAGCTTATATAGCTGATTTCGCCGATGTACCTGAAGCCAATTGATTTTGAAGGAATGATAGAAATAAAACCTAAAATTGTCCAGAAAATTAAAGGAACACAGATCCAGTGGATCAGCTTATTGGTCGAGTTTCTGTGGCTTTCGGCGTATTCTGCAAATAGTAAATCAATTTTTCTCATATCATTAATTTGGAAAACACTAAAATAATAAATTTTTGTGATCGCTCAAGAGATTGCTTACATTTGTACTATGTCTGTCTTAGAAAAATTCGGGGTTGAAATCTTTACGCAACATAATATTTTCGAGAGAATTTCTGTCGATAAACCATTCCGTCCTGATAATCCGGCGTTTATCTTTGTGAAAACAGGAAGTATTAAGCTGAAACAGCATTTTCGAGATCTTGAGCTTTCCGCCAATATGTTTATGGTAACAGATCCTCAAACGGTGTACGAAATGATCTCCATCAGCGATGATTTCCAGTCGAGAATGGTTTCTTACAAACGTGAATTTATCTCCGCCTTATCTTTGAAGTTCAACAGATTAATTACATACCGTTACTTCAGACAGCAGATGAACATTGGTGTTCCTTTCGAACCGGATGAACTGGAAGTGGTCTGGAAAAGTGTAAATTTCCTTAAATATATTCTCGATTCTGAGACAGAAATGACTTACAAGAAAGAAATTGTTGAACATCTTTTTTCCGTATTCTGCTATCAGATGGCGGGAATTATTTCCAAGGAAGACAGCAATTCCATGAGTCAGATGTCAAGACAGGAAGAAATTGTTTTTATTTTCCTGAATGATCTCGCGCAACACCACACCCATGAGCGAAGCGTGGAGTTCTATGCGCAGCGCCAGTCGATTACAACCAGACATCTTTCGGCGGTGGTAAAAGAGATTACGGGAAAGTCGGCAAGCCAGATTATTTCACTGATTGTGATGAATGAAGCAAAAGTGCTGCTGAACTCATCAAATAAGCCTGTTTCGGAGATTTCAGGTATTCTCGGTTTTAGTGATCCTTATTCTTTTTCGCACTTTTTTAAAAAACATCTGGGCGAAAGTCCTTCTCAATACAGAAATCAGTTCGAAAACTAAAATCTTACATTTGAACATCTTTTTCCAATTCTTAAACATTTGTTTGAGTTTGTTGCTGCCGTACCTTTGTATCCGTAAAACAAGGTAAAATGGTTAAGAACATAAAAACAGCGCTATCACTCGTGATAGCCTTATTTCCTGCGCTGTTTTTTTCGCAGGAAATAAAACAGCTCACTGCAGACGAAGTTGCCGAACTCGCGGTGCAGAATCATCAGCAACTGAAAGTTTCGGCACAGAATATCGACATTGCCAGACAGAACACGGAAGTGGTAAAACTACAGAAACTGCCGAACATTACGGCTTCTACCAGTCAGTTCTACTTAGGCGATGCCGTTGCTATCGACAAAGATTTCTCAAATTCCACAAATATTCCAATGCCGCACTACGGAAGTTCGTATGCAATTCAGGCAACACAGCTTATTTTTAAAGGTGGATTGGTGAACAAGTCTATTGAAATGGCGGGACTTCGTGAGCAGCTTTCCAAACTTGATCTGGAAAAGAACAAACAGGACGTGAAACTTCTGGTCATTTCAAATTATCTGGATATTTATAAAATTTTAAATCAGGAAGCAGTTTTTCAGAACAATAAAAAACTGGCTCAGGAAAGACTGAAAAATATTCAGAAATTTTATCAGCAGGGAATGGTGACGAGAAATGAGGTCATTCGTGGTGAACTGGCAATCAAAAATTTAGATCAGGGTATTTTAACGTTAAAAAACAATAAAAAAATTCTGAATTATAATTTAAGCATTGCTTTAGGATTACCCACTGATACGGAAATTGTTCCTGTAGAAAGTTTGCAGAACAAAGAATCGGGAATCGGGATCGAGTATTATGTAAATCTCGCTCATGACAGCAATCCTTTGCTGAAATCTGCGAAAACAAACATTGATGTTGCCGACAAAAATATTGAAATTATTAAAACCGACAGAATGCCTACGATTTCAGGTTTTGGAGGATATTCTCTGCAAAGACCGATTACTACAAGAAATCCTGTTCTGGATATGTATTCCGGTGGTTGGCAAACGGGGATTTCATTAAGTTACAATATTGATAATCTTTTTAAAACCAAAGAAAAAGTGAAGCTGGGAGAACTGCAGAAAACGCAGGCAAATGATGCGATGACTTTAACGCAGCAGAATATTGATATGGCTGTAAATGCGGCATATACCAAATATCAGGAATCTATTCAGCAGGCGGAAATTTTAAATGATGCTAAAAAACTGGCGGAAGAAAACTATAAAATTACCGAAGCTAAATATCTGAATCAATTGGCGGTACAGGCGGAAATGATCGACGCGCAGAACCAGAAATTACAGTCGGAGCTTGATTATGCGAATGGAGAAATCAATGTGCTGTATCAGTATTACAATCTTTTAAAATCTACCGGAACACTTTAATATTTAAAATTTGAAAAACAAAATGGAAAACAAGGAACAAAATACACAAAATACAACTCAGGCTCCTGCCAATTCAGGAGCTGCAGCCAATAAAAAAGAACGAAAGAAAAACAGAATCAAAGCTATCATTTCCAACATCGTGGTCTTTGCCGTCATCGGTTTTGGATTGTACTGGCTGATTGCACAATATTTTCACATCGGTGATAAAACTTATACGGAAGCGGCTCAGGTTGAGGAATTTATCAATCCTATCAACACAAGAGTTTCAGCTTATATCAAAGATATAAAATTCATTGAACATCAAAAGGTTAAAAAAGGAGATACACTTGTTGTACTGGATGACCGCGAAATTTTAACCCAGATCGGACAGGCGGAAGCAGCGTATCAGAATGCTTTGGCGCAAAGAACGGCAACAAGTTCATCGGTGAATACGGTTTCCAATAACGTGAATGTAATGGAATCTAATATTGCGGGAGCAAAAGCAAGACTCTGGAATGCAGAGCAGAATTTAAACCGTTACAAAAACCTTCTGGCTTCCGAAGCGGTGACGAGACAGCAGTACGATCAGGTAAAAACGGAGTATGATGCACAAAAAGCGGCGTATCAGACTTTAATCAACCAGAAACAGTCGGCGAATCTTTCAACTGTGGAAGTGAAAAGTAAATTCGGGATCATTGATGCGGAAATTAAACGAACAAAATCTGCTCTGGATATGGCGAAAATTAATCTTTCTTATACGGTAATTACCGCGCCTTATGACGGAGTGATGGGAAGAAGAACGATTTCTGAAGGACAGTTGATTCAGCCGGGACAACAGGTGGCAACGATTGTTTTGAACGGTCAGAAATGGGTGACTGCCAATTTTCTGGAAAGTCAGATGCCGAATGTAAAAACAGGAGAAAAAATGATGATGACAGCCGATGCGTTGGGCGGAAAACAATTTGAAGGAGTGGTTACAGCGATTTCTGCGGCTACAGGTTCAAGATATTCTAATATTCCGACGGATAATTCTACCGGAAACTTCATTAAAGTTCAGCAGAGAATTCCTGTAAGAATTGAGTTTACGCCTTCCAATAAAAAAGAAGATATCGAAAAGCTGAGCGCAGGAATGAATATGAATATTGTGATTAAAAAATAAGAACAGCAGAAAGAGGGATGAGGAAAACCGAGGTGAATGTGTTTTAAATCATACATCTTCAGACTTTCAGCCTTCAAATCAAATTTTAAAATATGTACAACAAAGGATTATACCGAGATTGGGTACCGAAACCTGTCCAGCTTTTACTGATCGTGCTTTTACTGGCGATCGTGATGCCTTTAGGCGGTGTTTACACAGGAAACATCAGTTATATGGTGGGCGGAACCGGTGCGCTTTCGGAAAATTATATTTTTGCAAATTATGCTTCCACGATCGGAATGGGAGCGGCAATGCCGATTGTTCTTAGACTGAAAATGCGGTTTAAGATCAGGGATAAAATTACGGTTGTTCTGGTTCTTTTGGGAATTTTAAATTACATTAATGCAACCACACTTCAGCCTTCTGTAATCATCGGAAGTTCTCTTCTGATCGGTTTCTTTAAAATGATTGTTGCGATCGAATTATTTTTACCTGTTATGGCAATGATCGGGAACCGTGGTATTTTTTACGGTGTTTTTTATTCATTTATCCTGATTATGAACCAGATTGCGGGGTATTATGCCGTAGAAGTTTCGGTTTTGTATAACTGGCAGCAGTTTTTCGTGCTGATTTCGATTTTGTGTTTCGGACTTGCCATTTTGCAGTGGATTTTTATGCACGATCAGTATTTTGCGCTGAAAGTTCCGCTTCATTATATTGACTGGCTGAGTATTGTGCTTTTTGTGGCAACGTTTATGTTTTCGGCGTATGTTTTTGCTTTCGGAAAGCAGCAGGATTGGCTGAATTCTAAAAATATCATGAATGCAGGGATTGGCGCTTTTGTAAGTTTTGCGCTTTTGGTGACCAGACAGACGCATCTGAAAAGACCTTATTTATCATTCAAGGTTTTTTCAAAAAGCAATGTTCTTCATGGATTGTTTATGCTTCTTTGTCTGGGAATGTTTATGGCGACAGCAACGTTACAGAATATTTTTGCCGTCGGAGTTTTGGGATACGACCAATTAACGAACGCGAAGCTTAATCTTCTGATGATTCCGGGAATTGTAGTTGCAGGAATTGTGGCGATTATCTGGTTTAAAAGAGACAAACCTGTGAAAATGTATATTTTTTCCGGATTTGCAGCGATGTTGGGATATTCAGTTATTATGTATTTCTCTATGGTTTTGGAGTTTAATTATGACAACTGGTATCTTCCTTTATTCCTGAAAGGTTTTGGGATGACGGTACTTTTTATTTCCGTTTGGTATTACACGCTTGATAAGCTTGAACTTGATGATATGATGGCTGCCATCGGATTGGCTTTGGTCTGGAGAACTTTTCTTACGATCGGTTTCTTTTCGGCGGTATTTTCATGGTTTCAATATCGTTTTCAGGTGGAAAGTTTAGGGAATCTGGCGGTTTATATGGATGGATTAACGGTGAGTTCACAAAGTGTGGCTGCCAATCTTAAAGGAATTCAGCTCAATGCCATTATTGCTGCCAATAAAAAGATTTTCGGGTATATCGTTATTGCCGGTTTCGGAATTTTAGGATATATTCTTACGCATCATTTTGGAAGAGAACGTTTTGTATCCACAAGATTTATAAAAGTGTTAAGCGGAAAATCTGTAATTGCCAGAAGAAGACTTTTGGAAAGAAAAAGATTATCCGAAGAAATAAAAGACGCAGCAGGTCCTGCAATGTAAAGAACCTTGTTTTTCATTTACTGAGTCAAAGCTCCATTTTAATTGTAAAGTGGGGCTTTGCGTTTTGAGAATGAAACTTGATTAAACTAATTTCAGAATTAACCGCAAAAGGGACAAAAGATAATGTTAAAGCGAATTTCCAGAATAATCAAAGTGCTCAAAAGAATAAAAATCAAAGATTTTTAAAAACTATTGTGAACTTTTTCATCAACTTTAAATAAAAAATTTAGTAGATCTTTTGCACCTTTTGCGGTTAAATAAAGTTTAAACAGACTTATGGTTTAAAAATTTAAAGTCAAAAATTTCGAATGTTAATTTTAGAATTAAAACTTGTGATAAACTAATTTCAGAATTAACCACAAAAGGGACAAAAGATAATGTTAAAGCGAATTTCCAGAATAATCAAAGTGCTCAAAAGAATAAAATCAAAGATTTTTAAAAACTATTGTGACCTTTTTCATCAACTTGAAATAAAAATTTAGTAGATCTTTTGCACCTTTTGCGGTTAAATAAAAGTTTAAGCAGACTTTTAGTTAAGTGCGTTTTTCACCATAGATGTTCATTTAAAAATTTCAAAAAACTTATCTTTGCATCAATATATTACGCTATGAAAGATTTAATGGGGAAAGCCATTTGGGATTTTTATCACAACGAAAATCCTGAAGATCTGCAGACCGAAACTTCTATTTCCGAACTGGATGAACTTCCTGTAAAATATCTGTTCCGTGATTTTGACGGAATGAATACAATTGAGCAAAAAGCTCTGCAACTTGCAAAAGGAAAAACGTTAGACATTGGAGCAGGAGCGGGTTCTCATGCTTTATATCTTCAGAATGAAAAAAATCTGGATGTTACGGCATTGGATATTTCTCCGAAATCCATTGAAGTCTGCCGGTTAAGAGGAATAAAGAAAGCAGTTGCTGAAAATATGCTTCATTTTTCCGGAGAAACATTTGATACGATTCTTTTACTGATGAACGGCACAGGCATTTTCCAAAGTCTTCATGTGATTGATATTTATCTGAAAAAACTTTATTCGCTTTTGAATCCGAACGGTCAGATTTTAATCGACAGCACAGATATTTTATACATGTTTGATGAAGATGAGGACGGCGGTGTTTATATTCCTGCGGAAGGATATTACGGCGAACTCGATTATATTGTTCATTATAAAGGAGAATCTGAAGATCCGATAAAATGGCTGTATCTGGATTTTAATACCTTAAAAAATGCAGCCGAGAATAATGGTTTTAAAATAGAAGAAGTGTTGCAGGAAGAGGATTCTTATCTGGCGAAACTGATTAAAGAATAATTAGTTTTTGTCATTGCGAGGAGCAAAGCGACGAAGCAATCTCAAACTTAAAAAATAACATTCAGACTTAACTTTTCTTAAAGCCTTAACAGAATCTTAATGGTTAAAATCTGAAACATTAAGATTTATTTATATCGTTAAGATTAATAAAAGATTGCTTCGTCGCTTTGCTCCTCGCAATGACAAATAAAAAATCCACATGAAGTTGAATTCACGTGGATTTATTTTTTATCTCAATATCGGATTATCCAATCTCAATACCGTTTTCAACATTGCTGTCATCCGGCGTTACGAAAGATAATTTTCCGTCCGGTTTTGTGGTTAAAAGCAACATTCCCTGAGATTCAATTCCTCTGATTTTTCTTGGGGCAAGATTCAATAAAATCATAACCTGCTTTCCAACAACTTCTTCCGGGGTAAAGCTTTCTGCAATTCCTGAAACTACAGTTCTTACATCCACTCCTGTATCAACAGTTAGTTTCAGTAATTTATCTGCTTTCTCAACTTTTTCAGCTTCTAAAATAGTGGCTGTTCTTAAGTCGATTTTCATAAAATCATCAAAAGTGATTTCTTCTTTCATAGGTTTTGCGTTAGGGTTTGTTTTTTTATTGTTTTGCTTGGTGTCTTCCAATTTCTGGATTTGAGCTTCGATAACATTATCTTCAATTTTTGAGAAAAGAAGAGATGCTTCGTTGATTTTATGACCTGTTTCAATTAAAACAGATTTAGTTTCAATAGTATTCCAATCAGATTTTTGAACATTAAACATATTCAACAATTTCTCAGAGCTGAAAGGCATAAACGGTTCACACAACTGTGCTAAAGCAACTGCAATCTGAGCTCCTACAAATAAAGAATGTGCCGCTTTTTCAGGGTTATCTTTTATTGTTTTCCATGGCTCTTCTGTCTGAAGATACTGGTTTCCGAAACGTGCCAAATTCATTAAAGCTGTTAAAGAATTTCTGAATTCATAGTTTTCTAAAAATCCTGAAATTTCTTTTGCTGATTTGTTAATTTCTTTTAGCTCAGGAGTGTTTACATCACCTTGAGGAATAACCCCATCATAATATTTATGAATTAACACAGCAACTCTGTTGATGAAATTTCCGAAAATTCCAACCAGTTCAGAATTATTTTTCGTCTGGAAATCCTTCCACGTAAAATTGTTATCTTTTGTTTCAGGAGCGGATGAAAGTAAGGCATATCTTAAAACATCCTGTTGTCCCGGGAAATCTTCCACATATTCGTGCGCCCAAACCGCCCAGTTTCTCGAGGTGGAAATTTTATCGTTCTCAAGATTTAAAAACTCAAAAGCAGGAACATTTTTAGGCATGATATAATCTCCGTGAGCCTTCATCATCGCAGGGAAAATAATACAGTGGAATACAATATTATCCTTTCCAATAAAGTGAACCAAATCACTTTCCTCGCTTTGCCAGTAATCTTTCCAGTTTTTTCCGTTTTTCTCCGCCCATTCTTTCGTGAAAGAGATATATCCGATTGGCGCATCGAACCAAACGTACAATACCTTTCCTTCCGCATTCGGAAGAGGAACCGGAACACCCCAGTTCAGGTCTCGGGTCATGGCGCGAGGTTTTAACCCATCATTTAACCATGATTTTACCTGTCCGTAAACGTTGGGTTTCCAATCGTCTTTATGCCCTTCAATAATCCATTCGTTCAGGAAATCTTCGTATTCATTTAATGGTAAGTACCAGTTTTTTGTTTCTTTCAAAATAGGAACGTTTCCGCTTAACATGGATTTCGGATTAATCAATTCCGAAGGTGAAAGGGTAGTACCGCATTTTTCACACTGATCTCCGTAAGCATTCTCATTACCGCAGTTCGGGCAGGTTCCGACGATGTATCGGTCTGCTAAGAATTCTCCAGCCTGTTTGTCAAAATACTGCTCAGACATTTCTTCGGTGAATTTTCCTTTTTCATAAAGAACCTTAAAGAAATCCTGACTGGTTTCGTAATGATTTTTAGAAGTTGTTCTGGAATATTCATCAAAAGAAATCCCTAAATCTGAAAAAGATTTTTTAATGATTTCGTGGTATTTGTCTACAATATCCTGTGGTGTAACCCCTTCTTTTTTAGCTCTTATGGTAATAGGAATTCCGTGTTCATCGCTTCCGCAGATAAACGCTACATCTTTCCCCAATCTTCTCTGAAATCTCGCATATACATCCGCAGGAATATAAACACCTGCCAAATGCCCTATATGAACCGGTCCGTTTGCATATGGCAATGCCGCCGTAATCATCTTTCTGTTTGACATTTATAGTAAAGTTTTAGGGTGCAAAGATAAGCATTATCCATGAAAATCTGATATTGTCTGTATTTTGAAGCTTTACGGGTAATTTGAGGATGTCAAATATTACATTTAGTTAAACGATTGTTTAACTTTTTGTTAATTTTAAACCAGTATTATGTATTGCATATTTTAATGCAACGAATTGAAAAATAAATATTTAACTTAAATGGATCGTTTAATATACATAAATTTATGTTAATTTTAAATAAATTTATCATAATTATAATTTTTTTATAAATTGCAACGCAAGCAGTAATGCTTATTTAACAAGAACGAAACTATATAAAAGAAATATTGTGAAAAACTTTACAACGGTATTAAAAATTGCGCCTGCATTTTTATTAGCAAGTACAATGATTCATGCTCAAACAAAAGACTCTGCTACGAAAGAAAAAAAGATAGAAGAGGTTGTTTTGATTGGGTATGGTAAACAGAAGAAAACGGATCTTACGGGTTCTATAACTTCAGTAACAGCGAAAGATTTTAATGGTGGTGCACTTTCTGCCGGACAATTGATTCAAGGAAAAACACCAGGTGTTCAGATTACTAATAGCAGTGGAGCTCCAGGATCGGGAACTAAAATTAGAATTAGAGGAACATCTTCATTAAATGGCGAAAACTCACCTTTGATTGTGATTGATGGAGTTCCGCAGGACTTCGTTGGAATCAATGGAATTTCAGACCCTTTATCATTAATTAATCCTAATGATATTGAAACGTTTGATATTCTTAAAGATGCTTCTGCAACAGCTATTTATGGAAATAGAGCTTCTAATGGTGTTATTTTAATTACAACAAAAAAAGGAACAGCGGGTAAATTTAAAGTTAATTTTTCTACTGTAACATCTGTTTCTACGAAGATGGGTAATGTGGATGTTCTTAATGCTGATGAATATAGATCCTTTGTAAATGAGATTGCAAAAACAAATCCTGCAGTTGCTGTAAATGCATCTCGTCTTGGATCTGCCAATACAAATTGGCAGGATTTAATTTATCAGAATGCATGGGGAACTGATAATAATTTAGCTTTTTCAGGAGGTGTGAAATGGCTGCCTTATCGTTTATCTATAGGTTATAATGATCAGAATGGTATTGTTAAAACCAATTCTTTTAAAAGAACGTCTGTGGGATTAAATTTGAATCCAAAATTTTTAGACAATCATCTATCTGTTAATATTAATGCAAAAGGAACTTTTACAGATAATAGATTTGTAGATTCTGGAGTTATTAAAGCAGCTACCTATTTTGATCCTACTCAGCCAGTTTATTCAGGTAATCCAAAATATGGTGGCTATTATGAGTGGACCGATCCAAATAATACAAACACAGGGTTAAACGTTAATGGTACTTCGAATCCTTTAGGTCTTATAGATGGAATACATGATGTATCATCCGCTTGGAGAGGTTTAGGTAATGTTCAATTAGACTATAAATTACATTTTTTACCTGATTTACATTTTAATGTAAATGCTGGTTATGATTATTCTAAAAGTGATGGCGCAAAAACAGTAAGTCCTATTTACAGAGCAGGAATTGCAGATTTGGGAACATACAATAATTATTCAATGGAAAAAAAGAATAAATTGTTAGAAACTTATTTTAGCTATCTAAAAACAATTAATTCTATCTCTACGACAATTGATTTAACTGCAGGATATTCTTATCAAGATTTTTATACTAGCATTCCGGGATCTGTAACGTTTAAAGGAACTGGTCAAAATACTTCTACTTCAAATTTTGAGACCAAAAATGTTCTATTGTCTTTTTATGGTAGAGGAATATTTACAATAGCTAATAAATATATTATTTCTGCATCCATCAGAAGAGATGGATCATCAAGATTCTATAATGGAACAAAGAGTAATCTATGGGGTAATTTTCCAGGAGTTTCGGTTGCTTGGAAAATCAATGAAGAAAACTTCTTAAAAGATAAAGGTATTGATGCTTTAAAATTAAGAGCGGGTTGGGGAGTTACAGGGCAGCAAGAACTTCCTACTCTGGATACAAACAAGCCTAGAAATTATCCGGCATATGCAGCTTATAATATGAGTTTTGATGGAGCACAATATCAATTTGGAGATCAGTTTTTTTTCATGATGCGACCTGAAATTTATAATCCAAATTTAAGTTGGGAAACAACTACTACAAAAAATGCGGGTATTGATTTTGGATTCCTTAAAAACAGAGTTACAGGATCAATCGATATCTATCAGAAAGATACTAAAGATCTTATTGTAGATTCTCCGATTGCTGCGGGAGATTTAAGCAATCATAATCTTTTAAATGTAGGCAATATGCAGACAAAAGGTATTGAGGGTTCAATTACGATTATTCCTATTAAAAAAGAGAATACAACTTGGGAAGTGTCATTCAATGCTACACACTACAAATCAAAAATTACCAAATTGATTAATGGAGCAGATTCTACTTACAGAATTTTAGTAGGAGGAATTGATGGTGGCGTTAACAATACGGTTCAGGCACATACAGTAGGATATCAACCTAATGCTTTTTATGTTTTCCAGCAGGTTTATGATTCTAACGGTAAACCTTTAGATGGAGTATATGTTGATAGAAACGGAGATGGAAAAATTGATGTGAATGACAGATATTATTATAAATCCACGCAACCAGATGCTATTTTGGGATTCAATACAAAATTTACTCATAACAATTGGGATATCGGACTTAGTGCAAGAGCAGTTTTAGGAAATTATGTATATAATAATGCCGCTTCAAATAGTTCAATTCAGTCTTTAACTACCAATAATTATTTACAGAATGTGTATTCTAGTGCTGCTAATTACAGATTCAGCAGCCCTCAGTATAATTCAGATATATTTGTAGAGAATGCATCTTTCCTTAGACTGGATAATGTAAATGCTGGTTATAATTTTAAAGATGTTTTTTATAAAGGAAGTAACATTAGAGTATATGCAATGCTTCAAAACGTTTTTGTTATTACTAAATACTCTGGAATAGATCCTGAAGTTTTCGGGAATATTGATAATGGATATTATCAGATGCCAAAGGTGTATTCATTAGGATTTAACTTTCAATTTTAATTAAAATGAGACAATTTAAAACAAATATAATAGCAGTTGCAGCTTTATTAAGTATTTTTACTGCAACATCATGTGTGAATGATTTAGAACAGATTCCAATTACAGATGTTACTTCCGCCAGTGTTTTTGCTGATTTTACAAACTATCCGATGGCTTTAGCTAAAATTTATGGTGGTTTTGCCAACGGAGGACAATCCTCGAATGGTGGAAATTCTGATATTAATGGTATTGATGGAAATTTTTCACAATATACAAGGGTTCTTTATACTTTACAGACTTTGCCTACTGATGAAGCGGTTATTGCTTGGAATGATGGAACATTACAAACAATTCATAAAATGACATGGGATTCTTCTAGTGAATTTATTGAAGGTGCTTATTATAGAATTTTTACACAAATAGCAACTAGTAATGAATTCTTAAGAAATGTAACTGATGAAAAGTTGGCAGCAAATAATATTACAGGAAGTAATTTAACTGAAGCAAAGTATATGAGAGCAGAGGTAAGATATCTTCGAGCACTATCTTATTATTATGCTTTAGACCTTTTTGGAAATGTACCTTTTGTAGATGAAAGTTATTTACCAGGATCTGTAACCCCTCCAAAAAGAATTACACGTGCAGAACTTTTTAATTTTGTTGAAAGTGAGTTGCTTGCAGTAGCTGGAGAGTTGAAAGATCCCAAAACTAATGTATATGCTAGAGCAGATAAGGCAGCGGCATGGTCATTATTGGCAAGATTATATTTAAATTCTGGAATTTATAACGGATCTAATCACTATACAGATTGTATCACATATTGTAATAAAGTAATTACAGCGGGATATTCTTTAAAAACAAAATATGGAGATTTATTTTTAGCTGATAATGATAAAAATAATCCAGAAGTTATCTTACCAGTCGCATTTGATGGGATCCACATTCGTACATCTGGAGGAACAACGTATCTTATCCATGCTGGCGTGGGTGGAAGTATGCCAGCTTCAAACTTCGGAATTAGCGGAGGCTGGGGAGGTCTAAGAACGACTAAGGCTTATGTAAACTTATTTTCAGGAACGCCAGCTGATCAAAGAGGTAATTTTTATACAAACGGACAAAGTTTAGAAATAAATGACTTGGGAGTTTTCACTGACGGTTATGGCTTTATTAAATTTAAAAATTTAACAAGTGGGGGTGTAGCTGGGTCTGATGCTTCAGGAAATTTCTGTGATACAGATATTCCTATATTCAGGCTTGCTGATATTTATTTAATGTATGCTGAAGCTACTTTAAGAGGTGGAAGTGGAGGAAATATAACTACAGCACTAGGATATGTAAATGCATTAAGAACAAGAGCTGGTGCACCTACAGTTTCATCAATCAATACAGATTATATTTTGGATGAGAGAGGCAGAGAGCTAGGTTGGGAAATGACCAGAAGAACAGATTTAATCAGATACGGTAAATTTACGACAGCTTCATATTTATGGCCTTGGAAGGGAGGAATAAAAGATGGTAAAGCGGTAGAAGATTTTAGAAATCTTTATCCTATTCCGGCTAAAGATATTATTGCGAATCCAAATTTAATTCAGAATCCTGGATATTAACAAAAAACACTTTTTAAAATGAAACATTTATTTAAAATATTCACACTGTTTGCTGTAGCATTTATTATTTCTTCTTGCGAGAAAGATGAGGATTTAGCTGTTGTAAACGATGGGACGGATCCAACAGTTTCTGCAAATAAAACTTCAGTTGTTTTAATTAACAATCAGTCTGCCAATGAGGCTGTTGCGTTTAATTGGGTAAATTCAGATTTTGGGGTTCCTATTCAAATTACCAATCAATTGCAATTTGCTCTTAAGGGAACGAATTTTGCCGCTCCAAAAATTGTTGAGCTTTCAGCAGGAGCTAAATCTTACAGTATAATTGGAAACGATCTTAACAATATAATTTTAGGGTTAGGGGTAACATCTGTTACAGCTACAGATATTGAGGTAAGATTGAAATCAACAGCTGTTGGGAAGACTCACTATTCAAATATATTACCATTAAAAGTTACACCATTTATTAATGGTCCTATTTACACTTATACAGATTTATACTTAATAGGGGATGCTACAGCGGGAGCATGGGATAACGTGGCGACAAATGCGAAAATTTATCCGTTACTAAAATCTTCGAATCCAAATATCTATACTTACACAGGATATTTTGCGCAGGGAGGATTTAAAATTATTAAAACTCCAGGTTCTTGGGATCCACAGTACGGAATGGGTTCTTCTGCAGGAGTATTAAGTACAAGTGGTGGTTCCGGAAATATCACTATTAATGGTTCAGGATACTATAAAGTTACTATTAATATTTCTTCCTTAACATATACTGTTACGGCTGTAACACCTTCAACAACTACATATACATCTATTTCTTTAATTGGTCCTGCAGCCGGAGGATGGTCTACAGATTTAGATTTAGAAAAGTCTACTTTTGATCCTCATGTATGGGTGAAGAAAAATGTAATGCTAAGTTCTGGAGAATTTAAATTCAGAGCTAATCATGATTGGGGAACAAACTGGGGATTATCTCAGCAGTACTTTGGAACAGCATTATTGGGTGGGGGAAATATTCCTTTAGCAACAACATTTAATTATAATGTCTATTTTAATGATATGACAGGTGATTTCTCTGTAATTCCAGCGAACTAATTAAATCATGTTTCCAATAATAATTTTAAATTGAATTTTACATAGCAAAGTGTTGCTTTTCGGCAACACTTTCTTTATTTTTAAAGTCTATAAATAGTCATTATGAAGAAAATTACAGCAGGAGCAATCATGCTCTCTATGATGTTTGCGGGTGTTAATGCACAATCTTTAAAATCGCCGGATGGAAAGTTCGAAATGGATTTCCAGTTGAAACAGGGCGTACCTTATTACAATCTTAAATATAACGGGAAAACGATCGTTGAAGATTCCAAATTGGGACTCAGATTATTTAAAGATACTTCAATAAAATTCGCCTCAGAAATTGCAAAACCGGAAGATGTAAAATTCGATCTTAACAACGGTTTTACAAAAGTGGATGAAAAGCGTGATGCTAAGAACGAAACGTGGCAGCCGGTTTTAGGAGAAAAGAAAAACTACATCAATCATTACAATGAATTGGCGGTGACGCTTAATCAGACTTCCACAGACAGAAATATCGTGGTGAAATTCAGACTGTTTAATGACGGTTTAGGTTTCAGATACGAATTTCCTCAGCAGAAAAATCTCAACTATTTCGTAATCAGAGAAGAAGATTCTGAAATTGATTTTCCTACAGATATGAAATCCTGGTGGATTGTTGCAGATTATGATTCTCAGGAATACCAGTATCAGGAAACAAAACTTTCTGAAATTCCTGCAAGATGGCCAAAAGCTGCAGATGCAAACGCTTCGCAGACTTTAATTAAAAATGCCGTTCAGTCGCCGGTAATGTTGAAGCAGGAAGGAAAAGAGCCATTATACATCAATGTAGCTGAAGCTGCCGTTTTAGATTATCCGGCTTCTCACTTAGAAGTTGATGCACAAAATTTTAAATTAAAAACACATCTTACAGCAGACAGACAGGGTGCGAAAGGTTACATTCAGACTCCTTCCGTAACTCCCTGGAGAACCATTATCGTTGCCCCAACAGCGGGGGAGGTGATGGATTCTAAAATGCTATTTAATCTTAACGAGCCAACAAAATATACCGATACTTCTTACATTCACCCAACAAAATACATGGGAGTATGGTGGGAAATGATCATCGGAAAATCTCAGTGGGCTTACGGACAGCCGGAATCGAATGTACGTCTTGGTGTAACAGATTTTTCTAAACTGACACCTAACGGAAAACACGGAGCCAACAATACAAAAGTGAAAGAATATATAGATTTCGCTGCAGAAAACGGTTTTCAGGGACTTTTAATTGAAGGCTGGAATGTTGGTTGGGAAGACTGGTTCGGTCACTCAAAAGAATTTGTTTTCGATTTCATCACTCCTTATCCTGATTTCGACATCAAGATGTTAAACGATTACGCACATTCCAAAGGCATCAAACTGATCATGCACCACGAAACTTCAGGTTCTGCAACGAACTACGAAAGATGGGCAGACAAAGCGTATCAGTTAATGAACAAGTACGGTTATGATGCCGTGAAAACAGGGTACGTAGGAGACATGATCCCAAGAGGAGAACATCATTATTCTCAGTGGACAATCAACCATTTCTACAGAATTGCTGAAAAAGCAAATGAATATAAGATTATGGTAAACTCCCATGAATCTGTTCGTCCGACAGGAGAAAGCAGAACATATCCAAACTACATTTCTGCGGAAGCAGCGCGTGGAACGGAATATGAAGCTTTCGGAGGAAATAATCCCGATCATCAGACCATTCTTCCGTTTACAAGATGGATGGGAGGTTCGATGGATTATACCCCGGGAATTTTCCAGACAAAACTGGATTACTATTTCCCCGGAGACAAGCGTTTCGTAAAAACAACTTTAGTAAAACAGTTAGCGCTTTATGTGGTAATGTATATGCCTCTTCAGATGGCGGCAGATTTGCCTGAAAATTACAAAAAGCACATGGATGCCTTCCAGTTTATCAAAGATGTTGCAGCAGACTGGGACGATACGAAAATCTTATCGGCAGAACCGGGAGATTACATCATCACGGCAAGAAAAGCAAAAGGAACTGAAAACTGGTTCGTAGGTGGAATTACCGATGAAAACAAACGTGATTACACTGTAGATTTTTCTTTCTTAGACAAAGGAAAAAAATATGAAGCTACGATTTACGAAGATGGAAAAGATGCGGATTACATCAACAATCCTCAAAGCTATAACATCTACAAAAAAGAAATCACAAGCAAATCTAAAATTAATTTTAAAATGGTACGAAGCGGAGGTTTTGCCATCTCTATCAAACCTGTAAAATAAATAATACAGAAACTGCTAATTCCTTAAAGGTATTTTCCTTTAAGGAATTTTTTTGGCAGAAAATAGATAGATTAATTTAATTTTCATTAAAGAAGCAAATAATAGCAAGTACTTAGCTGCTATTATTTATGATAATTTGATTATCTTTAATTATATGAAAAATATGAAGAAAGCAGTTTTGCTGATGATGATAACAACAGGACAATTAATATTTGCACAAAGCATCAGTCAGATTCTAAAAAATGAAGGAGCATTCAGAAAAGATACTGTTTTATCGGTTAAAAGTGATTCAAAAGAAACTCATTTACCGGTAATTATAATGAAAGGAAAAATAAAAGATCCCGTTTTTACTATTGTAGCAGGAATTCATGGCTACGAATATCCTCCTATCATTGCTGTTCAGGAAATGATAAAAGAAATTGATCCCCAAAAACTAAAAGGAACACTAATCATCGTCCCGATAGCCAATGTTGAAGGATTTCAAAAACGTACCCCATTCATCAATCCTTTAGATAATAAAAATCTAAACAATGCATTTCCGGGATCAGAAGCCGGAACACCCACGGATCAGATAGCTCATCTTATCGCCAGAGAAATAATTTCAAACTCAACCGTATTTCTTGATATTCATGGGGGAGATGCAAACGAAGATCTGCTGCCCTTTATCTGCTACTATAATCGAAAAGACACCCCTGAAAACACAAAGAAGGCTTATCATTTATCACTTCGTTCTCAAATAAGACACATAGTTTCTTATCCTTACAACCTTTTACCTTCTGATCCTGCAAAATACGCATTCAAGCAGGCAACACAGCAGGGAATAACTGCATTAAGCATAGAAGCCGGTAAACTCGGAACTGTACAGAGAGAAAATGTAGAAATCATAAAAAGAGCAGTCTACAATATGTTAGAATACACAGGGAATTATAAAGAAAAAAAAATAAAAATCCAAAAAAGAAAAAACACAATAATTCTGGATCAGCAGGATTACATTAAAGTTCCGGAAAGCGGAATTTTTTACAGCCACCTCAAAAGCGGAGACAGAGTTCGAAAAAAACAGCTTTTAGGATACATTACCGACGAATTTGGAAACAAAAAGCAGAACATATTCTCAGACTCGGAAGGAACTATTTTATACAAAGTGGGAACCCCGCCAGTAAATAAAGGGGAAACCCTCTTCTGCATTGGATATTCCGAAAAAAAATGAACAGAAAATTAATAGGATTAAATAAATTCTCAGTAAAACATATAAATGAATAAAATATATACAATCATAACATTATCCGCAGCGGCATTTGCTTTTTCACAAAAGCCTCTCGATAAAGTAGAACCTGCATTCTGGTGGAAAGGAATGAAAAACCCGGAACTTCAGATTCTGGTGTACGGAAAAGATATTGCTAAAAACGAAATAGAGCTTTCAGACGGAGTTCAGATCAAAGATATTCAGAAAGTTGAAAATCCAAACTATATTTTCGTAACCGTTAATACCAATGAAATTAACGTTCCGAAGTTTAAAATCAATATTAAAAACGGAAAGAAAAATATAGGTTCTTACACGTATGAACTGAAGCAGAGAAATCCAAATTCAGCAAACAGGGAATCTTACTCTTCCAAAGACGTGATGTATCTCATCATGCCCGATCGTTTTGCGAACGGTGACGAAAAAAACGACTCCAGTCCGAATTTAACCGAAAAAGCAAACCGAAATTTTCCTAACGGCAGACACGGAGGAGATCTGCGCGGGATCATCAACAATTTAGATTATATTCAGAACCTTGGAGCAACTGCAGTCTGGCTTACTCCCGTTAATGAGGATAACGAAAAAGTATATTCTTACCATGGATATGCACAGACCGATTTATACAAGATCGATCAGCGTTACGGAACCAACGAAGAATATAAAGAACTTTCCCAAAAACTGAATCAAAGAAAAATGAAACTCGTGATGGATTATGTAACCAATCATTGGGGAGTTTCGCACTGGATGATCAAAGATCTGCCTACAAAAGACTGGATTCACTGGTTCAGCGATGGAGAAAATGGCTTTAAACGTTCCAACTATAAAACAACCACTCAGTTTGATACTAATGCTTCTGAGGTAGATAAAAAATTAGCTTTAGACGGATGGTTTGATACGACAATGCCCGATATTAATCAGAAAAATCCTTTGGTTCTAAAATATTTAACACAGAATGCAATCTGGTGGATCGAATATGCCGAATTGGGTGGTTTTCGGGTAGATACCTATCCTTACAATGATAAAGATGCCATGGCAAAATGGGCAAAAGCCATTACAGATGAATATCCTAATTTCAATATTGTAGGAGAAGCATGGCTGTATTCCAGCGCACATATCGCAGCATGGCAAAAAGATTCTAAAATAGGAGAGGCAGCAAATTATAATTCAAATCTTCCTTCTGTAATGGATTTTATGCTGTATTCTGATCTGCCGAAAGCCTTGAAAGAAAAAGACGGTTGGGATTCCGGAATGGTAAAATTATACAATGTGTTTACCAGCGATTTCCTGTACCCGAATATCAATAACCTTTTGGTGTTTTTTGAAAATCACGATACCGAAAGATTTAACGAAGTTTTCAATGGAAATCCTGCGGAATATAAACTTGCTATGACCTTAATATCAACAGTTCGCGGAATTCCACAGCTATATTATGGTTCTGAAGTGGGAATGCGCGGCGACAAAAACAAAGGGGGCGATGCAGACATCAGAAGAGATTTTCCAGGCGGCTGGAAATCAGATAAGACCAATGCTTTCAATCCTTCATCTCAGACTCCTGAACAAAAAGAATTTTACGATTTTACCCAGAAGTTGCTGAACTGGAGAAAAGGAAAAGAAGTTATTCATACAGGAAAAACCAAAAATTTCGTTCCGCAGAATAATGTTTTTGTGTATTTTAGATACAATGAAAAAGAAAGCGTAATGGTCATTTTAAATAATAATGATGCCGAACAAACGATCGACGTGAAGCATTTCGCAGAATCTCTGAACGGTTTTTCAAAAGGGAAAGACATCATTTCCGGTAAAGAATTTCCGGTAAAGGACAATTTTAAAATCCCTGCAAAATCATCAATGGTTATTGAATTGAATTAAAACTAGGTTTCACAATTAAAATCTTTGTGGTCTTACCTAAGTGAATAGTTTATGCTGAGCTTGTCGAAGTACCTTTGCGAACTTAAAGACAGTTAGTAGTTAAAAAGAAAACTTTGAGCTCTTTGCGTTAAAAAATAAAATTAAAGGTTTATAATTAAAAATGAAAAAAACAACAATATTCTTTACATTCATCCTATTCGTATTGAGTTTTACATCCATTTCTGCTCAGTCAAAATTCGATAAAGAAAAAACAGAAATCGGAAACATGCTCGACGGATTTAATGTCGCAGCAGCAAAAGCAGATTACACCACCTATTTTAATTATTTTGCCGACGAATCTGTTTTTATCGGGACAGATGCTACAGAAGTATGGGACAAAAAAGCTTTTATGATTTGGGCAAAACCCTATTTCGACAAAAAGAAAACATGGAATTTTACTTCCCTGAAAAGAAATATCTACTTCAGCAAAGACGGAAAACTGGCTTGGTTTGATGAATTATTAAATACCCAGATGAAAATCTGCCGCGGTTCAGGAGTAGTGGAAAAAATAAACGGACAGTGGAAAGTAAAGCAGTACGTACTCTCTGTAACCGTTCCGAATGAAGTTGTAGACAAAGTTGTCGCTGAAAAAGCATCGATTGAAGAGATGTTAATCCAAAAACTGAAGAAATAATGGCAGAAATGGTAGGAAAAGCAGATGCAGGAAAATTTGGAAAAGTAAAAAAGCCTAATTTATCCATGGCTCAGATCATCAATATGAGCATGGGATTCTTGGGAATCCAGATGGCTTTTGGTCTGCAAAACGGAAACGCAAGCCGGATTTTGGCAAATTTCGGAGCCGATGTACATGAATTATCATGGTTTTGGCTCGTTGCACCGATAACAGGATTAATCGTTCAGCCGATCATCGGTCACATGGGAGATAATACATGGAGTCCGCTGGGAAGAAGGAAACCTTACTTTTTAATAGGAGCTGTTTTATGCGCCATCGGATTGGTAATGCTTCCCAATGCCGCTTCGGCAACACAAATGATGGCTGCAAACGTTTTACTGATGGCGGTTATTTTTCTGGCCATGATGGATGCTTCTATCAATGTGGCAATGGAACCTTTCCGTGCTCTGGTGGGAGATATGCTTCCAAAACATCAGGCTACGATTGGTTTTTCTGTTCAGACAATTTTGATAGGAATTGGAGCGGTGATAGGTTCAGATTTACCAAACTGGCTTACCAAACTGGGAATTTCCAACGAAGCTCCCAAAGGATTTGTTGCAGATAATGTCATCTATTCTTTTTACATCGGAGCAGCCGTACTTATTTTATCAATTTTATATACAATTATTACTACCAAAGAATATTCCCCGGAAGAATTCGCTTCCTTTGAAGGCGGAAAGGAAATCGTAGAAGAAAAATCCAGAATGTCAGATATTTTCAGAGATTTTGCCAATGTTCCGTCCCAGATGAAGAAACTGGGAATTGTTCAGTTTTTCTCATGGTTTGCCTTATTTACGATGTGGGTTTTTACAACCAGTGCTTTGGCAACCCATCATTTTGGACTTTCTCCGGAAGATACCCATTCAGCGGAATTTAATAAAGCCGGAGATTTAACGGGAAGCCTGTTCGGAAGTTATAATCTCTACGCCATTTTCTTTGCGTTTGCATTAACACCGATTGCTAAATTTATCGGTAAAAAACAGACTCACGCGCTGGCTTTGGCAAGTGGCGGTTTCGGGCTGATTTCCATGTACTTTATAAAAGACATAAATTACCTCTGGATTTCCATGGTCGGATTAGGTTTTGCATGGGCAAGTATTTTGGCAATGCCTTATGCGATGCTTATTGACTCAATTCCACAAAAGAAAATGGGCGTTTATATGGGAATTTTCAATTTCTTTATTGTAATTCCTCAAATCATTAACGGAGTTTTTGGAGGACCAATTGTAAGCAGAATTTTCGGTAAAATGGCAATAGATTATATTGTAGTGGGCGGAATCTGTATGGTTTTAGGAGCTGTTCTCACACTTCTTTTCGTTAAATCTGAACAAGACACCCCAAAAGAAATTGAAAAAGAAATTCAGCAGGTGCATTTCTGATAAAAAGAGAAATACTTCAGTTGATTTTCTAAAATTACCCAAGTGCGGAATAAAGATTGTAAAAAACTTGTTTAAACTAATTTCAGAATTAACCGCAAAAGGGACAAAAGATAATGTTAAAGCGAATTTCCAGAATAATCAAAGCGCTCAAAAGAATAAAAATCAAAGATTTTTAAAAAACTATGGTGAGCTTTTTCATTTATAATCACCAACTTTAAATAAAAAAAATTGTAGATCTTTTGTGACTTTTGTGGTTAAATAAAAGTTTAAACAGACTTAAAATATAAAATAATAGCTTAGCTCATTCATTTTAAATTAAGGATAAGCAAAATTTAAACACTTCTTATCCCGAATTCAGGTTAAAATATAACTCTAAATCTACTGGATTCGGTAGATTTTTTTATTGATGACGATAAAAAATCAGAAAAACTTAAAAAATACGATCCCGATACACAGTCTTTAGGCAAATTTTAGACATCGTATTTTTATCTCACGTTAAAATTTGAAATTCAGCAGCTTATGGAATATTTTTATTTTAATGAATATCGTAAAAAAGACTGTTTTTTATAGATTTTTGATAATTTTCGGGCGGAATTTTTATGAAAAAGTAATTGCGTATCAAAATTAGTTTATACATTTGTATCGTTAAATACAAGCAAAATGAATAACTCAATTATTATTCTTGTCATTTTTGTCATTATCGGATTTTCGGTGATGGGCAATGGCTTGTGATAATTTTTGAAATTGAAATAATACAGACCATTCTCATCACGAGAATGGTTTTTTGTTTAAAGACCAACACCAAAATAAAAATTAAAACAATATAGAATGTATTACAATGACGACAGTGTTCTCTTCTTTGATGGAGAATATGTGAAAGCAAAAGAAGCAAAGACCGATTTGTACGGTCAATCATTACACTACGGATATGCGGTTTTTGAAGGCATTAAATCCTACAAAACAGCCAAGGGAACCAAAATTTTTAAAGTAAAAGAACATTACGACAGACTGAGAAAATCAGCAGAGGCGATGCATATGCCTTTCCATTATTCTACTGAGGAAATGGTAGAGACTACTTATAAATTGTTGGAAATTAATAATCTGAGTAACGCTTACATCCGTCCTTTAGTTATCTGCTCTCCCAATATGTCCCTTTCAAAAGGACAGAAAAGCTACCTTGTTATTGAATTATGGAACTGGGATAATGGTTATCTGGCAAACAAACTGAGAATTATGACTTCTTCCTTTCAGCGCCCCAATCCGAAAGCATTTAAAATAGAAGCTAAAGTGAGCGGACATTACGTAAATTCTATTCTGGCAAGTCAGGAAGCGAAAGATAAAGGATTTGATGAAGCACTTGTTCTGGACGAAAATGGAAATGTAGCAGAAAGCTCCGGTGCAAATGTATTCTATGAAAAAGACGGAAAACTATATACACCTCAAAAAGGAAACATCTTACCCGGTATTACAAGAGCTACTGTTTTCGAAATATGTAATCAGTTAGGGATTCCATACGAAGAAAAATTATTTACACCGCAGGAAATGCAGGGCGCAGATGCCGCATTTTTCTGTGGAACAGCAGCAGAAATTGTCGCTGTGGAATCTTTGAATGATATTCCTTTCAGAATGAATTGGGAAGACAGTTTATCAGCGAAAATTCAGCAGGCTTACCGTCATTTGGTCGTAGAAGAAAATTATTCATATCTGAAATCAAACTTACAAAATGCATAGTACAGAACTGAACAAATATTCCAAAACCCTTACAAAAGACCCGACGCAGCCCGCAACTCAGGCAATGTTTTACGGTATTGGTTTTCAGAAAGAAGACTTCGACAAAGCGCAGATCGGTATTGCAAGCATGGGGTACGATGGCAACACCTGCAATATGCATCTCAACAGCCTCGCTGAAATCGTGAAAAAAGGAGTAAAAGAACAGAATTTGGTGGGTTTAATGTTTCATACTATAGGAATAAGCGACGGAATGACCAACGGTACAGACGGGATGCGCTATTCTCTGGTAAGCCGGGACATTATTGCAGATTCCATAGAAGCTGTATGCGCAGGACAGTATTACGACGGGCTCATCACCGTTCCCGGATGCGACAAAAATATGCCCGGTTCCCTCATCGCAATGGCAAGACTGAACCGACCTTCCATTATGGTATATGGCGGAAGTATTGCTCCCGGACATTACAAAGGTCAGGATCTGAACATTGTTTCGGCTTTTGAAGCTTTAGGAAATAAAATTGCCGGAAAAATTTCAGAAGAAGACTTTCAGGGAGTCATTCAAAACTCCTGTCCAAGTGCAGGAGCCTGTGGCGGAATGTACACTGCAAATACCATGGCTTCTGCTATTGAAGCTCTGGGAATGAGTCTTCCGTATTCTTCTTCCTATCCGGCGCTCAGTCGCGAGAAAAAAGAAGAATGTCAATTTGCGGGACATTACATCAGAATTCTTTTGGAAAAAGACATCAAACCTTCCGATATCATGACACCAAAAGCCTTTGAAAATGCTTTGAGACTGATTATGATTTTAGGCGGAAGCACCAATGCTGTACTGCATTTTATTGCCATTGCAAAATCAATAGGATACGATCTGGCTTTGGATGATTTTCAGCGGATTAGCGATGAAACACCGTTTCTGGCAGACCTCAAACCCAGCGGAAAATATCTGATGGAAGACTTACATAAAGTAGGAGGAGTTCCGGCGGTGATGAAATACCTGTTGGATCTGGGACTTCTTCACGGCGACTGCCTTACAGTAACAGCAAAAACCATTGCAGAAAATCTCGAACATGTCACCTCCATTATTGAAAGAGATCAGCATATAATTCACGATATCAGAAATCCTATCAAAGAAACAGGACATATCAGAATATTATATGGAAATCTTGCCGAGAAAGGATCGGTAGCCAAAATCACAGGTAAAGAAGGAAACTATTTCAGGGGAACAGCCATTGTATTTGATGGCGAAAAAGAATTCATCAAAGGAATTGAAGACAAAAAAATTAAAGAAGGAAACGTTGTCGTGATCAAAAACGAAGGTCCGAAAGGTGCTCCCGGAATGCCCGAAATGCTGAAGCCAACTTCCGCTTTAATGGGTTCCGGCTTGGGAAAAAATGTGGCACTGATCACAGACGGAAGATTCTCCGGAGGAACACACGGTTTTGTTGTAGGACACATCACACCGGAAGCATTTGAAGGAGGACTGATCGGTCTTATACAGGACGGAGACCTCATCGAGCTCGATGCAGAAAAAAATACCATCAATGCATTGCTGTCGGATGAAGAAATTGAAAAAAGAAAAGCCGGTTTTCATCAGCCTGAATACAAAGTGAAAAGCGGAGTTCTTTATAAATATGCCAAATCTGTGGCAGATGCATCGCAGGGCTGCGTAACCGACCTGTAATCACAATAAAAATTGAAACATGATGAATACACTTGAAATAAATGAACAGAAAGATACCCGAAGTGCGGAAGCCATCGAAATATCAGGTTCCAAAGCAGTTTTAGAAGCTTTATTGCAGGAAAATGTAGACACCGTTTTCGGATATCCGGGTGGAGCAATTATGCCTATTTATGATGCTTTATACGATTATTCCGAAAAACTGAAACACATTCTCGTTCGTCACGAACAGGGCGCAATCCATGCAGCACAGGGATTTGCAAGAGTATCAGGAAAAACAGGCGTTGTCTTTGCCACAAGTGGTCCCGGAGCTACCAATCTGGTGACAGGTCTTGCAGATGCCATGATCGACAGTAACCCGCTGGTTTGCATTACGGGGCAGGTTTATGCTTCCTTGTTGGGAACAGATGCGTTTCAGGAAACCGATGTTATCAATATCACCACACCGGTTACCAAATGGAACTATCAGGTTACCGATGCCACAGAAATCCCTGAAGCTATTGCCAAAGCATTTTACATTGCAAACACCGGTCGTCCAGGACCTGTTTTAATTGATATTACCAAAAATGCACAGCTTCAGTTATTCGATTATTTAGGCTATAAAAAATGTACTCACATCCGAAGTTATCGTCCCGAACCCGAGATCAGAAAAGAATATATTGAAAAAGCAGCACAGCTCATTAATCAGGCCAAAAAGCCATTTGTTCTTTTCGGGCAGGGCGTGATTCTGGGAAAAGCTGAAGACGAATTTAAGTCATTTATTGAGAAAGCCAATCTTCCGGCAGCAGCTACCGTAATGGGACTGAGCGCGTTGCCTACTCATCACAGATTACACGTAGGAATGTTGGGAATGCATGGAAATTACGCCCCCAACGTAATGACGAATGAATGCGATGTATTGATTGCTGTAGGAATGCGGTTTGATGACCGCGTTACCGGACGCCTCGATAAATATGCAAAACAGGCAAAAGTAATTCATCTTGATATTGATCCTGCAGAAATTGATAAAAATGTAAAAACAACAGTCCCTGTTTGGGGCGACTGTAAAAAAACACTCCTTTTATTGACAGCACTTCTCGAAGAAAATGACCATTCAGAATGGGTGGAGAAATTCCGCGAACTGGAAAAAGAAGAAATAAAAGAAGTCATACATAATGAACTGAATCCCAATACAGATGCAATGACGATGGGAGAAGTTATCAGAGTATTAAACGAGCTTACCAATGGAGACGCCATTATCACAACAGACGTCGGTCAGCATCAGATGGTTGCTTGTCGATACGCCCGGTATAACCGTTCAAAATCCAGTGTAACTTCCGGAGGATTGGGAACAATGGGATTTGGTTTGCCGGCTGCTATCGGAGCATGGTATGGCGCTCCCGAAAAAACAGTCGTGGCGATTATCGGGGATGGCGGATTTCAGATGACACTTCAGGAGTTGGGAACGATTATGCAGTTTGGGGCAAAAGTGAAAATTCTCATCCTCAATAACGAGTTTTTGGGAATGGTGAGACAATGGCAGCAATTATTCCACGACAGACGTTACTCCTTCGTAAATATTACAAGCCCTGATTTTGTGGCAGTTGCCAAAGGATATTACATTGATGGTGAAAAAATATCCGAAAGAAAAGATTTAAAAGCTGCCCTCGAAAAAATGCTCAGTCATGATGGAGCATACCTTCTGGAAGTGATGGTGGGAAAAGAAAACAATGTATTTCCGATGGTAGCGCAGGGAACCTCAGTTTCGGAGATCAGACTAAAATAAAAAAAAGAAAATGGAAAAACAGGAATTTACCATCACATTATACACCGAAAATTCAGTGGGATTAATCGGCAGAATATCGGGAATCTTCTCACGGAGAAAAATCAACATCGAGAGTCTGAATACCTCACCTTCAGAAGTAGAAGGCATTCACAGATTCACCATCGTTATCCAGGAAAACGAAGAAGTAGTGAGAAAACTTTGCCGGCAATTGGAAAAGCAGATCGATGTAATGAAAGCCTATTACAATACAGACGATGAAATTGTATGGCAGGAACAGGCACTTTACAAAGTACCCGCAGATGTGGTGACCGAAAAAGTATATGTAGAGCGGCTGCTTCGGCAGTATGGCGCATCAACCGTAGTCATCCGTCAGGATTATATCGTTTTTGAAACAGCCGGACATCGTGAAGAAATAGACAGATTAACCGAAGAACTTAACAAATACGGTCTCATAGAATTTGTTCGCGGTGCCAGAATCGCCATCATTAAAAACAGTGCGGGAATCCACCAAAAAGTACTTCAGTTTGAAAACCGAGAACCCTCTCCGCATATTGTAGAGAACGAATATCTCGATAAGCGGGATGATGTTTTTACCATGTAACAGATTAGTCAAAACATTCAAATCCCGAAATTGAATACAATGTTTTATTGTTTCAAAACATTCTTTCATTGTCCGTTTATTAACCTAAAGCTTCGACAGGCTCAGCTTGACATAATTAAAAATCAAGCGTTTAGTATTAGAGGTGTCACACTGAGCTTGTCGAAGTGCCTGTTATAAATAATTGATTTTTATATCAGTGCATAGTAATAGGTTGTTTAACGGATATTCAAAAACATTCAAAACAAAACCTAAAAATATTAATCCTGAAAAGTAGTTACAGTAAACATTTTACTTAATACTTTTTACATTTTACCCAAAAATATGGCAAATTACTTCAATACCTTATCACTAAGAGAAAAATTGCATCAGCTTGGACAGGCAGAATTTATGGACAGTACAGAATTTTCCGATGGTGTAGCAGCTTTAAAAGGAAAAAAAATAGTAATCGTCGGATGTGGCGCTCAGGGACTTAATCAGGGGCTTAACTTAAGAGACAGCGGACTAGATGTTTCCTACGCCCTCAGAAAAGAAGCCATCGACGAAAAAAGAGACTCGTGGAAAAATGCCACAGAAAACGGATTTCACGTAGGAACATATCAGGAACTCATTCCTACGGCAGATTTAGTCATCAATTTAACCCCCGATAAACAGCATACTTCCGTCATCAACACCGTACAGCCACTCATGAAAGAAGGCGCTACATTGTCCTATTCCCACGGATTCAATATCGTAGAAGAAGGAATGCAGATCCGTAAAGACCTCACCGTAATCATGGTTGCTCCGAAATGCCCCGGTTCCGAAGTCCGTGCAGAATACCTTCGAGGTTTTGGAGTACCCACACTTATTGCCGTACATCCCGAAAATGATCCTCAGGGAAAAGGATGGGCAGAAGCAAAAGCCTATTGTGTGGCAACTGGCGGACACAAAGCAGGCGTACTAAAATCATCCTTTGTAGCAGAAGTAAAATCAGATCTAATGGGAGAACAAACCATTTTGTGCGGACTTTTACAAACCGGCTCCATTCTTTCCTTTGATAAAATGGTAGAAAAAGGCATTGATCCCGCTTACGCTTCCAAGCTCGTTCAGTATGGCGTTGAGGTGATCACAGAAGCACTGAAACACGGCGGTGTGAGCGGAATGTTAGACCGGCTTTCCAACCCTGCAAAAATCAAAGCATTTGAACTTTCCGAAGAATTAAAACAAATCATGCGACCGCTTTTCCAGAAACATCAGGATGATATCATCTCCGGAGAATTCTCCAAAACCATGATGCAGGACTGGGAAAACGGAGATGCCAACCTTTTGAAATGGCGTGCGGAAACAGGCGAAACAGCCTTTGAAAAAACTCCGGCGGGAGACGTAAAAATCTCCGAACAGGAATACTTCGATCATTATCTCCTCATGTCCGCATTCATAAGAGCAGGCGTAGAACTCGCTTTCGAAACCATGGTGGAAGCAGGAATAAAACCGGAATCTGCCTATTACGAATCCCTGCACGAAGCTCCCCTCATTGCCAATACCATCGCAAGAAAAAAACTATTCGAGATGAACCGCGTGATTTCCGATACGGCAGAATATGGCTGCTACCTCTTCGATCAGGCTTGTAAACCCCTTCTGGCAGACTTCATGAAAAAAGTAGACACAGACCTCGCAGGAAAAAACTTCAACGAAGGAAAAGACGCGTCCGTAGACAATGCGCAATTGGTTCACGTTAACGACACCCTCAGAAACCATCCGGTAGAAATGGTCGGCAGAAAACTTCGTCAGGCAATGACGGCAATGAAATCCATAAAAACCGTATAAAAATTTTTGGGCAGCTATTTCCGCCCTCCGTTCCCGCTTTTTTCTTTTCTCGAAAAAGAAAAAGAGCTCCACTCAGGTCGGGCTGCGAGACATTCCCACTTTCAGGAAATAAAGACCATAAAAACCGGTAAAATAAATGAAGATGAATAAAACACGCACACTTCCCACACTCGAATCCGCCATACAGGCAAGAAAAAGCATCGAAAACGTGGTGAATTACACCCCTTTGCAATACAGCACCCGTTTGTCGGAAAAATTTGATGCGCATATTTACCTTAAAAGAGAAGACTTACAGCCGGTGCGATCCTACAAATTAAGAGGCGCTTATCATAAAATAAAAACCCTTTTCAACGAAGGCAGAACTTCAGAAGGAATAGTTTGTGCAAGTGCAGGAAATCATGCTCAGGGAGTTGCTTTTTCATGTAAGCAGCTCCAGATAAAGGGAACCATTTTCATGCCCGTAACCACACCAAAACAAAAGCTGGAGCAGGTAGAAATGTTTGGCGGTCATTTTGTAGACATTAAACTCTTCGGAGACACCTTCGACGCATCCAAAAAAGCCGCTTTGGATTTTGCAGAAACTTCCGGTGCTGCCTTTATTCATCCTTTTGATGACGTTCAGATCATTGAAGGACAGGCAACAGTCGCACTCGAAATTTTAGAACAGAAAAAAGAAGCAACAGATTTTGTTTTTATTCCGATCGGCGGAGGAGGACTCGCTTCCGGAATTTCCACCGTATTTAAACAACTTTCCGCAGAAACCCAACTCATAGGCGTAGAACCGAAAGGAGCGCCCTCCATGAAAACATCCATAGAAAACAAAATCAATACCGAGCTTGCTGAAATTGACAGCTTTGTAGACGGAGCAGCCGTGAAAAAAGTAGGAGATTTAACATTTGAAATTTGCAGAAATACACTTTCCGGATGCATTTCCGTAGATGAGGGAAAAATTTGTGAAACCATTCTTCAGCTTTATAATAAAGATGCTATTGTACTTGAACCCGCGGGAGCATTATCAATTTCTGCACTCGAGCAGTATAAAACGCAGATTAGAGGAAAAAATGTGGTGTGCATCGTCAGCGGAAGCAATAACGATATTACTCGGATGGAGGAAATTAAAGAACGCGCTTTGCTCTACAATGGTCTTAAGCACTACTTTATGGTGAAATTTCCGCAGCGTCCCGGTGCTCTTAAAGATTTTGTCCTCAATGTATTGGGAACAAACGATGATATCACCCATTTTGAATACACCAAGAAAAACTCCAGAGAAACAGCTTTGGCAATTGTCGGAATCGAGCTTTCCGATCCATCAGACTTCGAAGGGCTCAGACAGAGAATGCAGAATCTGGATTATTTTGAATCGTATCTCAACGAAAATCCCGATGTTCTCAATATGCTTGTGTAATATCAAAAACAAACAATAAATCCGCTTAAAAGGCGGATTTTGTCGTTCTTATCTTACATCAACAGTTTAGCCGTTTATCTCCTGTACCTTTGTATCATAAAATAAAAACATTATGAAAACAGTATATCATAAAGCAGACACAAGAGGTCACGCCAATCATGGATGGTTAAACTCTTATCACACATTCAGTTTTGCCAATTACCAGAATCCTGAAAGAACACACTTCGGAGTGTTGAGAGTATTGAATGACGATACCGTCACTCAGGGAATGGGATTCGGAACACATCCACACAGAGACATGGAAATTATTTCCATTCCGTTGGAAGGAGATCTGGAACATAAAGATTCTATGGGAACTACAGCAGTCATTAAAAAAGGAGAAATTCAGGTAATGAGTGCCGGAACCGGAGTAATGCACAGCGAATACAACAAAAATAAAGATCAGGCGGTAAAATTCTTACAGATCTGGGTATTCCCGAGAGAAGTAGGAGTAGAACCAAGATACGATCAGCAAAGCATTAAAGAAGGCGAAAAAATAAACGGATTCCAACAGATTTTATCTCCAGATAAAAATGACGACGGCGTTTGGATTCATCAGGATGCATGGTTCAATCTTGCCAATTTTACCAAAGGAAATGGCAAAAACTACATGTTGAATAAAAAAGGAAACGGAGTCTATGCTTTCGTATTAAAAGGAAGTGCAAAAATTGGAGACCGTATTTTAAATGAAAGAGACGGCTTAGGAATCTGGGATACTCAAAGTTTCAACATTGAAGCCGTAGAAGACACAGAAATATTATTAATGGAAGTTCCGATGGAATTACCGTCATATCTCAAATAAACCCTTAATTTTGCACAACGAAAATTCCCCGCCTTTGGAGGGGTGGCAAAAATTCAGAATGAATTTTTGACGGGGTGGTTAAACAAAATTTAGTCGGACTTCTCATCTTTGCTGAGTGAAACGCCTTTGCGAACGAAAAAATAGAGATTTGCCAATAAAAAAAATCTTAGCGACCTTAGCGTTAAAATTCGGACAAAATAACAAAAACATACTTTAAAATAGATAAAAGACAATGAAAGTTTTAGCAATAGCAGGAAGCAATTCCGATACATCAATCAATAAAATGCTGGTTACTTACGCAGCTTCATTAATTCCAAACGCAGAAGTGGAAATCGTAGACATGAACGCTTTTGAAATGCCGATCTACAAACACCAGCGTGAAGTGGAAAGCGGAGTTCCGCAGGAAGCAAAAGACTTTGCCTCAAAAATAGACGGAGCAGATGTTTTACTGGTTTCTTTGGCAGAACATAACGGAACCTACTCTTCAGCATTCAAAAATGTATTCGACTGGACATCAAGAATCAAAGACAGAGCAGTATGGAACGAGAAACCAATGCTGCTAATGGCAACAGCTCCCGGAGCAAGAGGCGGTTTAGGCGTTTTGGAAGCTTCAGGAAAACGTTTTCCTCTTCACGGCGGAAATATTGTAGATACCTTCACACTGCCTTTCTTTAATGACAATTTTGATAAAGCAGCTCAGAAAATTTCTAACGAAGAGAAAGACAGCGAATTAAAAGAAAAAATTCAGAAAATTTCTGCCTTAGAATCTATTCTTGAAAAATAGATTTGAAAATTAATATAAAATTAATATCTTTGCAAAAAGGAAAAAAGATGAAAATTCAGACCACTTTTAAAGAATGTTTCTCCAAGAAAGGGAATATTGTGGACTCTGAAATTCTGAGATAAAACAACGGCCGATAATCTACCAAGATTGTCGGCTTTTTTGTTTTCTGAATTTGAATAAAAAGTAAAAATAAAATGTACCAATTCAGTAATGCAGAAATTTAACAATTCAAAACATTGTTACATTGCTAAACTGATACATTGTTAGATTATTAAAATACTATGAGCAACACGTACAAATCAGCAGGAGTAGACAAAGAAGAAGGATACAAAACCGTTGACAAGATCAAGAAAGCGGTGGGCGAAACACATAATTCTAATGTGTTGAACCA
This sequence comes from Chryseobacterium sp. C3, assembly GCF_014218905.1. Classification (NCBI taxonomy): domain Bacteria; kingdom Pseudomonadati; phylum Bacteroidota; class Flavobacteriia; order Flavobacteriales; family Weeksellaceae; genus Chryseobacterium; species Chryseobacterium sp. C3. The sequence continues at coordinate 162,051 of NZ_JACLCU010000003.1, read as the reverse complement.
TTTGGGAAGTTTTGGGGCATTCTATGAGATTGGAGGATACAAAAATCCTGTATTGGTTTCCGGAACAGACGGAGTAGGAACAAAGCTTAAAGTAGCTTTAGACTCAAAAAAATACGATTCTATCGGGGTAGACTGCTTTGCTATGTGTGCCAACGATATTCTTTGTCACGGGGCAAAACCATTATTTTTCCTTGATTATCTGGCTTGCGGAAAACTGGACTCCGAAATTGCTGCTGAAATCGTTTTAGGAATGGTAGAAGCCTGTAAAGACAATAACTGCGCATTAATTGGCGGCGAAACTGCTGAAATGCCGGGAATGTACCAGCCGGGTGATTACGATGTTGCGGGATTCTGCGTAGGAATCGTTGAAAAAGATCAGATTATTGATGGTTCAAAAATCAAAGCAGGAGACAAAATTATTGCGTTGCCAAGCTCAGGATTCCATTCCAACGGATTCTCTCTGGTAAGAAAAGTGTTCCCTGATTTCAACGAAGAATTCGAAGGAAAGCCTTTGTACGAAACGCTTTTGGTTCCAACAAGGCTATATTATAAAGATATTCATAAAATTCTTGAAGAAGTAGAAGTTTCAGGGATCGCTCACATTACAGGTGGTGGTTTGTACGAAAATATTCCGAGAATAATTGGTGACGGACTTTGCGCTTCAATCGACGCTTCAAAAATCCAGATTCCAAGCATTATGTTAGAATTGGAAAAAAGAGGAGGAGTTGCCCGTGAAGAAATGTTCGGAACATTCAACATGGGAGTAGGAATGATCGTTGTAGTGGATGCACAACACGCAGAAAAAGTATTGCACCTTTTAGACGATGCTTACGAAATCGGAGAAATTACAGAAGGAAGCGAAAAAATCAACTTGAAAATTTGAAAATTTACCAATTAGATAATGTATTCCATTTTCAAATTAACTAATTTTCAAATTGACTAATCATGAAGAATCTTGTCATACTCGTTTCAGGTTCAGGAACCAATCTTCAGAGAATCATCGATACCATTCATAATGGAGAAATCCGGAATGCAAAAGTATCTTTAGTAATTGCCGACAGAGAATGTTACGGACTGGAAAGGGCGAAAAATCATAACATAGAAAATATTCTGATTCCGAGAGGAAAAAACTTCAGTAAAGAATTGGCTGAAAAAATTCCTCAAAATACAGACTTAATCGTTTTAGCAGGGTTTTTATCCATCCTGAAACCCGAGTTCTGTGAAAAATGGAACGGAAAAATAATCAATATTCATCCGGCGCTGCTTCCGAAATTCGGAGGAAAAGGAATGTGGGGACATCATGTTCACAATGCCGTGATCGAAGCAAAAGAAAAAGAAAGCGGAGCAACCGTACACTTTGTAACTTCAGGAATCGATGAAGGAGAAGCCATCCTTCAGAAATCATTCGAAATTACAGAAGACGATACTCCCGAAAGCGTAGCGGAAAAAGTTCACCTAATAGAATATGAAATTTTCCCAATTGCGATAAACAAAGTATTAAATAATAATTAGCATTAATTATTAGTGATACAAAAAATTCCCCTCCTTTGGAGGGGTGGCAAAAATTCAAAGAATTTTTGACGGGGTGGTTAAAAAACTAACAACAATGAAAGGCTTCGACAAGCTCAGCCTGACAACGCAAAATCTAGCCACTCAGTTTGTCATTCCGTAGGAATCTAAGCTTAGTTGAGATGCTTTCAACATGACAAACAGAACGGAAAAATAGTTAGTATTAGAGATGCAGCGCTGAGCCAAGAGTTTATCCTGAGCTTGTCGAAGGAAATAAATCATCTCTTTAATGAAAAACACATTTAGATTTTATTATTTCGAAAAACAAGAAAAATCTAAGTAAAAATAAAAAGACCGGAGGTGAAAGAACCGGTCTACAGTTTGAAATAGCTGTAAAAAGTAAAAAATCGAAAGTAAAATGAGCAAAAAAAGAGTTTTAATCAGTGTTTCTGACAAAAGCGGATTAACCGAATTCGCGCAGTTTTTGGAAGCCCAAAATTATGAATTGATTTCTACAGGAGGGACGTTCAAACATTTGAAAGACGCTGGTTTAAATCCGATTCAGATTGATGAGGTTACCAATTTCCCGGAAATGTTGGATGGAAGAGTGAAAACATTACACCCGAAAGTTCACGGTGGTTTGTTGGCGGTTCGTTCCAACGAAGAACACATGAATACCGTTCAGGAACACGGAATTGGACTGATTGACATGGTAATTGTAAATCTTTATCCTTTCTTCGAAAATGTAAACAAAAACATTTCTCTTCACGAAAAGGTAGAATTCATCGACATCGGAGGACCTTCAATGCTACGTTCTGCAGCGAAAAACTTCGATTCGGTTACGGTAATCACGGATGTTGAAGATTATGCAACCGTAAAAATCGAAATGGAACAAAACGGCGATACATATATCGAAACACGTAAAAAACTGGCAGGAAAAGTATTCAACCTTACTTCGGCTTATGATGCAGCGATTTCAAGAATGCTTTTAGAAGAAGAATATCCAACCTATCTTAATGCTTCTTACAAAAAAGTTTCTGACTTAAGATATGGAGAAAACCCGCATCAGACAGCAGCTTACTACGTTTCTACTTTCGAAAACGGAGCAATGAAAGATTTCGAACAGTTGGGAGGTAAAGAATTGTCTTTCAACAACCTTCGGGACATGGATCTTTGCTGGAAAGTAGTGACCGAGTTCAAAGAAGAAATGGCTTGTTGTGCAGTAAAACACTCTACACCTTGCGGAGTGGCGATCGGAACTTCAGCTCTGGAAACCTATCAGAAAACTTTCGAGTGCGATCCGGTTTCCATCTTTGGCGGAATTGTTGCTATGAACTACAAAATCGATGCGGCAACCGCAGAAGAATTAAACAAAACCTTCCTTGAAATTGTAATGGCTCCGGAATTTGATGAAGAAGCACTTGAAATTTTAAGAAAGAAAAAGAACTTAAGAATTATAAAAATTGTCAATCCGGTTTCAGACAAACAGACCTGGGTGAAAATCGACGGAGGAATCCTGGTTCAGGACAACGACAGCATCTTTTCAGATGACATCAAAGTTGTCACAGAAACACAGCCTACAGAAGAGCAGAAAAAAGCATTATTGTTCTCTCAGAGAGTGGTAAAATATGTAAAATCCAACGCGATTGTCGTTTCCAACGGAATTCAGGCTTTCGGAATCGGAGGAGGACAGGTAAACAGAATCTGGGCAACTCAACAGGCGATCGAAAGAGCCAAAGAAAAATTCTCCGGCGACTTAGTATTGGCTTCAGATGCGTTTTTCCCGTTCCGTGACGTAGTAGATTTCTGCGCTCAGGAAGGAATTACCGCAATCATCCAGCCGGGAGGAAGTGTAAAAGATCAGGACAGTATAGATGCTGCCAATGAACACAAAATCCCGATGATGTTTACCGGAATTAGACATTTTTTACATTAATTAAAATTAAATTAAAATTATAGATGAAAATCTGTAATTTAGGATAGATTGCTTTCCGGTCTTTGCTGAGTGTTAACGCCTTTGCGAACTTAAAAAGCAGTCAGTTATTAAAGATATCTTAGCGGACTTTGCGTTAAAAATTTTTATTGAGATTAAATGCATACATCCGGAAATTATATTTTGAGATTGTATTTATAGCATCCAAAATTATATATTTGTAAATTATAGACTAGTTAATTAAATAAAGTATGAGAATATTAATCATAGGTGAAGGTGGAAGAGAATCTGCTTTGGCAGCAAAACTTCAGAATGACCCAAGAATTTCTAAAATGTTTTTTGCCAACGGAAACGCGACCACTGATGTTATTGGAAAAAATGTTCATTTATCAGAGATTAAAGAACTTAGAGACTTTGCCATCAAAGAAAAGGTAGACTTAACGATTGTTGGTCCCGAAGCTCCGCTTGTAGCAGGTTTGAAGGACGAATTCAAAAAACACGACCTTAAAGTTTTTGGTCCGAATCAGAAAGTTGCAAGTTTGGAAGGAAGTAAGGCTTTCTCTAAGAAATTCATGCAGACCTATGATATCAAAACGGCAAAAGCAGTAGTATTCGATTCCTATAATGAAGCTAAAGAATATGTTCAGACGCAGAAGTTTCCATTGGTCGTTAAAGCAAGCGGTTTGGCAGGAGGAAAAGGAGTGGTAATCTGTGATACTCTGGAAGAAGCTGAAGCAACGATTCATGATTTTATGATCAGAAGAATATACGGAGATGCAGGAATCCGTTTGGTAATCGAGGAATATTTAGAAGGATTTGAAGCCTCTATCATCGCATTCTCAAACGGGGAAAAATTATTCCCTTGTATTGCGGCGAAAGATTATAAAAAAGCCGGAAATGGCGATACAGGACCCAATACAGGAGGTATGGGAACCGTAGCTCCAAGCCCGGAATTTACTCAGGAACACTACGCAGATTTCGAAAAAAATATCTTAGAACCTACCATTAAAGGTCTTAAAGGTGAAGGATTCAGCTTCAAAGGAATCATTTTCTTCGGATTAATGGTAACGAAAAACGGAACTTATCTTTTAGAATACAACATGAGATTCGGAGATCCTGAAACGCAGGTTTTAATGGCTTTAATGGAAAACAATCTTCTGGATGTTATTCAGGATTGTATGGACGGAAAAGACATCGAGCTTAAATTTAAAGACGAAAAAGCAGTTTGTCTTGTCATGTGTTCAGGAGGTTACCCAAGAAACATCGAAACAGGTTTCGAAATCGTGGGCGAAGATAAACTGAAATACAGCAAACTTTTATACGCAGGAGCCATCAGAAAAGGAGATAAAGTAGTTTCTAACGGTGGAAGAGTACTGAACATCGTGGCTACAGGAGTAACGTATGAAGATGCCCGCAAAAAAGTGTATGAAGATGCAAGCCATGTGCATTTCGATTACGGCTTCTACAGAGAAGACATCGGAAAGTTTTAAAATAATGCCCTGATTTTTCGGGGCTTTTTTTGTTAGAAGCTATTTCCCGCTTTCCGCTGTATCTTTTTTGTCATTGCGAACAAAGTGAAGCAATCAATGGAACTTCTCGGCAATCGCAATAACAAAAAAGGATGCCGCTGCAATCGGGGCTATAATTTCAGACAATTTTATAAAATCATTTATCAATCATTATTCATCAATTATAAAAAATGAACAACGGTATTATCATATTAGATTTCGGATCACAGTACAACCAGCTTATCGGAAGAAGAATCCGAGAGATGGGAGTATATTCTGAAATTCTACCATTCAATACACCTTTAGAAACCATTTTAGAAAAACAGCCAAGAGGAATTATCCTTTCCGGCGGACCAAGTTCTGTGAATGCAGAAAATGCCCATTTGGTTGAAAAAGAATTATATGAACAGGGAATTCCTGTTCTGGGAATTTGCTACGGAATGCAGTTAACCGCACACCTTTTAGGCGGAAAAGTTCATAAAGGCGTAAAAGGTGAGTACGGAAAAGCACACCTTGAAATCGTAAAAGAATCGTCTTTATTAAAAGGCGTTACCAACAATTCTATAGTTTGGATGAGCCATTTCGACGAAGTGGGAGAATTGCCTGAAGGATTTGAACTGAATGCAAAATCAGGTGTAATTGCTTCAATTTCCAACGAAGATAAAAAAATCTACTGTGTACAGTTCCACCCGGAAGTTTCCCACACCGAAGAAGGAGGAAAAATGCTGGAAAATTTCGTTTTTGGAATCTGTAATGCAGAGAAAAACTGGAAACTGACCAATTATATTGATAAAACAGTTGCCGAAATCCGTGAAAAAGTCGGAGATCAGAAAGTAATTCTTGGACTTTCAGGAGGAGTAGATTCTTCTGTAGCGGCAGTGTTAATTCACCGTGCCATTGGCGACCAGTTGACTTGTATCTTCGTAGACACAGGTTTACTGAGAAAAGACGAAGGCAAAAAAGTAATGGATAATTATGGAGAGCATTTCCATATGAACATTAAATTAGTGGATGCTTCCGAAAGATTTTTATCAAAATTAGCCGGAGTGGATGATCCCGAAGCCAAAAGAAAAATCATCGGAAACGAGTTCATTCACGTTTTTGATGAAGAATCTCATAAAATTGAAGGTGCTAAATTCTTAGCACAGGGAACAATTTATCCGGATGTAATAGAAAGTCAGTCAGTAAACGGTCCTTCAGCGGTAATTAAATCGCACCATAACGTTGGCGGACTTCCTGAAGATATGGAATTCGAATTGCTTGAGCCTCTGAGAGAATTATTCAAAGATGAAGTAAGAAAAGTAGGCGAAGAATTGGGAATTCCTCATCATCTGGTTCACAGACATCCTTTCCCGGGTCCGGGATTGGGAATCAGGGTTTTAGGAGCAGTGGATGCAGAAAAAGTAAGAATTTTGCAGGAAGCAGATGATATTTTCATTGAAGAATTATATAAAAACGATTTGTATGAAAAAGTTTCTCAGGCTTTTGTGGTGCTTCTTCCGGTAAAATCTGTAGGAGTAATGGGCGATGAGAGAACATACGAATACACAGCAGTCGTTCGTTCCGCAAACACCATCGACTTCATGACCGCAACATGGAGCAGACTTCCTTACGAGTTTTTAGATACCGTTTCAAGCAGAATCATCAACGAAGTAAGAGGAATCAACAGAGTAGCTTATGATATTTCAAGCAAACCACCTGCAACGATCGAATGGGAATAATCTTGAATTGAATTTTAGATATAAATCCTGCCTTTTGGCGGGATTTTTTGTCTACCAATCCTGTCTCAGGAAAATTAATATGCTTAAAAGATAAATCAGGATAAGAAAAACAATTCCATTTAAAATATAAAGTAGAACTTTCCGATGATGCTGATGAATAATGTAAAAGTTAATAATTAGAATTAGTAAAATAACGGGAATAAATTCAAGGAAAAACTCAACTTGAATACATATTGATAAAATCAGATAGATCCATGATATCAATAAAGTAACTACAGAAATAGTTTTCATTAGTTTAATTTTTCAAATATAAAATCAGAAAAAATTTTAGAGTAATCTTCACTGAAAAAGAACATTCTGCTTATTCCATCATATCTAGCTATTACAAACTTGATGTACTTGTAAGATTGTTTTTGTATTAAATAAAAGTCATTTAAAATCTGCTTTGTATTTTTTTTGGTATTTTCGTTTTTCGCAATATGATTTCTAAGTTCGTATAAACTAATCAGCTCATTTATAGGCAATAGATGATCGGTAAATGAAATATCAAAATTTTTCATCTTTGAATCGTACTTTTGGATTTTGCTATAAATTAATTCCTTCATTTTTTTAATACTAACTTTTTTCACTAAATTTAAGTAAAATTACAGCAAATGCAAATAGAAACACGACCACTGACGGTACAGGATTACGATGAATTAGTAATAACAATGAAACGTGCATATCCACAAATGTCCGAGTCAATCTGGTCTAAAAAAAGTATAGAAAAACTCACAAGAATATTTCCAAAAGGACAGATCTGCATTACAGTAGATGGGAAATTAGCTGCGGTGGCGCTTTCCATTGTTGTAAATTATAATGAATTTGGTGATGATCATACATACAGTGATATCACAGGAAATTATACCTTCAATACCCATTCCGAGACAGGCGATGTTTTGTACGGAATTGAGGTCTTTGTAGATCCCGAATACCGCGAACTTCGTTTAGGCAGAAGATTGTACGATGCAAGAAAAGAACTTTGTGAACTTCTGAATCTGAAATCGATCGTTTTAGGCGGAAGAATTCCCAATTACCATAAACACAGTGATCTGTCACCAAGAGAATACATCAGAAGAGTAAGGGATAAAGAAATTTATGATCCGGTTCTGTCTTTTCAGTTGTCCAATAACTTTTTACCCATCAGAGTTTTAAAAAAATATCTTCCCGAAGACGAATCGTCCAAAGAAAACGCAGTTTTACTCCAATGGAACAATATTTATTACAGCAAAAAACCAAACACCATGCAAGACAGCATCATTCGTTTGGGATTGGTTCAATGGCAGATGAGACATTTTAAAGATGTGAATGCTTTTTATGAACAGGTTGAGTTCTTTGTTAACGTAATGGGCGATTATAAGTCGGATTTTGTATTATTTCCTGAACTGTTCAATACCCCTTTGTTGGCTCCTTTCAATAAACTTTCTGAAAGAGACAGTATGATTGAACTGGCGAAATTAACCGAAGAGATCAAGATGAAAATCTCCGATTTGGCAATCAGTTATAATGTCAATATCATTTCCGGAAGTATGCCGGTTTTCGAAAATAATGATTTGTATAATGTAAGTTACCTTCTTCACAGAGATGGTAGAGTGGATGAATACAGGAAAATTCATATCACACCCAACGAGAAAAAATATTATGGAATGAAGGGTGGAAACGAAATCCGTGTTTTCGATACCGACTGCGGAAAAATAGGTCTGGTAATTTGCTACGATGTTGAATTTCCGGAGCTTCCGAGGATTTTAGCCGATCAGGGAATGAAAATTCTATTTGTACCTTATCTTACAGACACCCAAAATGCGTATATGAGAGTTCGTCATTGCGCGGCGGCAAGAGCGATTGAGAACGAATGTTATGTGGCAATTGCAGGTTGTGTAGGAAACCTTCCCGGAGTTAATAATATGGATATTCAGTTTGGTCAGGCTGCGGTTTTTACTCCTTCGGATTTTGCGTTTCCATCCAATGCGGTGAAAGGAGAAGCCACCCCGAATACAGAAATGACTTTAATTGTAGACGTCGACCTCAATTTATTGAAAGATCTTCACCATCACGGTTCCGTTCAGGTCATGAAAGATCGGAGAAAAGATTTATACGAAACCTATCTTAAATAAAAAAACGGGATGCTTTTACAGCATCCCGTTTTAAATTTTAGTTTGGACATAAAACAGCCAGACAGATCAATCCGGGACATCTTGGTCTTCCGTCATCCGGACAGCATTTGTTTGAGCAGTTTCTGACTAATTCGCCACCTGCGATACTTTTCATTTGTTCTCTTGAAACTTTTTTTAAATTTTTCATTTTAATAATTTTTAGAGTTGGTTTTAATATTTTGTTACGGTAAAGTTAAAGAAAAAAAATATAATATATTCATTTAGAGCTTTTTCCCGCTATCCACTGTATCTTTTTTGTTACGGCTTCCGCTTCACTCCAGCCGCAACAAAAAAGGATGTCGTTTCTATCGGGGCTATGGTTGGAAGTTGCTTCATTAACATTAAGAAATAACCACAGAGTTTGTCAATCCTTAGAAATCTAAGCGCAAACCTTTCAGTTTTATAATTCTAATACTAAGTTCAGGTTCATACAGAAAAACAAACTATATTGAAAAGATTGAACAGCTTTATTATCATTTGCTGAATGAAATCGAAGATTCGAAGTAGTCAAACACCATTGCGAACGAAAAATATTTTCAATGTTTTTAAATAAAATCTTCGCGATCTTTGTTTAGAAAATAGATTCTTTAATGCATTGCGCTTCGATCAGAACAAACCGAAAGGGAAAATTATAAAAAAGCGATTTAAAATAGAAAATTAATTATTATCAATAGGAACAATTTTTGAATTAAATTGCAACTACATTTCAGAATATGTTCGATAAACAGCAAAGAAAATTAAAAAGATCTGCCCGGTTAATTTCCGTGTTAAGCAAATATGGTTTCAAAGATCTGTTGGCAAGAATGAACGGGGGAAATAAAGAGGAAGTTCCCTCCAATTCCGACGAAGTAATTTCAAAAGGAACTGTTTATGAAAGAATCCGGCTCGTTTTGGAAGAATTGGGACCTACTTTTGTGAAGCTCGGACAGTCTTTCAGCAACAGGGAAGATCTTCTTCCGCCGGAACTTCTTCAGGAACTGCAGAAGCTTCAGGATAAAGTGGAAACGGTTGAAATGAATGTGGAAGAAATACTGGAAAACGAATTCAGTATTTCGGTGAAAGATCATTTTGCGGATATTCAGAAACAGCCTTTGGCAACAGCATCGATTGCGCAGGTTTATAAAGCAACATTAACAGATGGAACAGAGGTTATTCTGAAAATTAGAAAATCAGATGTTCAGTCTGTGATTGAAGACGATCTGCTGCTTATCAAAGATCTGGAAAAGCTGGTCTCTTCTTATTCCGAAATAGGAGAGAAGCTCAATCTGAAACAGGCAATTTCCACGTTTGAAAAATCTTTGCTCGAAGAAGTTTCGCTGATTAATGAAAAGGAAAATATCCTGCAGTTCAGAAGAAATTTTAAAAACAGCAAAGAAACCTATGTGCCGAAAGTATACGAAGAATTTTCTAACAACAATGTACTCTGTATGGAGTTTATTGATGGAATTAAAGTAACGGATACAGCAACTCTTTTACAATACAATATTGATCCCGTGAACATTTCCGAAACGGGTCTCAGACTTTTTGTTTCCCAGATTTTAGACTATGGTTTTTTCCATGCAGATCCACACGCAGGAAATATTTTGGTGAAAAAAGATGGAAAAGTGGTTTTTATAGATTTCGGTGCGGTCGGGAAAATTCCGCCGAATGACAAGGAAGTCCTTGAAAATCTTATTGTGAGTTTTGTTGCCAAAAATCCACATAAAATAGTACGTTATCTGAAGAAAATGGCGATCAGTTATGAGATTCCGGATGAAAGAAGATTTGAAAATGATGTGGAAGATATTCTGAATTTCGTTCACAGCACCTCTCTGAAAGAAATTAATGCACAGGTTATCATCAATAAAATGAAAGATGTATTGAAAGATAACCGTCTTCATATGCCGGATTACTTTTATCTTTTGTTCAAAGGAATCAGCTTGATTGAAGGAGTGGGAAGAACTATAAATCCGGATCTGGATGTGGTAAAAAGTCTCCATCCTTACACCAAAAAAATATTTACGAAAAAAATAAGTCCTAAAAACCTTGTAAAAACGGGATTAGACAGAATGTTGATGTTTACAGACAGTGTAGACGAAATTCCCAAAGAGCTACGCTCTGTTTTACAGAAATTAGACGAAAATAAATTCACTGTTTCCAGCGAAATCAAAAATATAGAAAAGACGAATCAACTGATAAAATCGAGTATTATCAATCTTATTCTGACAATGGTTTTAGGCGCAAATATCATCGCAACGGCTATTGTATTTTCTTCAGAATCGGGACCCAGAATAGGAGAATTGTCTTTGGTGGCAGTTTTAGGATTTATCTTTTCAATATTTCTGGTAATTGTTATTTTACTGAGGGTTACAAGGAAGTAAAACTTTCAATTCTAAAATAAAAACCCTGCAAGTTCAGGATTTTAGCATGGACTTGCAGGATAATATGATTTTAATAATTTAAATTTTGAAATTAGTTATAGACTCTGAATTCAAATGATCCGGCTTCTGCGTAAACATCGTAGTTTGATCCGTAAGAATCTACAATATCTACGTAAATAGTATCATTATCTATTCTACCGCTTAAGCAAAATCTCTGATCTTTTCCTACTGTTTTTTGGTTTATTACACTTACCGACCAAATTTTTCCGGAAGGAAAGGCTCCGTTTAAAGTACCGATAAATTCTCCTGTGCCTTTCTTGCTCCACATAATATCTCCAACGGTATTTTCAAACACGGTGAATTTTGGCTGTGCTGTAGATTCATCAAATACCAAAGATCCTGAATAAATTTTGTATGGTTTAACCTCTTGTAAATGCTTTCTCTGAACAAAATCTGTATCACTATTGGCCGGAAATACATTAATTCCTGAAATACCTGTTCTACGGTCTATTTTAGCAATATTTGAAAGATGTACAGAGTTGATGTTTGAATTACCAATGGTTGCGGTATTGTTCCCGTTTCCTGTTGTTGCGGCTCCAATTACGATTTCATTAGTAGATGTATTCTTATCTTTAAAGCCACTTCTGTTACCTATAACAACACTTTGAAAAACATTTTTGGAATTTCCGGTTGCCTCACCTATAAAAATACTTTTTTGTGCTTCTTCTACGTTTATCCCTGCGCCATTTCCTACAGCAATTAATTCGTTCCATGTGTTGTTTTCATAAAAATTTCCTTTGAAATTTTGTAATGCATAGCAGCCTAGTATAACTGATGATCTAAGATTGGATGCATTTGGGGCAATATCCTGTCCAACTGCTGTTATTCTGTCCACAATATTATTTGCGCTTTTTAAATTGTTATACCCAACTATGGTATTAATTCTTGTTTTTCTTATATTTTCAAGATTATTATTACCAAAAACAAATGTTGTTGCAATAGAATTCGCCTTTGATAAGGTGTTGGTACCAAAAATAGCATTATTAATTCCTACTGCATATTTGGGTGCAGAATTTTTACCAAAAGCAATATGATTGTCATTGCTATTTGCAGTTCTTAATTCAAGTGTAACATTATTATTAAAATCTCGTATTTCATAGATAGGAGATTGTTTTTCGTCATTTTTTATACGCTGCATAGAAACGCTTATCTCTCCTGTTATATTTGTTCCCTCTAAAGAAATCTCTAAAAAGTTATTGACATTATCGGTTATTTCAGCTAATTGATTATTTAATATCCACCAGTCACCATTTCCACTGTCAATGAGATAGATTGTTTTATATCCCCATGTTCCTGTATTGCCAATATTTGAGCTAATACTAAAAAGATAAGATTCTCCTACAGTTAAACCTTCAAAAAGTCTGTAATTTCCGGCGGGAGAATTTTTTAGTATTAACTTTTTTGTTTTTACATCATATGATGCATTGGAATTTGGCGGTGAAGAAACTAAAGAAAGATCTACATTTTCAACAGGAACTTTATTTAATTCGTCCTGAATATGATTGATAGATTTTCCCTGAATACCAAAGTATTTTTCTTTAAAATTACCTTCTACTAAAGGTTTATAATTAAAGTCTGGACTTCCGTTTCCGTAATGTTCATGAGAACCGATTAACAGGTTATGACTTGCAGGATGTCTTTTCGGATCTTTATAAAATCCAAAGCCTAACATTACATCATTGTCTAAATAAGAGTCATGTGTTTCGCCGGGATATTTTCCATTTGCATCGTAAATGTTTCCTCCCATCACCAGCGAGTTAAATATATAACGATAATTTCTTATATTATATCCTGTAATTACAGAGCTATGTATGTCGCCTGCCCAAATGAGATTTCCAACAGTGATGTTATTGGATATCATTTGCCTTAAATCAAAACCATTTGATGCTACTGCTGTTCTTTTTGGATCATTGTAAATTCCTTTAGCGTTGGCAATATTATTCCCAAAGGCTGTTATTGAATCACCAATCGGAATATCATTCAACTCATACAATGCAGTCCCGAATAAACTATAGTTTGTTCCATCAACAAAGCCTTTTCCCAATTTTGAACCGTAGGCAATTAAAGAATCATGAGCAGGATGTTCAGGTCTGTACTCTGTATTTCCTTTAAAATCAGAGAGGATATCGGTTCCCTGTAAAATGTATCTTGAAGAATATAATTTTTCGCTCTCATCTTTGCCAATATAATTCGGTAAGACATTCCATCCTGCAATAAAAGCATCATACATTGTTTTGTTTTCATGATCTTTGTTGTTTGTAATAACCCTTCTGCCAGAGTTTGTTGTATACTGCAAATAATGATCGTTGATGTATTGTTTTGAATAGACATTTCCTGTTAATCCACTTTCAGAATTGTCTATTGTGGCAATATTTGAAGGTAACTGATTAACATTTAATTTATTTTTCCAATTTTGGACGTTCTCACTGCTTAAATTGGAAGCGTCTAATTTGGCTAAACTGTTTTCATGAGCATTAGAAGAATTAAGGTGACTATTGAACGCTTCTAAACTTACTGTTTGATGAAAAAGTGCAGAAAGTCCTTCAATTGATGAAAGCGGAATAGATTCACTTTTGTGAAAAAAAGAAGACCAGGATGCTGCAAATTCCTCTTCCGTAGGTGTTTTTCCTGTCTGAAACCAATATAGAATTGTATTTAAAGGTGTTGCCATTTTTTTTATATTTTGTTAGTATTTGGTTGATAGATTTTAATTTGTGATAATATTAGTAAGTGATTTTAAATTTCGGGAACATGTAATCGTCCTTTCGGATCTCAGGATAATAATTTTGTTCATCAGATAAATCGATCTTATAATTTGATTTCGAATAGAAATCTTTTGCTGTTTTTTGACAATTGGTGAGAATTTCAGCAATTTCTTGTAACTTAGTTATTAATATTTCCATACTTTTGGTTGATTTAAAAAAGCAAATATAAACGATTTATTTCGTATAAAAAAATAAATATGCATCAAATTTCGCCTATAAAAAATAAAATTTTACAATATATTGAATATAAGGGTATTAGTAAATATAAATTTTATCAGGAAAGTGGTATTACAAGAGGTGTTCTGGATAAAGAAAGCGGAATAAGTGAAGATAATATAGCGAAATTTATCGCTTATGCGCCGGAAGTTGATCTGTCATGGCTTTTTTTAGATCAGGGAAAAATGCTTAAAAATAAAGAAATCGAAAAAACGTTTGAAATCAGTGATTTTAAAGATGATAAAAAACTCCAGCCTGAAATGGGAGACATTTCCGGAGATAAGCATTATGATAAAGTTTTTAGTAAGCTGAAATTTGATGATGAAATAAAGATTGTTGAAAACGGAATTCCTTTTTACAGCTTGCCGGTAAGCGCAGGAAAGCTTAATGAACTGCTGGAATTAACGGAAACACCTACCGGATATATCAATTTGCCCGGAGTTCACTGCGATGCATTTTTTCCTATTGTTGGCGCTTCATTTGAGCCTTATATTAAAGCAGGAGATATAATAGGAATTAATTTTATAGATAAATGGGAAAATCTCGATCCGGATTGTATTTATCTAATTATCACTTATGATCAGAGAATGATCAAAAGATTAATGCATCATCCTGATGACAGTACATTGTTAATCTGTATCTCTCCGAATTATAAAGAATTTACGATAGACAAATTCACAATTCGGTATATTCATAAAGTAACATTTTGTGGACGTCCAATCTGATTTTCATAAACCGTTGGACTTAATATTTTTTGTTTTAAAAGTTTTTATTGCATTTATAGACAAATTGAAAAATAAATTATATTTGTTTTTCAAAAAAAATACAAATGCAACGCAGAAAATTTATTAAGAATACTTTAGCAGGTTTTCCCCTGATATTTTTAGCACCTTCTTTACTGGCTAACTCATGCGCTTCTTCTGAGGATGAAGCTGATGATCCTAAGGGAAAATCTGTCATCGTTATAGGAGCGGGGATTTCAGGTCTTGCTGCAGCCAAAAAATTGAAAGAAAAAGGCTTTCAGGTGACGGTTTTGGAAGCACAGGAAAAAGTGGGAGGCAGACTGAGAACCAATCGAAGCCTGGGTATTGCTTTTGATGAGGGAGCAAGCTGGATTCACGGAATCAATGGAAATCCGATAACAACTCTGGCTCAACAGGCAGGAATGCAGACTTTTGAAACGCTTGATGATAGCAGAAAATCCTATGATATTGGGGGAATTCTGCGTAACGATACTGTATTTGACAATACAGAAACCGAATATTACAATATTCTTGCTGCTTTAAAAAATAACGGTAACTCTGCGCAAAGCTTTCAGACCGTTTTCCAAAATTTATATCCGGCTAAATTCAACGACAGGTTATGGAAATTTTTCCTGTCTACCTATTTCACGTTCGACAGGGGCGATCTGGATAAAGTTTCATCATTGCTGTATGATGAAGGAGAAGAATTCGGAGGGGCAGAAAAAATAGCAACTAATGGTTATGATACGATTGCCAATTTCTTAGCTTCCGGACTTAATGTTAAATTTAACGAAAGGGTCACCAAAATAGATTACAGCAATACCAAAATAAAAATAACGCACAACGGAATCATTTCGGAGGCAGATTATGTGATTGTAAGTGTTCCGCTGGGTGTTTTAAAAGCCAATAAAATTGAATTTCTTCCTTCACTTCCCGCTGCAAAGCAAAACGCTATCCAAAAAGTGGGAATGAACTGTGTAAATAAATTTCTTTTAATATGGAGCACTGCTTTTTGGGATGATGTACAGTATATTTCCTACACACCGGAAACAAGGGATAAATTCAATTATTTTGTGAATGTAAAAAAGTTCCATCCGAATGTAAATGCGTTAATGACTTTTGCATACGCAAATTATGCAAGACAGACGGAAACAATGTCTGATTCTCAGATTATCTCAGAAATTATGACTCATCTGAAAGATATTTACGGAAACAGCATTCCGAATCCGTTAAATTTGCTTCGTACCAAATGGCAGAACAATGAAAATTCTTTCGGTTCCTATTCCTATACGGCTGTCGGTACAGAAATGTCTCATTTCGATGATTTGGCAGAAGAGGTAAACGACAGGCTTTTCTTTGCCGGAGAGCATACGGAAGCAGATTATTTTTCAACGGCTCACGGTGCTTACTTAAGCGGAATTCGGGAAGCTGACAAAATTATAGCATTGCTTTAAATGAAGTTATATAAAAATTTATAGAAGAATAATTTATAAAAATAAAAGCTGATGTACCAACTATACCAAGTTCAGAAGATTGTTTTATTAATATAAAACAACTTCGATAATGAAATTACCCAATCTGAATTTGAAAAAATCTCTAATTATTCATATAGAAATATTCAACGGATTTTTAAGAGCATATTTGGAGAGAATATAAAGTCATTTCAGCGAAGACTAAGACTGGAAAGAGCATATAAAAAAATAGTTTACACAAAAGATTGTATTACGGATATTGCAATACAGGTAGGATATAGCAATTTACAAGCATTTTCTAAGGCATTTTTTAAACAATTTCATATTTCACCTTCTGAAGCTAGAATAGATAAAAAAAAGATTTTTGAAGCATTTATTGCCAATACAACTATGGATTTAAATGTGGAAAAAATATATATGGAGCAACAATTATTATATTGTAAAACCATTAAAACCGAAAATTATGATAATGCTAAAATTAATAAGCTATGGAGAGAAATAGATTTTTGTAATCAAAAGCTGAGACCTTACGAAAGCTACGGAATTATAGTAGATCAACCGTTAATTACGGAGCATAAAAACTGTATAAGATTCCTGAACAATCCGTAGGATTTATCTCGAAGAAAATTTTTGGAAAAAAATACTTGAGGTTTATTCATTATGGTACTCATGATAATATAGAAGAGACCTATAAGAATTTCTATAAATTTTGGTTATCATCACCAAATTTAGAACTAGATCATTCTCCTGTGATAGAGCATTACCTGATTTCTGATAAAGAAGAAGAAAACTATATAACACACATTTATTTTCTCTTAAAAAATTAGACTGTCATTTTTGGACAATACTTGAGGTAAAAAATGTAATAGATTTGTAAAAATACTATATGAAACACATTTTTTTACTACTTCTATTTGTAAATCTTAATTTTTGTATGTCTCAAACCTATACTTTCCCTGAAGAATCGGGACAGCATGAAGGAACTTGGCTTCAATGGCCCCATCAGTATCAGTTCGGTACAACATATAGAAACAGACTTGATGCAACTTGGGTTGCAATGACAAATGCACTTCAGACTAATGAAAAAGTACACATCATCGCTTATGATAATACTGAGAAAACGAGAATCATTGGTTTACTAAACGCAGCAAGTGTTCCTTTAACCAATATTGATTTTAAAATCTATCCTACAGATGATGTTTGGGTAAGAGATAATGGACCCATTTTTGTGAAAAATTCTAGCAATCAAATTGTGATACAAGATTGGGGATTTAATGGATGGGGAGGAAAATTTAATTTCTCTAATTGTAACCAAATTCCCACAAAAATAGGAACAGACTTAGGAATTCCAGTTGTGAATCTCAACTCGGTAATGGTAAATGAAGGAGGTTCAGTAGAATTAGACGGAAGTGGAGTTTTAATGGTTTGTAGAAGCTCTGTGATCAGCCAAAGCCCTGCTAATACAGTGAGAAACTCGGGAATGAGTGAAGCGACTGCCACTAATAATTTTAAACAATACTATGGCGTTTCAAAAGTAATTTGGCTTAACGGAGTTACAGGTTTAGAAGTTACAGATATGCATATTGATGGATTTATGAAATTTGTAAATTCTACTACAATGGTAACCATGAATAACGCAGACTTGTTAAACTGGGGAGTTACACAGGCAGATATTAATACACTTTATGCAGCAACTAATGCGAATGGGCAAACATACAACAAAGTGTACATTCCTTTAACGCAAAATAATGTAGTAACTACCTATGGAACCAATTTAGGATACAAAGGTTCTTATGCAAACTATTATGTAGCGAATGGTGTGGTTTTAGTGCCCAATTATAATGACCCAAATGACAGTATAGCTAACCAAATTATAGGAAATCTTTATCCGGGGAGAACAGTTATAGGAATTGATGTAAGAAATCTTTATGCAAATGGAGGAATGATACATTGTGTAACGCAGCAACAGCCTTCTGCAGGTACAAGTCTTTCTACCAAAGAAAAAACTTCTTTCAAAAAAGTTTCCATTTTACCTAATCCTACCTCTGGAGAAATCAGAATTAATGCAGATAAAAAAATAAAATTTTCAGAACTGTATTCTTCAGCAGGACAAAAATTAAAAACGATTAATGAAAATTTTAATAAGATAGAAATTCAGAATTTTTCCAAAGGAAATTATCTGCTCAAAATAAATTTTGAAGATGGTACTTCTGAAACGCAGAAAATAATCAAAAAATAAAGTATTTTTGAACCGACTTAGGCCGGTTTTTTTAATTGATATCAGAATGGAAGACAAAATACAATCTTACAGACAGCCTTTAGTAACTGCTACCGGAATTATTCTTGGTTTTATACTGAATTTTGCTTCATCCTATGTAAAAAATGAAAGCACTTTACCTGTTTTTTTAGATTATTTGGTGGGAGCTTGTATATTAATAGGTATTATCTGTTTAATTATTGTTTTGAAGCGGATTTTACAAATGAATTATCCTAAAGAAAAATCTGAAAAATTCTATCAAAAAACACTCAATTATTTTATTTTTGGGGTAAGTATTTCTTTTATCGGAGTTTTAATTGATTTATTTGCAAATTTCATGATGGATTAATTATTACTCTCCAATCCCAAAATCTTTCATCAGCTCAAATCCGTAATTTCTTAAAGTTGAAATAATTTCTACAGCTTTTTTACCGCGTTCTGTAATGTTGTATTCAGTTCTTGGAGGAACTTCCGGAAATATTTCTTTGGAAATAAAGCCGTCTTCCAGCAGTTCTTTTAAACTTTTAGAAAGCATCCTGTCTGAAATGTGGGGAATGCTGTCAGCCAATTCCGAATAACGCCATGCCTTATCCTTCAGACGCCAGAGAATAGGCATTTTATAGGTTCCGCCTATTTTGCTCATGGCAAATTCTACAGGATTGTGAAAAAGGTGCTTATCCGAAACAAAATCAGGCATACTTACATTTTTGTTAGTTTCTTACAAAGATAGCCATTATTGATTTTCTTTTCTATTCAGAATTATCTTTGTTTCATCAAAATTAGAAATTTTAAAATCAAAAAAACAAAAAATGGAAAAAGTAAAAGAAGTAAACAGCTATGTTCATTTTCACGGAGCTCCTGTAAAAGGTAAAATTCTGATGATTGCAAGTTCGCCGAGTGTGAGTAAACAAACCAATTGGCCAATCGGTTTCTGGGCTGCAGAACTTACACATCCTTTAAGAGTCTTTCAGGAAGCAGGTTACGAAGTGGAACTGGTTTCAACAGAAGGCGGAAAACTGGAAATGGACGGCTATTCCAATCCTTTGGACGAAAGTGGTTATTCTGCGCATGATGTTATTTCATTGGGTTATCTTCAACAGGATTCTTTCAAAAATATGCTTGAAAACACCCAAAAATTAACTGAAGTTGATACAAAAGATTATGATGCGGTTTTTCTGGTTGGCGGACAGGGACCAATGTATACTTTCAGAGGAAATAAAGATCTGGAACAATTATTTGTGAGTTTTTACGAAAGCGGAAAGCCAAGCGCAGCGGTTTGCCATTCAACCACTTTATTACTGGAAGCTAAAAAATCAAACGGTGAATTGCTTGTAAAAGGAAAAACCTGGACCGGTTTTGCGGATGCTGAAGAAGAGTTTGCAGATCAGGCAGTCGGAATGAAAATTCAGCCGTACAGAATTGAAGAAGAAGCTAAAAAATTACAGGAAACAACATTTAAAGTGGCGGCTCCATTTAGTTCGTATGCTATTCAGGATGGTAATTTAATTACAGGACAGCAGCAAAATTCAGGGGCAGCAGTTGCAGAACTGGTTGTAGAACTATTAAATAAATAATGAGGTAAATTTCACTTTAAACTAAAAAAAATGAATATAGCAATCATCGGCTCCGGAAATGTTGGAGGAGCTTTGGCTCAACAATGGATAAAAGCGGGGCATACTGTTTTGGTAGGTGCACAATTTCCTTTGAGTGAAAAAAATATTTCCCTTGCAACGAAAATAGGGGAAGATCGCTTTGCCGTGATCGAAAATGCAGTAAAACAATGTGATGTGATTCTTATTGCAACACCTCCGACTGCTATTTTTGAAGTAATTGAACAGTTAGGCGATGTATCGGGAAAAGTCATTATTGATGCTACCAACGCCGTAATGAAGTCTCCGGAACCTTACAAAACAGTGTATCAGGCTTTGGCAGATAAAACCAACGCAGAAATCGTAAAATGTTTTAATACAACAGGTTTTGAAAATATGCTTGATCCGATATACAATGGTGAAGGAATCGATATGTTTATGGCAGGAGACAGCGAAAAAGCAAAAGATATTGCCAAAAAACTGGCTTTGGATTGTGGTTTCGCTTCCTGTACAGACTTTGGAAAAGCGGATAAAGTAGAACTGCTAGAAAAATTTGCACTTTCGTGGATCAATCTCGCTATTATGCAGGGTTATGGAAGAGATATGGCTTTTAAGATTATTAGAAGGTAATATCTGTAAATAATTTAAGCATGAAAGTTTAGGCTTATTTTTCTCAAAAATTAATTGTCTATCTTTGCAAAATGGAAAAACTCACTTTTGCAGATTTTGACCTTCCGGTTAAAATTCTTGATGTTTTAGCGGATCTTAATTTATTTGAACCTACCCCTATTCAGGAAAAGAGCTTAAAGCCAATACTTTCCGGACGTGATGTAATGGGGATTGCGCAGACGGGAACAGGAAAAACACTGGCGTATCTTTTACCGGTTCTTAAGACTTGGAAATACAATAAATCGGGAAATCCAACCGTTTTGGTGCTTGTTCCTACCAGAGAATTGGTGGTACAGGTTTCTGAAATCGTAGAAAAACTGACGGAAAATACTACTGCAAGAGTAATCGGGATTTACGGAGGAAAAAATATCAATACCCAGAAATTATTATTTGATAACGGATGTGATATTTTGGTAGGAACTCCCGGAAGAGTAATGGATTTGGCGATCGATAATGCCATTTCTTTAAAAGAAGTCCAGAAGCTGATTATTGATGAGTTTGATGAAATGCTGAACCTTGGTTTCAGACCACAGTTGACGCATATTTTCGAAATGATGAAGGAAAAAAGACAGAATATTCTTTTTTCTGCAACCATGACGGAATCTGTTGACGAAATGCTGGATGAGTACTTTGCGAGTCCGGTCGAAATTTCACTGGCAAAATCCGGAACGCCGCTTGAAAAAATTGAGCAGACTGCTTACAAAGTAGAGAATTTCAATACCAAGATCAATCTACTGGAGCATTTGCTGAAAACCGATACCGATATGTCGAAAGTATTGATTTTCACAAATAACAAACGAAATGCAGATCTTTTATTCACAAAAATTGATGAGCTTTTCCCTGAGCAGTTTGATGTGATCCACTCCAATAAATCTCAGAATTACAGGCTAAAAGCAATGAAAAGCTTTGAAAATGAAGAGATCAAAGGGTTGATTACTACGGATGTTATGGCGAGAGGTCTTGATATTTCAGACATTACCCATGTTATCAATTTTGAAACGCCGGATATTCCGGAGCAGTATATTCACAGAATCGGTAGAACGGGTAGAGCGGACAAAGATGGTAAAGCCATAACTTTCGTCACCAAAAAAGAAGAAACTTTAGCTCTTGACATCGAATTACTGATGGATAAGGAACTGAAATACATTGATTTCCCAGACGGAGTAAAAATAAATCCTAAAAAGATTGCTTCTGAAGAGGAAACTGTGATCATGAAGAATCCTGTGAAGGTAAAATTAAATGAAGGAGGAGGAGCTTTTCACGAAAAGAAAGCGAAAAATACCAAAGAAAACTGGGGCGGACCTTCCAAAAGAAAAGCTCCCAAAAAATTTGGAGCCAACAGGGCGCAGCAGAAATCAATATCTAAATCCAAAAGAAAGAAATAAAAAAACTCCCGAATTTTTCGGGAGTTTGCTTTTTATCGGGTTAAAACCAGAACTATTTTGTCATCGATTCCGTCTCCGTCTTCATCACTGTAATCTGAAACAATATGCATTTCATTGTTCGTAAGCTTCAGAACTTCACTGGCTTCGCCGTCTATAATGATCTGTTTGTTCTGCGGGTCATAAGAATAAGAAGAAGTGTCTGTTCCCAGATTTTCACAATTTCCGCTCATTCCATCATCAAAAATGTTGCTTACCATTGTATTGTTCGATTTAAAATCAAATGTACTTTTTTTGTAGCAGCTTGAAGAAGGATCATTATAAATAGTACTTCCGTTTTTTCCGGAAACTGCCATTTCTCTGGATGGCTTCCAGACTCCTACAACAGATGCATAAACATCGTCATCATCACTTTTGCAGGCTGTGAAAAGAAAACCTGCCGAAATAGCAAGAAATAAGATTTTTTTCATGGTTTAAACTAATTTTTAAGGCTGCAAAGAAAAGGAAAAAAACTTTTCACACAAAATCTTTCAATAAAATAATCATCGAGTTTGTTTAAACTTTTTAACCGCAAAAGATGCAAAAGATTTTAACACTTTAGTTATTTAAGTAGAAAGAAAGAGCACATAAGTTTAAAAAAATCAAAGATTTTTTTCTTGCAGATGTTTGAATACTTTAAATAAACCCATATTCTAGCTATAAGTTTAAATTAATTTATCAATAAAAAAGCTGCTTCAAAACTGAAACAGCTCATTTTTTATTCCTCATCCTCATCAAGAAAATTCAGTTCGTCATCCCGCTGAACATAATCATGCGAAATTCCCGGAGGATTAAACAATCCCCAATTGTCCACAATAAAATGTTTAGGATTAAATCCTGAAACCCAGTCGACGAATAAAATCCTGAATTCTTCGGTAAGATTTCTTATAATGGTATAATACTTTGCATCTGTAAATCCCATCATTTCCAGTGTATTTCCGCTTACCATAATGCTTCTTGCCGCTTTTCTTATGATCGCTGCATTTTCCATCTTGATGTCATACAGTTTTACGGCTTCCGCACCGGATATTTTTGCCTGAATAATCATGCTGTCTTCAAGAAGATGTGATTTCAGTGTCTGGAGATAATCATTATCCTCAGGAAATAAATCTGTTATCACTTTTAGAGTTTCATAGATTTCCTGCGCTTTTTTAAAAATCGGAAGGTTTCGGGTAGATTCTCTCATTTTATTTCATATAAGGATTCATCACAGAAGTCCATAATCTGTAGCCTTCCGGAGTCATGTGAAGCATATCTTCCACAAACAGGTCTTTTCTCACGTTTCCGTTTTCATCCTGCATTACCTTTGTGATGTCAATAAACGCTGCATTCGGTTGCTTTTTCATGAAATCGGCAATCTTTTTATTGGCTTCCTTCATTTGCGGCCACAACTTTTCGCGGCTCGGCGAATATTTAATGGAAATATAATCTACTTCAATTTTCGGGAATTTTGCACGGATTTTTTTGTAGAATGTTTTAAATCTTTCCACTACAACATCGGCTTTCAATTTATCGTTGTCGGCAAAATCGTTCTCACCACAGTAAATGATGATCTGTTTGGGTTGATAAGGATTTAAAAGATCCTCTGCATAATCATTCAGATCCGTTAATCTTGAGCCTCCGAAACCTCTGTTGATGATGGTTTTATCCGGAAAATAATTCGCAACATCCGTCCATTTCGTGAAAGACGAACTTCCGACTAAAAGAATTGCGTTTTTAGCAGGAGGATTTTCCAGATCCAGTTTCTTAAAATTTTGGATGTCCTGCCAGAACATCGGTTTTTCCTGTGCAAAAAACAGGGCAAAAGTCAGCATCAGAAATGCCGAAAAAATCTTCTTCATTGTTTTAATAATTTTAGTTGAATATTAAAATTTTCTTTTCAAGAAAAAACTCCCGAATTTTTCGAGAGTTTTCTTTTTTATCTTTTGTAGGTAATATATTCCGCATCCGGTATCGTATCGCCGTCTTGATCTATATTGCCGGACAATTGCTTTATTCTCATTTCAGAGCTTGTAAGAACTACGATTCTGTACTTCACAGCACTGTTTCCTGTGTAGGTAACGGTTAAATCTTTTGTTTCAGAATTATACTCATATTTACCTTCTACTTTCGCCACAACATTACAGTTTGTACCAGTTCCTCCATACGTTGTAAAAGAGGTATAATAATCTGTTCTGAACTCAAGTTTGTCATTCACAGAACATCCTGTAGGTGTTGTAGTACCGATTACAAATTTATCGTCTTTTCCTGATATCGTTTCTTTTTTACTGATCTTCCAATCACCTTTCATCATATCCATTTCATAACCCTGGATATCATCATCGTTACATGAAGTAAGCGCTAACGCTGAAAAGGCAAATAAAAGTAATTGTTTTTTCATTTTTACAAATTTAAGAATATGCTAAAATATAAATAAATTTGAAATATCTCTAATGAAATTAAGGTTTTTTAAACGATTGATTACAGAAAAAGCAAATTGGAATAAAAGTTGTAAGAGGAAAGTTTATCCCTGTCTGGTTTATTTTTTACAGCATAGCAATAAACTTCCCTCTTCGGATCTGGAACTTTCTGCTTTTAATAGCTCATTTCCACAATTTTATAAGCATCCTGCGGAGTCAGCTTTTTATACTCTCCCAAACCGAGCCAGTTTCTCTCTGTGAAGGTTTTTTCCACTCTTTCAGCAGTTCCTTTATAATCTTCCGTATATTCAGAAAGTTTCGTGTCAATATTCAGGCTGTGGAAAAATTCTTCCAGTTTTTTGATACCCAGTTCCGCTTTTTCATCAACCGTTCCGTCTTTAATTCCCCAGACTCTTTCCGCATACTGAGCCAGTTTACCTTTTTTGGTTTCGAAATTATAACGGTAATGAGACGGAGCAATAATGGCTAAAGTTCTTGCATGATCGATCCCGAAATAAGCCGTAAGTTCATGTCCCATTGCGTGAACCGCCCAGTCTGTAATTACACCTTTCTGAATAAGTCCGTTAAGAGCCATTGTACAGCACCACATGAAATTTCCGGCTGCATCATAATCAAATTCCTCCGCCAATACTTTCGGAGCCGTTTCCTGTATACTGATCAGAATACTTTCTGCAATTCTTTCCTGAAGATCTGCCGAAGAAGGAGCCGTCATATACTGTTCCAAAACGTGAGTATAAGCGTCCGTTAAACCATTAACGATCTGTCTTTGCGGAATCGATCTCACTACTTCCGGATCCAGAACCGAGAATTGAGGAAATAATCCCGGACCTCCCGAAGACAATTTTTCGTTGGTTTCTCTTCTCGAAATCACGTACCCCGAATTCATCTCAGACCCGGTTGCAGGAAGCGTAAGAACAGTTCCGAAAGGCATTCCTTCGCCTTCAAAAGTTCTTACAGGTTTCGTAAGGATTTCCCACGGTTCTCCATCATAGTTTGCTGCTGCGGAAAGAAGCTTCGTTCCGTCGATCACAGATCCGCCTCCGACAGCCAAGAGAAAAGTAATATTATTTTCTTTGATAAAGCTCAAAGCATTAATCAATACTTCATATTCCGGATTGGCAGGAACTCCGCCGAATTCATGTACTTCATGATCTTTTAAAGCTTCTTTTACCTGATCGTAAACACCATTGTTTTTGATGCTTCCGCCTCCGTAAATCATTAAAATCTTGGCATTTGCAGGAATTTCTTTTGAAATTTTAGCAATTTCACCTTTTCCGAAAAGTATTTTGGTTGGATTTTTTAGTTCGAAATTAAGCATTGTTCTTAAATTTATTTGAAGTCAAATTTACGCATTGCTTACTGAAAACTGAGTTAAGAAAGTTTTAAAATTATAATGATTGCTTTTTATTAAAACTATTGAATTTTGTTGATTAATCATTAAAAGATCAAATGAGAAGAAAATCAAAAATTTTCACAAACTAATGTGTTCTGATATAAAGCTTAGAAATTATTTTAAAATCTTATGTGAGTAATGTGTTTAATAAAACTCTTACATTCAATCTACAACACTGTCATTTTGAGCGCAACGAAGTGGAGTCGAAAAATCTCAAAAAACTTCATATGAATAGATTCTTCATTGCAAATTGCTTCGCAAAATACCATTCAGAATGACAGAGGAATTTAACCACAAAAGTCACAAAAGATTATGATAAAGCCAAATTTCAGAATAATAAAAGTTCTCAAAAGAATAAAAATCAGAGATTTTTAAAAACTATTGTGTACTTTTTCTATAATGTTTGTTAACTTTAATTAAGCCTAAAAATATTTTGTGGCTTTTGTGGTTCAAAAATTATATGTGTTTAATATTTAAAGGTTTCATTTTCAATAAATTAATCATTGAATAAGCCTTTGCGAAATTCCATTCAGAATGACAGAGGAATTTAACCACAAAAGTCACAAAAGATGATGATAAAGCCAAACTTCAGAATAATAAAAGGTCTCAAAAGAATAAAAATCAGAGATTTTTAAAAACTATTGTGTGCTTTTTCTATTATGCTTGTTAACTTTAATTAAGCATAAAAATCTTTTGTAGCTTTTGTGGTTCAAAAATTATATGTGTTTAATATTTAAAGGTTTAATTTTCAATAAATTAATCATTGAATAAGCCTTTGCGAAATTCCATTCAGAATGACAGAGAAATTTAACCACAAAAGTCACAAAAGATGATGATAAAGCCAAATTTCAGAATAATAAAAGGTCTCAAAAGAATAAAAATCAGAGATTTTTAAAAACTATTGTGTGCTTTTTCTATTATGCTTGTTAACTTTAATTAAGCCTAAGAATCTTTTGTGGCTTTTGTGGTTAAAAAAGTATGTGTGTTTAATGTTTAAAGATTTCATTTTCAATAGATTCTTCATTGCATAATGCTTCGCAAAATTCCATTCAGAATGACAAAAAAACAAAAAAACTTTAATAAGCTCTATTACTTTTCACCTCCAATTTTCCTGTTTTTCTATTGATTTTAATGAAAAAAGATTCCTTCGTTTCAGAATTGTTTTTAGATTTTGAAAGATAGAGCGAAATATACTGATCTTCAATTTTATATGAACTTCCCAGCTGATTGGAACTGTCAACCGAATATCCGAAAGTATTCGCAATTAAAATAGCTTCGGGAAGATTGTCTACAAAACCGATAAAATCTCTTAGCTGCTGTTCGTTTGAAAAGTATTTCGACCGGCTTTTTTCACAGGCTAAAACGTAAGAAAAACAATTTTCTCCGAGACATTTCTGAAAAAATCCTTTTTCGGGAGCAGGATCATTCAACGTCATCAGATCAGGCATCTGGCTTTCGTAAATAATGGCTTTATCGGGATCGGGATTATTTCTGAGAACACTCCAGTATTCGTATTTTTTATCCGGAACGATAAAAGGGTAGAGCAGTTCTGTATTGTCGAGGATTTCCGGAATTTTTTTGAAGTCTGCAGGAACGGTTTTCTGGCTGAATACCCAACCTGAGCAAAGCAGTAAAACCGGAAATAATACTTTCATTCTTTTGTTTTTGCAAATGTAGCGAACAGAAATTTACTGGAAAATAATTTTGTAGTGGCCGTTCTCGTCTTTCACATCAATTCCGATGCCAGTAAACGTGAGTTTGTTGATCTGAAAACCATCGCAGCCTCCTTTAAATTCCGACGACTGGATCGTAAAAGTGAAATTTTTTATATTGGAAGTAAACGTATAATTTTTCGTTCCGTTGTAAGCACCCACATTTTCCAGAATAACCATATCATCATTGGTTTTCGTAAGCTGAATATTGGTCTGGTTTTCCTCCTTCACCGAATAATTGGTAAGCGTTCCGTCTGTAATCAGATTTACATCGTTGGAATCCACAAATTTAAAAGCAATCGGCTGTGGCGCATTGTAGCAGTCTTCGCCGCAGGCGGAGAAAAGGAGAAGGGGAAGTAGGAATAAGAGTATTTTTTTCATGGGATAAGCTTTTATTATTTGTAAAATAGTTACATCAAAAATTTTAACCAGCAAGAGCTTCATTAATAAATCTTTGGCAATTTATTCTTTTATTTAAAGATACTAAATCATAAGGTAGAAAATATAGTTTAAATTTATCTGAGAACAATTTGGCTTTGTAAACTTTAGCACCTTTAATATATGCAATGGAACAAAGTAAAATCTCTTCAATTAATCCGCAATCTGCACCTAAAAAAATTGTCTTTAGACAATTTTCATCATAGGTATGTAGACCTGAATTATCACTAATAAATCTATATTCTTTTTCGTAATTCCAACATTTACTTTTAAATCCAAAAATCATATTATTATCACTATGTAAAATAGAAGCTTTTGGATATTCATCGGAGTAGTTAACCTTTTTTAAGTCTACTTTTGAGATTAATTTTTTATTGTTAAACTCAATAAAATTCTTAGATTCTAAATTAAATTCTATACAATAGCCTTTTTGATTATTAGTATAGTGAGACCACATTAATAAATTTTGATTATCTGTAGTCAATGATAAAATACCAGAATTTTTTTTCTTGTCTTTTATAATATTAATTTTAAGATTTTCTAATTTTTCAATGTTAACGTCTTTTTTTAATAATTTTAATGCTTTTCCTATAGATGTATCAATTTGAAATACTCCTTCAAAAGGATCGTTTAAAATTTCTAATGATGAAAACCATAGCTGATTATTTAGTAGACATTTACAGTCTCTTATAAATATTTCTGAATAAATTTTTTTCTCGTCTGATGGTAATGCAATTGATTTATATTTAAAAAGAATCATCTTCAGGTAAATAAGTTGTAAAGAAAGTAAAATAGTTAATTTTAGGGTCTCCTACAGAAATGTTTATTTTATTTATTTCGTTTTGTAATTTATTGAATTCAGTCCAATAAAATTTCATTTCTGAAACTGGTACATTAACCATTTTCTCATAAATATTCATAAGCTCTTTTATTAAATCGTTATATGTACCTTTTTTGTAATCCCCGTTTTTGATCCTTATTAAGTCAATGGTTTTTATATATTGATAATAGGAATCAATTTCATTTTGGATTTCTTTAAAATATGTATTGCTATTATAATTATTATAAGCATAATCAAATTTTTCATCTGTGATTATTAAAAATGAAAAAAAATCGAAAACAATAATTAATACTAACAATGCAATCAAAAAGTAATTTGAAAATAAAATGAAATAACTCTTTAAATTAAAAAAATATATTATTGTAGAAAATAAAATTATACAAGAAAATAAGAATAAATACCTATAACCTTTCTTATCTTGATTAAGATAGAATCGATGAGCTCCAATATAACCAAAAAAAAGAGCTAATAATGCTGCTGAAATTTTATTTTTCAATATTTTAACTTTCTAGGTTGTCAATTTTGTGTAATTCAACTAAAGCAAATTTAATAATTATAATGTTTAAAATGTAGTACCAATTGTAAAGAAATTTATCAAAAAATCCCCTACATTTGTTATATGATACACGACCAACGCGCAGAAAAATTCAGGCAGATCGTGGAAAATAAGTTCCAGATCTACAATTCATTGTTTATGAGCCTGCCTTATGATAAAATGACGAATATCGGGATGCTGCTTCCGTTCCTTTGTGAAGAAAGCAAAATCGGCTACGAAGCCGGAAAAACGCCTGAAGAAATCGTTGAAGAATTCTTTAAAAATCATACCGATTTGCAGACTGAAGAACAGAAAACAGAACTTCTTTTCAAAATAATCCAATATATTGAAAGACAGGTGGTTTTGTTTGATAGTATTGAAGATGCTGCATTTCCGAACCTGCATTCCGAAAGTGATAACGGAACGGTAACCAATATGTACGAACGTTCGCTTCAGGATCATAAACTGGAAAAAGTGCGTGAAAAACTGAAAGATTTTGCCATTAAAATTGTGTTTACGGCGCATCCGACACAGTTTTACCCGAATTCTGTACAGAGAATTCTTCACGATCTCAGAAATGCCATTACAACCGATTCTATCACGAATATCGATATGCTTTTGCAGCAGTTGGGGAAAACACCGTTTGTCAATAAAGAAAAACCAACTCCGATTGATGAAGCGTTGAGCATCATTTATTATCTGAGATATGTATATTACGATACCATCGGAGAACTTTTCACGAAAATAAAAACGACATTTGAAAACGATCATTTTCATTTGCATGAAGATCTGATCCAGCTTGGTTTCTGGCCGGGAGGAGACCGCGACGGAAATCCTTTTGTAACGGCAGATGTCACGAAAAGAGTGGCGGAAGAACTGCATACTGCAATTTTAAAAGCCTATTACAACAACCTGAAATCGGTTCGAAGAAGACTGAGTTTCAGAGGTGTTTCAGAAGTTTTAACAAAACTGAGCAACGAATTGTATTCCGCGATTTTCAGAAATGAAAAAATTACGGCAGATGATATTATCAAAAGACTGGAAGAAGCCGAAAAAATCCTCGTGGAGCAGCACAATTCATTGTTCCTTGATCAGTTGATGAATTTTAAAGATCGTGTGAAGATTTTCGGGACACATTTTGCGACTCTGGATGTTCGGCAGGACAGCAGAATTCATCAGAAAGTAATTGATGAGGTTTTTGCTAAAGTATTCGGAGCCATTGATGCTACGCACGAAGAAAAATTCAATAAGTTAATTCAGGTTACTGAAAAAGTAAATCCGGATGATTTTGAAGATATTGTAAAAGATACTTTGCTCACCGTTTCCCAGATTTCAGAAATCCAGCAGTTGAACGGTTTAAGAGGAATGAACCGTTATATTATTTCCAATTCCGATGCGGTAAAAGATGTAATGAATGTGTACGCATTTTTCAAAGTCTGCGGTTATCAGGAAGACGAAATCAATATGGATATCGTTCCGCTTTTCGAAACAATGGAAGGTCTTGCCAACGCAGAAAATGTGATGAACAAATTGTATCAGAACCCTGTTTATAAAAAGCATCTGGAAAAAAGAGGAAATCAGCAGACCATTATGCTGGGTTTCTCGGACGGAACGAAAGACGGCGGTTACCTGAAAGCCAACTGGGAAATTTATAAAGCCAAAGAAGTGTTAACGAAACTTTCCGAGCAAAACGGAATTAAAGTCGTGTTCTTCGACGGGCGAGGCGGTCCTCCTGCAAGAGGTGGCGGAAAGACCCACGATTTCTATGCTTCACAGGGAAAAACCATTGCCAATAATAAAATTGAATTAACGATTCAGGGACAGACGATTACGAGTATTTTCGGAAATAAAGAACAGGCAAAATACAACTTCGAACAGCTTCTGACTGCCGGAGTGGAAAATGATGTTTTCAAAAATTCGAAAAAAGAACTAACCGAAAAAGAAAGGGCGTTAATCATTGAACTGGCTGAAATCAGTTATAAAAAATATTCAGATCTGAAAGCGCATCCTATGTTTGTACCCTACCTTCAGGAAATGAGTACGCTCGAATATTACGGAAAAACAAATATCGGAAGCCGTCCATCGAAAAGAGGAGGCGGAAGTGAGCTTAAATTTGAAGATTTGAGAGCCATTCCGTTTGTAGGATCATGGTCGCAGTTGAAGCAGAATGTTCCGGGATTCTTCGGGTTTGGTTTTGCGATGCAGCAGCTTAAAGAACAGGGTCGATTTGATGAGGTAAGAGAATTGTACAAAGGTTCGGATTTCTTTAAAACTTTGGTTTTAAACTCGATGATGAGTATGAACAAGACCTATTTTCCTTTGACGTATTATATTAAAAACAACCCGAAATTCGGTGCTTTCTGGAATGTTTTATTTGATGAATACAATCTTTCCAAAAATATTATGCTGGAATTAACTGGCTTTAAAATGCTTCAGGAAGAAGATCCGCTTTCCAGAAAATCGGTGAAAATCCGCGAAAGAATTGTTTTGCCTCTGTTGAGCATTCAGCAATATGCATTAATGAAAATTCAGAAAGGGGAAGGCGATCTGGAAGCCTACGGAAAACTGGTGACGCGTTCATTATTCGGTAATATTAATGCGAGCAGGAATTCGGCTTAATAATAAATAATCTGTGTGTCATTCTGAATGCAGTGAAATGGAATGAAGAATCTATAAACATTCGGGAATAATAAGAAAACCTCTCAATGCGAGAGGTTTTTCAGTTTATTCTTTTATAAATTTTTCATAATAAATTTTATCCTTCGTCTGGATTTTCAGGTAATAAACGCCTTTTGCAAAATCTTCGACTTTTACAGATTTTTGATTATTGACTTTTGTAATGAATCTTCCCAAGTTATCATAAACTTCCAAGGATAAAACATCACTTTCCGAAGCCACATTCAGAATATTTTTAACAGGATTCGGGAAAATGGCAACATTGTTTCTCCTTACTAATTCCGAAGTGCTTAAAACATTATTGTAAAGACCTCCGAAATTTAAAATTCCAAATCCCATCTGATCGGTATGATTGGGATAAAGCGATGCATTCTGTCTTAATTTATCCCTCATTAAATCTCTGTTCATGGTAGGAAAAGCCTGAATCAGACAGGCGACTCCGCCCGCAGCAATGGGAGTGGCAATGGATGTTCCGTTAACTGAAATGGTTGAATTATTATTGATAACACTTGTTGCAGCGGTTCCTCTTGCACTTGCATCGGGTTTTACAACGCCCGCAGAATTCGGACCGAAAGATGAGAACGTGGAAGAAGCTCCGGAAGAATCTACGGCTCCGATGGTAAAGACTTTTGCATTATCCGCCGGAGTTAAAATGTAATGCCACGTCTGAGCTCCTGAATTTCCTGCGGCAAATAATGTGAAAATTCCTTTGTTAACAGCTATTTCGGCTCCTCTTGCAATAAAGGAAGTGGTTCCGTTCATATTGGTATAAGTGTAGTTGTATTTCGGATCATCAAAAGTAGCATAGCCCAGAGAAGTTGTAATCATATCCACTCCTTTACGGTCGGCTTCTTCTGCAGCTTCAATCCAATACAGTTCTTCTTCAGGAATTTCGATTGCAGCATTTTCACTTCGGTACAGATAAAAATCGGCATCCGGTGCGGAACCTACAAAAGTATTCTGAATATAACCTCCGATTGCACCCAAAATAGCAGAACCGTGGTTATTAAGTGAAGTATTGTAAATGTCTGTTCCTTTAGCCACAAAATCATATCCGCCTTTGATGTGTCCGTTCGTCCATAATCTTGAATAGGCAGAACCTGTATTTACGTAAGGAAATCCGGAATCAATAACCGCAATGGTAACTCCGGTTCCTGTGTAGCCTGCTAAATGGAGGGGGCGAAGATTGATCTGGTCGATCTGTGCGGAACCTGAACCATAGTCAAAAGTGGTTAAATTTTTATTCGCCGGGTCGATTGGATTGTCCCATTTATTCTGATGGCTCATTTTTGTTCCTCCGGAAGAATTTCTTGCAAAACTTTCCACAGACTGTACATAATTCTGCGCCTGAAGCGTGGCAATCTGAGCCGGAGTTGCATTCACGGCGACACCATTCAGCCATTTTGAGTAATCGGTTACGGTGAATCCTAAATTCTGAATATTGGTAATGTAAGTCGGTTCTATCGGAGCATCCTGATCATTCAGCGTAATTCCTAATGAAGTACGTCTGTTAAGGGATTTTTGAGATAATTCTGATAACGGATTTGCATAAAATGCAGCCTTGTTCGGTTTGTCCTTAAAAAATACAAAAACAAGCGATGTCTGTGCAAAACTGACAGAGTAACCTGCTAAAAGACAAAAAAGTAAAGTTTTTTTCATGTATTTATTTTGTATAAAGATAAAACAAAATCAATAAAATTTTTGAAGGGATTTTAAATTCCTTATTTTTACAAAAATATTTATTTATGAAAAAGATTCAAATGGTTGACTTACAAAGTCAGTATTACAAAATAAAGAATGAAGTAGATAATGCAGTTTTAAATGTAATGGATTCAGCGGCTTTCATTAACGGTCCTGAAGTAAAGTCTTTCCAGAATGAATTAGAGTCTTATTTGGACGTAAAACATGTTATTCCTTGTGCAAACGGTACAGATGCACTTCAGATTGCTTTAATGGGTCTTGATCTGAAGGAGGGTGATGAGATCATTACAGCAGATTTTACTTTTGCGGCAACGGTGGAAGTTATTCATTTGCTTAAACTTAAATCTGTTTTAGTGGATGTGGATTATGATACTTTCACCATTTCAACAGAGGCGATTAAAAAAGCCATTACTCCGAAAACAAAAGCTATTATTCCCGTACATATTTTCGGACAGTGCGCGAATATGGAAGAAATTTTAAAAATTGCTGAAGAGCATAATTTATATGTAATTGAAGACAACGCACAGGCAATCGGTTCTGAATTCACTTTTTCGGACGGAACTGTAAAAAAAGCAGGAACCATGTCTACGGTGGGAACTACTTCTTTCTTTCCTTCTAAAAATTTAGGATGCTATGGAGACGGTGGAGCAATTTTCACGAATAATGATGATTTGGCGCACCGTTTAAGAGGAATTGTAAACCACGGAATGTACCAAAGATATTATCATGATGAGGTAGGTGTAAACTCAAGATTAGACAGTGTTCAGGCTGCTATTTTGAGAAAAAAACTTCCGCATCTGGATAATTATAATGAAGCGAGAGGAAGAGCAGCAGATTATTATGATGAAGCTTTTGCCGGACATGAACATATTTTAACTCCAAAGAGAGCTGATTATTCAACGCACGTTTTTCACCAGTATACTTTAAGAATTCTGAACGGAAAACGTAATGATTTGCAAAAATTCTTAGCTGAAAAGGAAATTCCGGCAATGATCTATTATCCGGTAGCTTTAAGAAAGCAAAAAGCCTATTTTCAGGAAAGTAACGATGCCGATTTTGTGAATACGGATAAACTTCTGGATCAGGTAATTTCTCTTCCAATGCACACGGAACTGGATGATGAGCAGCTGAAGTATATTACGGATGCGGTGTTGGAGTTTATGGGGTAAGTTATGCTTCACGACGAAAGAATATTAAAAATAAATTTGCTTATTTTTATGCTATAATTTTTTGTTTTTTTTGGCTAATGTATTTTGGCTATTTTACTCTATTGATTATAAGTGATAATTTTATTATTAGTGAAAATTATGCTGGTTTAAAGTATTTATTTTACACATTAATATTTGGAATCTTTTCAACTTTATTAATAAGTTTTGTATGTATTTTTAAGGAATCAAATAAATTTTTCATCAGTTTCAATACTGCTGTACTCTTAATAATTTTTCTTCATCTTTTAAGATATTTTATTGATTTTAAAGAAATTTATTCTCAGTTTGTTTATTTTATATTTTTTTTGTTTTTGTCTGGAATGTTGGTTAATATTTTTCGACACAAGAGACGTAAATGTGAGATCGAAAACATAGGAGAAAATAAAGATTAAATAATATGAGACCAAAAATATTTAAATATAAGTTTGTAGGAATATCAATATTTATATTTGAACTATTTGTAACAATGTTATTTGGTTATGGGAGTTATGATTCATTTATAGAATTTAGCTCTGTAAATATATTTTCAATTGAAAATTTTATTTTTATTTTCGCTTTGATGATATTTATTACTGCAATTTTATGTCTTATTACTATCATATTTAGAATTAAAAAGAGTATATACTGTTTAAATGTAAACCTATTTTTAATTTTACTATTTTTTCTTGTGGGCTATATAAAATTATTAATAAATGATGATTTCAGAAGTGATGATAATTTGAAATTAATGATTACAATTTCTGTTACCTTAGTTTTTATTTTTTTAACTAACTTTTTTAAATATAAAGAAATAGAGTTTTTAGAAATAGATAACATAGGAACACATAACGATTAAAAAAGAAACAATAAAAAAATGGCAATACTCGTAACAGGAGGTTTAGGATATATCGGTTCCCATACGGTGGTGGAACTTTTAAATAACAATTTTGAGGTTGTTATTGTGGATGATTTATCGCATTCCGAGAGATTTATATTAAAAAATATTGAGGAAATTACAGGGAAAAAACCTGTTTTTTATCCTTTCGACTTAAAAAGAAAAGAACTTTTAACGCAGGTTTTTGATGCTCACGAAATTGAAGGGTGTATCAACTTTGCGGCATTCAAAGCGGTGGGTGAAAGTCAGGTAAAACCTGTTGATTACTACGAGAACAATTTGTTTTCATTAATCAATATCTTACAGGAATTTAAAGAAAGAGGAATTTCAAACTTTATTTTCAGTTCATCCTGCACGGTTTACGGACAAGCGGATGAAATGCCGATCCACGAAAATACTCCGTTAAAAATGCCTGAAAGCGTTTACGGAAAGACAAAACAGATGGGAGAGGAGATCCTGATTGATTTTGCAAAAGCATATCACCGTAAAATTTCTTTATTAAGATATTTCAATCCGATCGGAGCACATCCTTCCGGGAAAATCGGGGAACTGCCTATTGGAATTCCGAATAATTTAGTACCTTACGTGATGCAAACTGCGGCAGGAATTCGCGAGAAGTTGAGTGTTTGGGGAAATGATTATCCTACCGAAGACGGAACAGCAGTTCGTGATTATATTTATATTGTAGATTTGGCTAAAGCCCATGTTGCAGCACTGAAAAAATTAATGGCAGACGATTCTGATCATGCTGTGATTGATATTTTTAACTTAGGAACAGGAAAAGGTTCATCGGTTCTGGAAGTAGTAAAAGCTTTCGAAACAGCAAATGACGTGAAAGTTCCTTACCAGATCTGTGACAGAAGAGAAGGAGATATTACCATTGCATATGCAAACGTAGATAAAGCCCAAAAAGAGCTTAACTGGAAGTCTGAAACGACTCTGGAAGAGGCATTAAGAACAGTTTGGCAATGGCAGAAATATTTAGAGACAAGAAACATTTAACAATTTGTACAAAGAAGAATTTATTTATATGAAAACACAAAGAATAGGCATTACGTTTTCGTCATTCGACTTGCTTCACGCAGGACATATTAAAATGCTTGAAGAAGCAAAAACCGTATGTGACTACCTTATAGTAGGTTTGCAGATTGATCCCTCTCATGATCGTCCAACCAAAAATAAGCCGACTCAGACCATCGTAGAAAGATATATTCAGTTAAAAGCAGTAAATGCTGTTGATGAGATTATTCCATATTATACAGAGGAAGATCTTCTGGATATTTTAAAATCTTTTGTAATTGATGTAAGAATTATCGGGGACGATTATTTAGACAGAGATTTCACCGGAAAAAAATACTGCGAAGAAAAAGGAATTGAGATTTTTTACAATAAAAGAGATCACAGGTTTTCTTCCAGCGATTTAAGAAAAAGAATTTACGAAGCCGAACTTCAGAAACTGGAAAAAGCAGAAGCTGCAAAATAAAAAAATCCCGAATTCAATTTCGGGATTTTTTGTTTGTATGAAAGGCAGATTACATTGGTCCTCCTTGCTGATCGTCTCCGGTTGCATTGGAGTTGATGTCTTTTTTACGTTTCGGCTGCTCTACTTTTTCATTTCCTTGCTTGAATCTGTAGGTCAAGGATAAAGCAAATTGTCTTGGCTGCCATTGCATATAAGAATCTCTGCTAAATCCAGGTCCGTAAGATGTAGATTGC
Organism: Chryseobacterium sp. C3; assembly: GCF_014218905.1. Taxonomy (NCBI): domain Bacteria; kingdom Pseudomonadati; phylum Bacteroidota; class Flavobacteriia; order Flavobacteriales; family Weeksellaceae; genus Chryseobacterium; species Chryseobacterium sp. C3. The sequence goes on along the minus strand of NZ_JACLCU010000003.1, from coordinate 124,122 downwards.
ATTGCTCTGGTATTGAAAATATCCTGAATATTGAATGAAATCGTTCCGTCTCCTTTCCAGATGGTTTTTGAAGCCCCAAAATTCAAAGCATACATATCTTTTCTGTCAACACTCTGTGTTTTTTGTCCTCCTCTGTAGAAACCCTGAAGCTGAAAGCTTAGTGTTTTATCGATTTTAATAGTGGAAGTAAGTCTTGCTCTTACGGCTAATCCGCTTCCTTCAAAAGAAAGAGGTTCGCTTATTAAAGCCGGATCAAAGAAAACACCTTTTGTATTATATCCGAAAATATCTACATTTCCTAAGAATTTCAGCCATTTTGTAGTATCCCAGTTGAAGTTTAGATCTAAACCGAATCTGTCATCGCTTCCAATATTTACAGGCTTGGTATGGAAAACTGTTGTCGGAACATTATTAATTAATTCCTGTTTGTTGTATGTTACAATCTTTACATCATCAGTCTGATGTCTGAAATACAATGTTGGATTGATCGTAAATTTACTTTTTGAAATGCTGTATCCTAACTCGTAAGAATCTACATAAGAAGGATTCAGGTCAATATTTCCGTCAAAAATATTCTGATTATCGCTGTAGCTTGGGTTAGGAATCAAAAAGAAAGATCTCGGTCTGTCTATTCTGCGGGAATAGTTTAACAAAAACTGATTGTCTTTTGCGATTTCATAACTCAAAAATACACTTGGGAAAAGATTATTGTAGTTCTTCTTTGTTTTCTGTGTATCGCCCGACATATTCAGATAATCAATATCAATAGTAGAATACTCATTTCTCAAACCTAACTGATAACCTAAATTACCAATTTTGCTTTTGAACTGAACATACCCTGCATTGAACATTTCTTCATACTTTGCATTGTATGTGTAATCATCAAGATAAAGCATGAATGGCAATGTAGATGTTTTCTGCATTACAAGGTTCTGATAGTTGTTGTTATTAACATCTATTCTGTAACCAGCTTCTAATTTTGAGTTTTCACCTATCGGAAGTTCATAATCTGCTTTGCCGATTAATGTTTTATTCTTTGTTTTTTGATCAATATTATTTTCTAAATCAAAAAAGCTGTTTTGAGTCTGGTAAATATAACTTCCATTATTGGAGCGATTGCTCTGTAAACTCAATGATAAGGATAAATTATGTCCCTTATCGTTAAATTTATGATCTAATCCAAAATCTCCCTGAAAAGCAAGGTTGTCGTTGGTTCCAATACTGGTTCTGTTTCTTGTCGTAATTGCGTTACTGAAAGAATAATTGGTATAATCGATATTTCCGGTATTGGTTCCGTCAAAAGTTCTTACGGTTCCCGAAGCGTTGATTGAAGTTTTGTCGGTAAGATCTACAACTAAACCTCCGGTTGCGTTATAGTTATCGTTTTTGCTTTTAGAAATCGATTCGTTATGCGTTTCTCTGAAATCTCCTGTAGAAAGATAAGCATTGTTTCTCTGGGTATTCTTAGATTCTCTGTAACCGCCGCCGCCATTAAGAAACCAAGTGAATCTTCCCTTTCTCCAGCTTAAATTGGTATTAAGATTTGTTTGTGGTAAATATCCTAAAGTTCCGGTAACACTTCCGTTGAAGCCTGTTTTCTTATTTTTCTTAAGAATAATATTTAAGATACCTGCTGTTCCGCTTGCCTCAAATTTTGATGAAGGGTTGGTAATTACTTCAATTTTCTCGATCTGATCTGCCGGAATACTCTGCAAAGCATTGGCTCCGTCATCAATTCCAAGAAGGGCAGAAGGTTTTCCGTTGATCAAAAATTTCACATTAGAACTTCCTCTCATAGAAACCGTTCCGTCTGTGTCTACAGAAACCGAAGGAACGTTGGAAAGGACGTCCTGAAGATTTCCACCTTTACTTACAATATCCTGAGACGGATCATATGTTCTTTTATCCAGTTCCACCTTGTAAGGCTTCGTAGCCTGAGCTGTGATCACAACTCCCTGAATGTCTCCGGTTTTCAGATTGGTAGCGCTTTTTTCAGGGTCGATTGATAAAGCACCGATGTTTCCTGCCGCAGTAATTTGTTTGTTAACTACGCTTTTCTGGTAATCGATTGCTTCAATAGTAATGTCGTAAGCTCCCGGAGCAAGATCAAGCTTGTACTGACCTTTTTCGTCGGTAAGCGTAGCATCACTGAACTGTTTGTTTGCCTTGTTACTGAAGGTAACAGAAGCGTAAGGAACGGGCTGGTTATTCTTGCTGACCACCGACCCGGAAATACCGACCTTCTCCTGTGCAAAAGCCAATGCCGCTGCCGAAAGTACAAAAGTAAGCCCTAAGGTTTTCTTTGTAAAAATGTTAATGATTTCCGTCTGATTCATAAGGTATTTTTTGTGTAAAATCGTGAAAGATTTTACTTAATATTGTGAAATTGTTAATCTGTTTAAATTTCAGAATACTAAGTTTAATTTATTATTTGTAAGGTATATGTCGAATTAAAAAGCCAAATGTTAGTTATAGAATTGTTAAAAAAAAGTTAATATGATTATTATTTTATATTTTTTGAATTCAGCCAGTCCTGATAAGCTTTTGCATTAATAGCATGTTCTTCTGCACTCGCTGTAAATTTGTGGTATCCGAATTTCGCAGGATCGGCACACATAAAAATATAATCGTTCTTTTCTGCATTTAACACTGCATCCACAGAATTTTTATCTACTACACAAATAGGTCCCGGAGGAATTCCTTTATTAGCATATGTATTGTATGGCGATGGAGTAGACAAATGCTTGTAAAAAACCCTTTTGATCTGCTCTTTAAAATTCGTCTGCTTATTGATCGCATAAATTACCGTTGGATCAGATTGAAGCTTCATCCCTTTTTTATAACGGTTAAGATACAATCCTGCAATCGTTTTCTGTTCGTCCTTTTTTCCTCCCGATTCCTTGTACACAATAGAAGCTAAAGCATAAATCTGATCTCTCGTTAAACCGGATTGCTGTTCTTTAGACTTTCTTTCGCTGTTCCAGAATTCATTGTACTGATCATCAAATTTTTTGAAAAATTCTTTCGGAGTTACCGTCCAGAAAAAATTGTACGTATCGATAAAGAAATACTTTTTTAAATCTTCCGCATTATTATATCCTTTTTCGGCAGCAATCGAATTGAAATCATTCACAAATTGTAAAGAATCAAGTTCTGTTTTTTTTGTTACTTTACCAATCATCTGATAAACATCCCCAAAATCACCAATTCTAAAGCTGTTCTCACTCTGATTTCCGGCTTTAATCATATTAACCAAATTCGCATTTCCCAAACCTTTCTGGAAATGATAGCGTCCAGGTTTGAAATATTTTTCAAGATCCTTTTCTTTCGCAACGGCTTCAAAAGCTTCTTTATTGTCAACATATTTTGCGGCAGAATCAAGGATTTGTTTAAAATTTGCCTGATGAGGAATCAAAACATATCCATCCTTTTTGATGTTGTTGCCGTAATATTTTCTATAAAATTTAAATCCAAAAAATCCGCCTGCTACAAAAACAAGCAGGATGATGATAAGAATGGCTTTCTTCATTTAATGATGATTAAAAGTTTTACTTTTTTAAATAAGGTCTATTTTGCCTCTAAAAACCTGCTTTGCAGGACCTTCGAGCCAGATATTCTGAAAAGTGTCTCCGTTTTTTTCAGCATATACTTTCAGATTTCCGCCCAAAGTTTTAACTTTTACAGAGATTAGATGGTTATTTTGCAGAAAAGTTAAAGCCGAAGCCGTAACTCCCGTTCCGCAACTGTATGTTTCGTCCTCAACACCTCGTTCATAGGTTCTTACGAAAATCTCATCATCCGAAATTTTTTCCATAAAATTCACGTTGATCCCTTTTTCCATATAATTTTCAGAATTTCTGATGCTGTTTCCTTCCGCAAAAACGTTGTAGTTAACGATATCTTCCACATATTTTACGTAATGCGGCGAACCTGTATCCATTACCGTATCCTCTCCGTCATTGGAAATGGTAGTAACATCGCTCATTTTTAATTTTACAATTCCGTTGTGGATTTCGGCAATATGTTCCCCATCGATAGCGGTAAATTTGCAGTTGCCTTCAAAAATATCAAGGAAAAAAGCAAACGCTACAGAACATCTCGCTCCGTTTCCACAAAAGCTTTTAGAACCGTCTGAGTTGTAATAATCGACTTCAAAATCATATCCTTTCGCGGTGTTTATTTTGATAAGTCCGTCTGCTCCGATCCCGAAACGGCGGTCGCAAAGTTTCTGAATATTTTCAATGGAAAGATCATCCCATTCTCCGGAACGATTGTCTATCATTACAAAATCGTTTCCTGTACCCTGATATTTATAAAATTCCATATTTCTTAATAGAATGTTTGTTTTAAAAATTGAAACTGCAAAATTACTATAATTAAAACGAAAACGAACAGTGTTAGCTGTCCGTTTCCTTATTTATAATGGTTTTATCTGAATCCGCCTCCGCTTCTCGTTGGTTGAGGAGAAGTTGTCTGCGGTTGAGGAGTTGAAGCTCCCGAACTGTTTCTGAATCCTCCGCTGTTTGAATTCGTATTGCCTCCGGAATTATTTCTGAAGCCACTGTTTGAATTGCTGTTCCCCGAATTATTTCGGAAACCTCCGTTGTTCTGAGGTCTTGGAGTTGTTGTATTCTGCTGTGGATTTCTGAACCCGTTATTCGGTCTCTGGTTGGTATTCTGTCCGTTGTTCGGTCTGAAACTTCCGTTCGAACTTCCGTCGTTTACACCGCCTCTGAAGCCATTGTTTGGTCTTGCCGAAGTTGTTCCGTTCGATCCTGATCTTCTTTCAACATAAACTTTTCTTCGGGAATTATTATAATTCTGGTAATAATAAGGCATTCCGTTATCATAATAATACGTGTAATCGTTTCTGTAATAATATCCGTCATTTCCCCAATATCCGCCGTTTCCGTAATATCCCTGAGGTGCATAATAATATCCGTTGTCATAATAAGGATCTCCGTAATTATTGGCGTAAGGATCCGAATATATTGCGCAAGATGTTAAACTTGCCATTGTAATTAAGCTGAATGCTATTTTAAATAAATTTTTCATGTTTTTAAATGTACTTTTTTTCTTTATAACTTTTTTTCCAACTGGCGTATCCCTGGATCGCCATAATAGTAAATACCAAATATTGAACCGAAGTGATTCCGAGTTCCTTATAAATCATCATCGGAATGCAGATAAAATCTCCGATGATCCAGAAAATCCAGTTCTCTATGCGTCTTTTCGCCATGAACCACATCCCTACAAGAAAAATAGAAGTTGTAATCACATCCAGCCAGTTTCCCCAGTCCAAATGATCCAAACCTAAATCCACACCTTTCATGGAAAACTTATTGTCAATATAAGGCTTGAAATAATACACTACCGTCACTAAAATTAAACTTAAGACGAAAAGTAAAATTCCGTACAGCCATTCTTTTTTGGATGCCCAGCTTACTTCCACATGAACGTGATCCTGGGAACTTTTTCCCCAAAGAATCCATCCGTAAACACTCATTACAGTATAATAAACATTAATCATACAGTCTCCGAGCAACCCTAAATTAAAAAGAATATACACATAAATTAAAGTTGAAACAATTCCTGTAGGATAAACCCAGATATTTTTTTTAATTGAAAAATAAACACTTAAAATCCCGAATACCGTAGCCGAGAATTCCAGCAAAATCTGCGTGAGAGAGGCGGTTTCATAGGGTTTTATGAAAAGATCGTATACATTCATGCGGTCAAAAGTAAATAAAAAAACACTTACTTTGCAATGATTTAAATATTATGAAAATCAGATTTTTAAGTTTCATAATTTAAAATTAACAAGGAAAAATTATTAATAAACGTTAATGTTTCTAAATTTTTTATATTTTCGTAAATCTTTAATAAATAATAAAATATGTCTAAAATTTGGACCAAAAAACCGATGAGTGCTTTCGAAAATGATATGAAAAGCAGTCAGCTCAAAAGAGTACTCGGTAAATGGAGTCTTACAGCTATCGGAATCGGGGCTATTATTGGTGGAGGAATTTTCGTACTTACAGGTACCGGAGCGTATTATCATGCGGGACCTGCATTGGCTCTTTCCTTCATTATTGCCGGAATTGCTTGTGTATTTGCAGCGTTGTGTTACTCAGAATTTGCATCTATTCTGCCTGTTGAAGGTTCAGCGTATGCGTATGCGTACGGAACAGTGGGAGAAATATTTGCATGGATCATCGGTTGGGGACTCATCCTCGAGTATGCGATGGGATCTATGACAGTAGCCGTTTCCTGGTCGGGATATTTTAATAAGTTGTTAAAAATGTTCGGTCTTCATCTTCCGGATTACCTTACCTCAGATCCTGCAAGTTATTCAGGAGAAGGTTTTTCAATGAATTTACCGGCATTCCTTATCGTAATTTTTGTAATTTCTATCCTTATCAAAGGAACTAAAGAAGCGGCTAAAGCCAACAACCTTATCGTAATCATGAAGGTTTCTGCGGTTCTTTTCGTGATTATTGCAGGAGCATTCTTCATTAATGCAGATAACTGGAATCCTTTCATTCCTGCTGCTACAATGGTAAGAGAAGGCGAAAATATGAAAGAAGCGTATGGTATTCAGGGGATTATTTCCGGAGCGGCGGCAATTTTCTTTGCGTATGTAGGTTTCGATGCCGTTTCTACACAGGCTGGAGAAGCGATCAACCCGAAAAAAGATGTTCCGTTTGCGATCATCGTTTCACTTTTGGTTTGTACAGGATTATATATTTTGGTATCTCTTGTTTTAACAGGGATGATGCATTACTCAGACTTCAATCCACAAGGAAAATATCCGGACGCAATTAAAGCACCTGTAGCGTATGCATTCGAAATTGCAGGACAGGGTTGGGCTGGATACATCATCACGATTGCAGCAACTGTAGGTTTGATTTCCGTATTGATGGTAATGATCATGGGACAATCGAGAATTTTCTTAGGAATGTCTAAAGACGGTCTTATTCCTAAAATGTTCAGCGATGTTCATCCGGTAAGAAAAACACCGGCTAAAAGTTTAATGCTTTTAGGAATCATTATCGCTACTGTTGCAGCGTTTACACCAATTAGTAAACTGGCAGATATGACGAGTTTCGGTACCTTATTCGCATTTACAATGGTTTGTGTTGCGGTTTGGATCTTAAGAAAAAAAGAACCGAATATGCCAAGAACATTTAAAGTTCCTGCACTTCCTGTAATTGCAACATTAGGAATCTGCATCAATCTTTATCTGATCTGGAACTTAAGCCACGAAGCAAAATACCTTTCCATGGCTTGGTTAGCGCTTGGTGTGGTCATTTACTTTACGTACAGTTTAAGAAACAGTAAACTTCACAAAGTGGGTTATGGCGAAACGTTCAAAGCAGAGCAGGAGCCGTTAGAAAAACCTGATTTAGATTAAAATTTTATAAATAGATCAAATAAAATCCACAGAATTCTGTGGATTTTTTATTTTTGTGAGTATGAAAAAGCTTTTACCATTTTTACTTTCATTCTCAGGAATTTTTACATTTTCTCAGCAGATCGAAAGTTCAGAAACAATTTTAAACGATAAAATCAGCATCCGAGCCATTGAAATCTACGATAACAAAGTCTGGTACAGCGGAACGGATTCTAAGTTTGGTTATGTTGATTTAAAAGATTCTGGCAATCAAAAACAGATTAAATTATCGGAAAAGAAATTGCAGTTCCGTACTTTGGGACAGGATAAAAAGGCTTTTTATGCCATCAATATCGAAAGTCCTGCTGAATTTTTTAAGATCGATAAAAAAAGTTTAAAATATGAAGTGATTTTTAGAGATACTGTAAAAACAGCTTTTTATGATGCGCTTCATTTTGTGAATGATAAACTGGCTTATACTTTCAGTGATGCTGACAAGGACAGCAAATTAAAACTTGCCAAATTTGATAACGGAAAATGGGCTATGCTTAAAAATGATGTCGTGCTGAATGAGGGAGAAGCAGCATTTGCAGCAAGCAATACCAATATTTCATCCACCAAAAATTATTTATGGATTGCAACAGGAGGGAAAGCTTCAAGAATTTTAAAATTAAATTTTAAGAATAATCAGTTTAAAATCATCAAGACTCCGATTATTCAGGGAGAATCTTCTCAGGGAATCTATTCCATCGATTTCTTAGACGATACATTCGGGATTGCGGTTGGCGGAGATTACACAAAACAGGAAGCTAATATCAACAATATCGCCACAACCAATGACGGCGGAGAAACTTGGCAAATTCAGGCTTCAGGACAAAATGCAGGATACACAACCTGCGTGAAAATAAGACCGGGTTCTAAAGGAAGAGAGATTATTTCTGTCGGAGATCGACATATCAGTTATTCTTCGGATTTTGGGAAAACATGGAAGAAAATTTCGGAGGAAAAAGGGTTTTTTGTTTGTCAATGGATTAACGAAAATACCGTTGTTTTTGCAGGAAATGGTAAAATTTCTGTCATGAAATTGAAATTCTGAATCTAAAGAATAGAATTTAACTTCAGAAATTCCAAAAACGATTATTTTTTTGAACTTATCTTTGATGCTTTTATATAGAGTCTGTTTAAACTTTTTATTTAACCGCAAAAGGTACAAAAGATAACTAACCTTTTATTTAAAGCTGACAATTATAAATGAAAAAGTTCATAATAGTTTTAAAAATCTTTGATTTTTATTCTTTTGAGCACTTTGAATATTATTGAAATTGGCTTTAACATTGTCTTTTGCCACTTTTGTGGTTAATTCCGAAATTAGATTAAATATATTTAAATTCGGAATATTTAGACTCATTATAAATTTCATAAAAACGACTAATATATTTCATGATACAAAATTCATCAGATATAGTTAATTTTGCATTGTGAAACCTGATCTCGGTTCACCTTAAAATTGTAAACAGAAAATGAATTCTTTAATCGATAAATATAATATTCCCGGACCTCGTTACACTTCTTATCCTACCGTTCCTTATTGGGATGAAAATTCTTTCACTCCGGAATTGTGGAAGCAGAGTGTCATCCGAACATTCAAAGAAAGTAATGCAGAAGAGGGGATTTCCATATACATTCACCTTCCTTTTTGCGAAGCTTTATGTACGTTCTGCGCATGTCATAAAAGGATCACAAAACAACACAGCGTTGAAATCCCTTATCTCGAAAGTGTTTTGAAAGAGTGGCAGCTTTACCTTAAACTGTTTAACGAAAAGCCTAAACTGAAGGAATTGCATTTGGGAGGCGGAACTCCGACTTTTTTCTCTCCGAAAAACTTAAAAACCTTACTGGAAGGAATTTTTGAAACGGTGGAAATTGCCGAACATCAGGAATTTTCTTTTGAAGGGCATCCGAATAACACCACGAAAGAACACCTTCAGACTTTGTACGATTTAGGATTCAGAAGAGTAAGCTTTGGCGTTCAGGATTACGATCCGAAAGTGCAGAAAGCGATCAACAGAATTCAGTCTTTCGAAAAAGTGAGAGAAGTAACGGAGTGGGCGAAAGAAATCGGTTACAGAGGAATCAGTCACGATTTGGTTTTCGGACTTCCGCATCAGACTTGGGAAGCAATGGAAAGTACCATCCGCAAAACGATGGAATTAAAACCGGATCGTTTGGCTTTTTATTCTTACGCACACGTTCCGTGGGTGAAAGGTGTCGGACAAAGAGGTTTTGATGAAAACGATTTGCCAAGTGGTGAAGAAAAACGCCGTTTGTACGAAGACGGTAAAAAATTATTAGAAGAATTGGGCTACATCGAAGTAGGAATGGATCATTTTTCTCTGGAACATGACGATTTGTACCAATCTCTGATTCAGAAGAAATTACACAGAAATTTCATGGGCTATACCTCAAGCAAAACCCAGTTGATGGTTGGTTTGGGAATGTCTGCCATTTCAGATTCCTGGTATGCTTTTGCCCAGAATATCAAAACGGTGGAAGAATACCAGAAAATGGTGGAAGAAGGAGAAATTCCTGTCGTGAAAGGTCATATTCTTAATGATGAAGATCTTACGGTAAGAAGACATATTCTGAATCTGATGTGTCAGTTGGAAACCACTTTTGACATCAATAATTCTTTTCCGGAGCTTGAAAATGCATTTGAAATGCTGAAAGAAATGGAAAATGATGAGCTGGTGGAAATTAACGGTCATCATATCCAGATTACAGAAAAAGGAAGAGCCTTTACGAGAAATGTATCAATGGTTTTTGATCTCAGAATGATGAGAAACAAGCCGGAAACGAGAATTTTCTCGATGACGATATAATGGCATGAACAGAAAATTTCTTTTGATATTTCTTTATCTGTATGCGCTGATTTTCAGTGTTTCAAAAACGATAAGGATTCCGAATGAATGGGCAAGATCTCATTGGTTGCTGGATTACAGATTTGGATTTATCAAAAGAGGTTTAGCCGGAGAATTATTTGGTTTTTTATGTGAGAAGAAGCTGTTTTCGATTACCGTTCTTTCAGCAAGGATCTTATGTTTACTGTACTCTTTAATTTTAAAAATTGCATTAAAAACCACCTTCAGTTTTCAGAAAAGTTTTTACAGGATTTTATTCTTTGTTATTTTTCTGCTTTCCCAATACATCGTTTTTTCTGCTCATTTAATCGGCTATTTCGATCATGTTATTTTCCTATTGACCATTTTAGCAGTTTACCTGATCGGGCGGGGAAAGTTGTTTTTATCTTCGTTGGTGGCGGTCTTCAGTATTTTTATCCATGAAATTTCTCTTTTTCTGATGCTTCCTGTCTGTTGTTTTGCAATTATTGTTAATGAAACTTCAATACCGCAGTTTTCATTCAGAAATATTATTTCAAAACATCTTTTAAAGAAACTTGGTACATTTATCATCTTGCCTCTTTTTGCCGTGTTTTCGATTTCTTTTTTTCAGGAAATCTACGGGGGAAATTATTATTCTGAAATTTTCAGCTATCTGAAAGGCTCATCAATTTCACCAAAAGTTGCAGATTCTGTTTCCGGAGCCTATACAAAAAGCTTCTCGTATTATCTTAAAGATCAGTATGTGCATTTTATCCAAAGGCTGTTTATATCCAAAGCGACGATATTTTACGGAATTCCGCTTCTTTTTTCTTTATGGATGATGTTTAAGGAATTTAAATTACAGAAGAATATTCAGTTGTTCATACTTTTGGCATCAGTTTCTTTTATTCCGTTACTGTGGCATGCCATCGCTTATGATACTTACAGAATCTGGAGTTTCCCTTTTATGATTCTGTTTTTAATTTTCTGGATTTTAAGCTCAAAATCTGAAAAGAATGAACATGAGACAAAGCCAATGTCAGTTCCCGAAATTGTATTTTTTATGGCTGCTTTTCTTTTGGTAACCCTGATTCCGAATTTTTTATTCGATGATGAAACGGAGAGGTTTTCTTTATGGATGAGGCTCATTTTAATCCTTCCGATTCTTTCAATTCTTTATTTTTTTAAAAAAAGCTTCAATCAGAAGACCGACTGAAGCCTATTAAAAACTGTTTGAAAATTTATTTAATTATTATTTTTTTGCTGTAAGATTTTTCATTTCCTGAATTTAAGTTGATGAAATAAACTCCCGAAGGAATTCCTGAAATATTTATACTGTTGTCATTTTCAATTTTTCCCTGTTCCAAAACCTTTCTTCCTTCAAAGCTGATGATCTCAACCGTTGTGTTTTTATCCTTTACACCCTCGATGAAAACCTTTTTAGAAGCAGGATTCGGATAAACTTTTATCTTCGTTGAAATACTGTTCTCATTCGTTCCCAGACTTGTCGTGGTAATTCTGAAAATTTTACCGCTGTTAACGGCAGCTACAAAAAGCTCATTCTGATTATTCACTCCGAATGTTGAAAAATTATTGCCTGAAAAAGCGGAAGTCCATGTGATCGAATCATCGGAATTCAGACTTCCGATCTGCGTAGAGCAGTAATCTGCAAAAAAATACCTTCCCTGCAGCGCTGGAAACTGTGTTCCTCTGTAAACATAACCTCCCGTTATTGAGCATTTTCCTCCGGAATGATCATAGGCTGCAACAGGAAAAGTCATCGTTGATTGCGCAGGGCAACCTGCCGTATTGTACGTGTTATTTCCTTCATAACAGCGCCATCCGTAGTTAATTCCTGCCTGTGTTAAAGGTATCCTGTTGATTTCTTCAATCTGTCCCTGTCCCACATCGGCAATCATTACGTTACCTGAAACAGTATCAAAATTAAACTTCCACGCATTTCTCAATCCGTAAGCCCAGACTTCATCGGCTCCGTCGATTCCCACAAAAGGATTTCCCGAAGGAATATTGTACGCTCCGGTAGAATTGATGTCCAATCTTAGTAATTTACCCAAAAGAGAATTCTTATTCTGGGCATTATTGTTCGGATCGCCGCCGCTTCCGCCATCACCGGTAACGACCCACAAATAACCATCCGGTGCAAAATGAATGCTTCCTCCGTTGTGATTGTCAAAAGGTTTTGGGAGATTCAGAATAATTTTTTCAGTTGCAGGATCTGCAATATCAGGATTGGCAGAACTTCTGGTGTATCTGGCTACGGTAATATTTCCGCCGGTGTCATTGTAATACACAAAAAAATACCCGTTTGTAGGGTATTGCGGGTGAAAAGCCAGTCCGAGAAGCCCTCTTTCTCCTCCGTAAGTGATTTTTGAGCTGATGTTTAAAAAGTTAGTAGAGTTTACTGTTCCATTCGATTGTAAAATTTTAATGATTCCGTTTTGCTGAACAACAAACATCCGGCTGTCGTTGGCGTTGGTGATTTCTACGGGTGCCGTAAACCCGGTCGCAAATTCTTCCAGAGTAATGCTTTGGGCATTAAAGAGGAGGAAGGAAAAAATACCTGCGAAAAAAAATAGTTTTTTCATAATATTTTGATATTTAGTGTATTAAATCTGAATGAAAATTTCATACCAATCAAACTTTGAAAAATTCATTAAAATATCACGAAAAAATTATTAAATCTTAAATGAAAATAAGAATGCCGATATATCTGAAAATAAACGATTTCTGTTGTTAAAAATTCATAAAATTCAAGAAAATGATTATATTTGCCGACTTAATTTAACGTAGTTATAACAAAATGCAAGGAAAAGGACTTATTACAATTGTTGCTATTGTACTAGGGTTAATTTGCTTAAATGAGCTATTACCAACATGGTACGCCAGCAAAATTGAAAAGCAGGCGACTGCTATTGCAGGAGACAATCCGGAGAAGTATCAGAAAGAAATTACAAAACTTTCTAAGGATACTCTGAATCTGGGATTCACTAAACTTTATTACACAAAAGCCAAAGACAAGGAAATGAAACTTGGTCTTGACCTTAAAGGGGGGATCAACGTTCTTTTGGAAATCAACCAGAGAGATCTTGTGAATGATCTTACAGGGTATTCTACAAATCCGATCCTTATTGAGGCTTTAAACAAGACAGATGAAGTTCAGAAGAATTCTACAAAAGCTTACATCGACAATTTCTTCGATCAGTTCGATGCAATTAACACAGCAAAAGGTACAAATCTGAAGCTGGCAGATCCGGAACTTTTCGGAAATACAACGCTTACTGAAGTGAAGTACAACACGCCTGATGACCAGGTAAAAGCAATTGTTAAAAGAAAGATCGATGCATCTGTAGGAACCGCTTTTGAGGTAATCAGAACCAGAATTGATAAGCTTGGAGCCATCCAGCCGAACGTTCAGAGAGTTCCGGGTACAGCAAGGATTTCTGTTGAAATGCCGGGGATGAAGGATATCGATAAAGTAAAGAAAATGCTTCAGACTTCTGCAAAACTTCAGTTCTGGGAAGTGCAGCAATCTCCTGAGGTTTATCCTTATTTCCAGACATTAGCTACTATGATCGCTGCAAAAGGAGATTCTATGGGAGTTGCAAAAAATGTAAACTTGATGAATATCTTGCAGGGTGGAAAATCTATGAGCCAAAGTGCTGTAGGAAGCGTAAAATTGTCTGATACCGCTGTTGTAAACAAAATTTTAAACAGCAAAGTTGCAAAGTCTTTACGTCCTGCAAACATAAAATATACCCAGTTTATGTGGGGATACAAGCCGGAAGCTTCTGATGCTGAAAGCTTAGTATTGTATGCCATCAGAGGAAATATCAACCAGAAAGCTCCGGTAGACGGTGCTGTAGAAAGTGCAAACATCAGCTATGATGAGTTGAGCAGAGTAGTGGTAGATATGCAGATGGATTCTAAAGGTGCTAAAGAATGGAAAACATTAACAGAGAAAAACGTTGGAAAACCTGTTGCTGTAACGCTTGATGGCAGAGTTTACACTGCGCCGAACGTTGTAGGTGCTATTCCAAACGGTAGAACTCAGATTTCTGGAAACTTCTCTCAGGAGGAAGCAAAAGAACTGGTTGACGTTTTAGGAGCGGGTAAATTACCTGCAGGAGCAAAAGTAGTTCAGGCTACGGTTGTAGGGCCGTCTTTAGGTCAGGAATCGATTGATGCAGGGTTAATGTCGTTCATGATTGCCTTTGCGATCATTATCGTTTACATCATTTTCTACTACGGTGGAGCAGGTGTTTATGCAGTAATTGCCATGATCATCAACTTATTCTATATTTTCGGTATTATGGATTCGGGCGACTTTACGCTTACGCTTCCGGGTATCGCGGGTATCGTTTTAACAATGGCAGTTGCTGTTGATACAAACGTTATCATTTACGAAAGAACAAAAGAAGAATTATTCGCAGGAAAAAGTATTCTTGAAGCGTATAAAGATGGTTTCAAACATGCATTGAATGCGATTATCGATGGTCACACAACCACATTCTTAACGGCGGTTGTATTGTTCTTCTTCGGAACAGGACCTATCAAAGGTTTCGCATTGACGTTGATGATCGGGGTTGCAATGACCTTATTTACTTCCGTATTGCTTTCAAGAGTAATGATCTTCTCAAGATTGTCTAAAGGAAAAGGACTTTCTGTATGGACTCCGGCAACGAAGAATCTTTTCAGAAATACTTGGATCGATTTTATTGGGAAAAGAAAATATGCATACATTTTCTCGGCTGTTTTAACGGTTATCTGTATTATTTCAATCGCAACACACGGTTTCAAATACGGTATCGACTTTACAGGTGGTAGAAACTACGTGGTAAGATTTGATAAAGATGTAAAAGCGGAAGATGTTGAAGATAAATTAGTCGCTTTATTCAAAACGGAAGATGGAAAGAACTCTTCTGTTGAAGCTAAAACTTTCGGAAGCAACAACCAGGTAAAGATCTCTACAGATTACCTTATCGAAGACGAATCTCTGAAAGCAGATCAGATAATTGAGCAAAAATTATTTGAAGGTTTAAAATCAAACTTACCTGCAGGAACAACATTGAAAGATTTCAAATCAGCAGATAAAGAACATGCAGGAATTATTTCTTCTGAAAAAGTTGGAC
Source organism: Chryseobacterium sp. C3 (assembly GCF_014218905.1). Classification (NCBI taxonomy): domain Bacteria; kingdom Pseudomonadati; phylum Bacteroidota; class Flavobacteriia; order Flavobacteriales; family Weeksellaceae; genus Chryseobacterium; species Chryseobacterium sp. C3. The sequence continues at coordinate 108,700 of NZ_JACLCU010000003.1, read as the reverse complement.
CTTCGGTTGCAGATGATATCAAAATTCACGGGATCTACGCCGTTTTAGGAGCTTTAGGAATTATCTTTATCTACATCTTATTAAGATTCAGAAAATGGCAGTTCTCTTTGGGTGCGGTTGCTGCGTTATTCCACGATGCGATCATTATTTTGGGAGCGTATTCATTGCTTCACAAATATATGCCGTTCAATATGGAGATCAATCAGGATTTCATCGCTGCGATCCTTACCGTATTGGGGTACTCAATTAACGATACCGTAATTATCTTCGACAGAATCAGAGAATATTTAAGAGAGAAGAAATCGTTAACATTGGCAGGATTGTTTGATGATTCTATTTCAAGTACTTTGGGTAGAACATTCAACACCTCATTTACAACAATTCTTGTAATTCTGGCAATCTTCATTTTTGGTGGAGATAACCTTAGAGGATTTATGTTTGCGATGTTAATCGGTATTGGTTTCGGTACGTATTCATCCATCTTTGTGGCATCCGCAATTGCCTACGACTTCCTGAAAACAGGAAAAGAAGATGAAGTACATGGTAAATCAACAACCAACAAAGAAGTACTTGCTTCAAAATAACTTATACTACAATAAATAAGAACAAAAGCCTTCCGGTTTCGGGAGGCTTTTTTTGTTGCTGTTAAGTGCTTTGATATTGAATCTTTAAGACTCTCCAACTCTTTTATTTAATCAGGAGTTATTTCCTGCTTTCCGCACTCGCTATTTTTTAGTTTTGGATTTCGGGCGCGGCGAAGCCGCGCCCGAAATCCAAAACTAAAAAATGAGCTCAAACAAATGCTGCAATCAGGACTAGGGTTGCAGTCGGAAAAATTGCTTTTAAACAAAAACATCAAATATTCAGTTACAATAACAAATATCAATCAACAAATAATTAATACCATTTGAAATCAATATTTTTATAATTTTGTATACGTATGGAAAATTCGAGAAAAAAAGCCGCAATCGGTTTCATTTTTATAACCTTACTGATTGATATTACGGGGTGGGGAATTATCATTCCGGTGGTTCCCAAACTTATTGAAGAACTTATTCATAGTAACATAAGTGAAGCGGCAAAATATGGAGGCTGGCTTGGTTTTGCCTATGCATTTACACAGTTTATTTTCTCTCCGATTGTTGGAAATCTCAGTGATAAATTCGGACGGAGACCCATTATTCTGATCTCGCTTTTCGGTTTTTCAATAGATTATATTTTCCTTGCTTTGGCTCCTTCCATTGTCTGGCTGTTTTTAGGCCGCGTTATTGCCGGAATTACAGGCGCAAGTGTAACTACGGCGAGTGCTTATATTGCGGATATTTCTACAGATGAAGACCGTGCAAAAAACTTCGGACTCATTGGAGCTGCTTTCGGACTGGGATTCATCATTGGTCCCGTTTTAGGTGGTCTTTTGGGAGAATATGGTTCCAGAGTTCCTTTTTATGCGGCTGCAGGATTATGTCTGCTGAATTTCCTTTACGGATATTTTATCCTTCCCGAAAGTTTAGACAAAGATAAAAGAAGAGAATTCAACTGGAAAAGAGCAAATCCTGTCGGTTCTTTTAAATTTTTAGGAAAACATCCCGAAATCTCAGGTTTAATAGTTTCTTTGATCTTAATTTATATCGCAGGACACGCCGTACAAAGCAACTGGAGCTTCTTCACCATGTATAAATTCAACTGGAACGAAAGAATGGTCGGAATTTCCTTAGGAGTGGTCGGTTTGCTCGTAGGTTTGGTTCAGGGAGGTTTGATCCGATGGACAACGCCCAAATTGGGAGAGGAGAAAAGCATTTATTACGGTCTTGCTTTGTATGCAGTCGGAATGCTTCTTTTTGCATTTGCTACACAGGGCTGGATGATGTTTGCATTTTTGGTTCCTTATTGTTTAGGCGGAATTTGCGGACCCGCATTACAATCGGTGATTACTAAAAGTGTTCCCGCTAACGAACAGGGAGAATTACAGGGTTCGTTAACAAGTTTAATGAGCGCCACTTCCATTATCGGTCCTCCGATGATGACGAACTTATTTTACTTTTTCACCCACGACGAAGCTCCCTTCAAATTTTCAGGAGCACCTTTTTTCCTGGCTTTCATTTTAATGGCCATCAGCGTAGTTATTACCTATATTAATTTCAGGAAAAAAAATATCAAAAAAGAAGAAGTGTAGACTGCATTTAAAGAAATAATTAGTAAATAGTTACAATATTAGAAAGTTATGTTTTTATGTGGTAATTATTTATTAATCAATTTTTTATGAAATTTTGAAAATCTGAAATGTTTTTAATACAGCTTAATATTTTATTAAAAGTTAATATTTAACATCCAATTTCGCATATCTTTCGTAATTTTACAATATGGAATTAAGCATTGGAGAAATGGCACTGATTGCCATAGCAATCGTAGTATTATTCGGACCGGATAAACTTCCTCAGATTGCACGCGACTTGGGTTCGGGTGTAAGAAAAATGCGTGGCGCAGTGGAAGACATCAAAACCGAGATCATGAAAGAGACAGATAACCCTGTTTCTGAGATCAAGCGTGAAATTGAGAAAGTAAAAGATGCTGCAAAAGATTTCAATCCGATGAATGATATTCAGAAAGATATCTTAACAGAACCTCAGACAGCTCAGGCATCCAATGAACCTCCAAAACCAAAACCTTCTGAAGACGAAACCTACGAAGGTCCTGTAAGCAGATAGGATGGACGAGATCATTCAGGAAGATAAAAAAGTCTTTTTGTTTCTCAATAACTTGGGAGACCAATCTTTTGATCAGTTTTGGCAGCTCATTTCCAGTACATGGATCTGGATTCCGCTTTACATTATTTTCTGCTACTTTTTATTTAAAAACTATAAACTAAGATCATTGGTTTTTATATTGATCTTTGTTGGTATTGGCGTGACGGTTTCAGATCAGCTTGCCGGTATTTTCAAATATGGGGTCGCGAGACTCAGACCGTGTCACGATCCTACATTGGAGCATCACATGAGAATTGTGAAATGTGGCGGACAGTACGGTTTTTACTCTGCTCATGCTTCCAATACATTTTTTTTGGCAACTTATTTAAGTATTTTATTAAAAAAGAATCTTAAATGGTTTCCTTATGTTATATTTGTATGGGCGGCAGTGGTTGCATACAGCCGCATTTATTTAGGAGTGCATTTCCCGATAGATATTTTGGTGGGGGCGTTTGTTGGATCTTTATTGGGAGTGGTTTTCAGTGCGCTCGCAAAAAAAGTAATCAACAAACAAAAAATAGCTTCATGAAAAAATCTTTATTCCTTTTAGCAGCAGTATTTGCTTCATTCAATCTTAACGCACAGGACAAAAAAATAGCTGAAGACTGCTTTCAGAAAGCAGACTATAAATGTGCGGAAGAACAATATTCCAAATTGGCTCAAAGTGAAAGAATCCAGAAATTACAGTCGGAATATTACAACAATTTAGGAACTGCCCAGAGAAGACTTGGCAAAACTTCATTGGCTTTTAAATCTTACGAATCTGCCTTAAAAGCCAATCCTATGTCTGCTGCTGTATATGCCAATTTAGGCTCCATTCACGGGCAGAAAGGAAATAAACAGGCAGCAATCGATTATCTTAACAAAGGGCTTCAGATTGAGCCTGAAAACGCAGATATTTACCTTACCCGTTCTAAAGTCTATGAAAGTTTAGGCAAAAAAGATCTTGCCATGAAAGATCTTAACCAGATTCTTACGTTTGCTCCCGATAATATTTATGCAAGAACCGGACTCGCGAATCTGAAAAAAAACAGCGGAGATCTTGAAGGTGCTTTAAAAGATTACAACCAGCTTATTTCTGAGAAACCCGAATCTTTGCTGTACAGTGGAAGAGGAGACGTTTATTTTAGGCTGAAAAAAAACAAAGAAGCGCTTGCAGACGTTAATAAGGCAATTTCTATCGATCCGAAATTTGCTCAGGCTCATGTAAATAAAGCTTTGATTTTATTTGAAACCGGAAAACCGAAAGAAGCATGTGCAAGTCTGGATAAAGCAGTAAGTATGGGATATGAAAAGCCTTTGCTGATGGATTATTATTCTAAATGTGAGGTTAAAAAATAAATTACGATACTACATGAAAATACCAAATTTCAAATTATTGATAACGGCAGTTTTTACTTTTGGAGTAATGATTGTTGCAAATGCTCAGCAAACTGAAGTAAAGACGAGGGAAAATTCACTTTTGGAAGCTTCTTTGAAAAAAGCTGATGCGAAGTCTGAAAATTCTCTCTTTTACATCAATAAAAAAGAAACAGATATTGAGACTGTAAAGAAAATTCCGGCTGAAGATATAAAGTATGTCATGGTGCTTAAAGATGATAAGATCAGGAAAAAATTTAAAGAAAAAGGAATTACACAAATTGTGATGATCACCACAAAAAGTTAAGTTTATATCCTTTTCAAACTTCAAAATAATTTAAGTCATTCAATGCTAAACATCGTTCTCGTAGAACCGGAAATACCCAATAACACAGGAAATATAGGAAGATTGTGTGTAGGAACAGAAAGTAAATTACACTTAATTCATCCTTTTGGATTTGTCATTAATGATAAAAATCTGAAACGTTCAGGATTAGATTACTGGATACATCTTGATGTAACGGAATATCAGAATGTGGACGAATGGATAATGAATATTCCGGATTTGTCGCGTGTTTTCCTGATGAGTTCCCATGCCGAAAAATCCTATCTGGAAACAGAATTTCAGGATGGAGACTGGCTGGTTTTCGGAAAAGAAAGTGTGGGTTTAAGTAAAGATGTGCTTAATCGTTTTGAAAATCATCTTACCATTCCGATGTCTAAATTGATTCGAAGTTTTAATATTGCCAATTCCGTTGCTTTTGTGGTGGGTGAAGCAAAAAGACAGATTGGCTTAAAAGTTTAATATTATTTTAAAACCTTATCAAATTTAATCATTATGATAAGGTTTTCCCTGTAAAATCTGATCTGCTCGATACAGTTGTTCCACAATGAATAATCGGATCATCTGGTGTGTAAAAGTCATTTTGGATAACGACATTTTTTCATTCGCTCTGCTGTAGATCTCTTCTGAAAAACCGTAAGCTCCGCCAATCAGAATATGAATTTTTTTCACGGAAGAATTCATCCAGTTGTCAATTTTTTGGGCAAATTCTCTGCTGGTAAACTGTTTTCCTTTTTCATCAAGAATAATCACAGAATCTGTTCTGTCGATATGGTTCATAAAAAGCTTTGCTTCCTCTTTTTTAAGAAGATCTGGAGAAAGATTTCTTGCGTTTTTTACGTCGGGAATTTCAATAATTTCAAAATTCCAGTGTTTGGGAAGACGTTTCAGATAATAATTGATTAAAGAAGAGATTTCCTTATCGTCAGTTTTGCCGATGCAAAGCAAATTAATCTGCATTTTTTAGTTTAAATTTAGACAGCAAAGATATTCATAATTAAACAATCTCAGTTCGGGATAAGAAATAAATTTAAATAATTGATTTATAGTGTTGTATTGTTTTATCGCAAAGAAAAACAAAAGATTTTTTTTACTTATTGAAAGTTTGTAAGCTAAACAAAGGCACTTCGTTTATTTAAAAAAGACGAAAATGGTATTACTTTGATAAGTTTTACGCCTTTGTATATCTTAAAAGCTGAATTCCTGATAATTGAATTTCTTTGTTTAACCTTGCGTTTAAGAAGACTTATCCCGAACTCAGGTGATTAATCTCTTATCTAAAAAATTGGCATCAGATTTTCAAGTTTAAAAAAATCATTATTTTTGTATGGCACCTTTATGATGAAGCAAAATAAGTATGGGCATAAAACTTCCTAAATTCATCTTGAAAATTCAAGAATTTTTTGACGATATACATATTCCTTTTCTGGGAATATCGCTTTGGCAGATGTTTCAGATCTACATCAGCGGTATTTTTAAAGATAAAATCGGCAGAAAAGCTGCGGCTATTTCCTGGAGTTTCACCATCAGTCTTTTTCCATTTATTCTGTTCCTGCTTTCGGTTTTGCCATATATGCCGCACTACGATAAGCTTCAGTTCTATATTTTCGAAGTGTTGCTTCACAATGTATTCCCGTCCAATATAGAAGGTGACGTCCGAAATTATATAGAAACGAGTATTGTTCCCAACATGAAAGGAATCAGTAATTTAACCATTGTTTTTGCTTTGGTTTTTGCAACGAACGGAACGTTTTCGCTTATTAACGGATTTAACGAGAATACGGATGAAAAAATGTCGGACGTTAAAGAATTTATACTGTCTTTTTTCATCACCATCGGGTTTATTACGATTGTGTTTTTAGCGCTTTTCGGAGTTTATTATTCAGAGTTTGTTCTTAAACTTTTTACGCCGGTTCAGGATATTTCATGGCTGGTGGATAACCTTTCAAAAATCATCGGATTTGTATCGTTTCCCATCTTTTATTTTATTCTGCTTACTCTATTTTACTGGTTGGGAACGGTAAGAATTGCAAGATTCAGACAGGCGGTTCCGGGAGCTATTTTAACCACGGTTCTGTTTGTGCTAACCACGTACGGATTCGCGCTTTATGTGAAGAATATCGCCCGTTACAACGTTCTTTACGGTTCTATCGGAAGTATGATTCTTCTGATGGTCTGGGTAAATGTAAATGTATATCTTCTGCTTTTTGGCAACGAATTAAACATGGCACTGAGAAAAGTGAGAATTGAAAAACTGCTTTCCGATGAACTGAAGAAAGAAGCAAAAGGCTATCACGCAAAAAATTCTGAGCCGGATTTAGAAGGCGATGAAAATCACAAGTGGAAATTTAACGATAAAAAAAACGAAGAAAATTAATTTTCCTCGTCTTCAATAATATCATTTTTAGAGCTTATTTTCAAAATTAAAAAACCGGAAACCGCTGCTATAAAAGAAGCAATTAAAATGGCAAATTTAGCCTCATCCTGAATCGGAATTTCATCCTTGAAGGACAACAGTGCGATGAAAATAGACATCGTAAAACCAATTCCGGCAAGCAATCCTACGCCAATCATGTGCATCAATGTGCTGTTTTGAGGAAGAGAGCTGAGTTTCAGTTTTATGGCTATTAAGGAAAAAATATTGATTCCGATTAATTTTCCGGCAACTAATCCGATAATAATTCCCAAACCTAAGGTGCTTGTAAGACCTCCGATCATTTCGTTATTGAAAGTGATGTTAGTATTGGTTAAAGCAAAAACAGGCATAATGATGAAACTTACCGGGAAATGAAGCTGATGCTCCAGTTTTTCCAAAGGAGAAATCTCAACAGTTGAAACATTGGTAGGAATGGTAAATGCCAGTAAAACTCCTGCAATAGTAGCATGAATTCCCGAATGATGAAGGAAATACCACAAAAATAATCCGGGAATCAGATAGAAGATAATTCGGGTAACTTTTAGGAAATTCAGTAAAAATAAAAGCACTGTAATTCCTAAAGATAAAAATAAATACATCCAGTGAATCTGTTCTGTATAAAATATGGCAATAACCAGAATAGCTCCCAGATCGTCTACAATCGCCAAAGCGGCAAGAAAAATTTTAATGGAATTCGGAATTCTTTTTCCCAGCATGGAAATAATTGCCAGTGAAAAAGCAATATCTGTTGCCATCGGAATTCCCCAACCGTTTCCGTATGAAGTTCCGAAATTAAAAAAACTATAAATAATTGCCGGAACAAGCATACCGCCGATTGCCGCAAATATCGGCAGAGAAGCATTTTTAAATGAAGAAAGTTCACCTTCCACCATTTCTCTTTTAATCTCCAATCCTACCAAAAGGAAGAAAATCGCCATCAAACCGTCGTTAATCCAGATACTAACGGGATATTTAAGATGAAAAATTTCTGTTCCTGCTTCTCTGTCCAAAAAGTGCTGAAAGCTTTCCGCAAAAGAGGAATTGGCAATAAGTAAAGAAACTAAAACACAGAAAATCAGGATAATTCCTGAAGCCTGACTGCTTTCGAAAAATTTTTTAAAATATACCGTTAAATTCATATCTAAGATTGTAGTCGTCTCACTCTGGAGACGCCGTTAATATCATTCAGTTTGGTGAAGGTCTGCTCGAGCTGACTTTTATTTTTTACCTCAAGAATGATCGTTCCTGTAAAAATCCCGTCGTTGGATTCGATGGACATACTTTTCATATCCATTCCCATTGCACCACTGATGACGGTGGTAATATCATTTATCATTCCCATTCTGTCGAGTCCTTCAATTTCTATTTTTACTCTGTTTTTGAAGCTTTCCGCATTCACCCATTTCGCAGGAATTACCCTGTAATCATATTGTGCGCGAAGGTTGATCGCGTTCGGACAATTGTCGCTGTGTACTTTGATCCCATCCGAAATCGTGATGAATCCGAAAATTTTGTCTCCCGGAATTACCGTACAGCATTTTGCATAGCTGTAATTCAGTTTTTCTTCATCTTTTCCAAAGACAATCATGTCGAGATTCTGCTCTTTCGGCTCTACGTAAGTTGTATTTTTCGCAGGCGATTTTCTGAATCTTGAAAGCAGGTTGTTGAATACATTTTTACTTTCAATATATTTTCTTAAACTGCTTGCATCCAGCTCGTTGCTTTGGAATTTTAAAAATAATTCCTGTGAACTTTTAAGATTAAAGAATTTTTGAAGCTTATTAATTTCCTCATCATTAAAATTAATTTTCGCATGACGCAGTTTTCGCTGTAAAATTTCTTTTCCGTCTTCAACCAGTTGATTTTTTTGTGAGTTTAAATAACTCTTGATCTTGGATTTAGCCTTTGAAGTAACAACAAATTCCAGCCAGTCGGATTTTGGTTTCTGATTTTGGGAGGATAAAATATCGATCTGATCGCCATTCTGCAAAACATACGAAATCGGAACCAGTTTGCCGTTGATTTTCGCGCCTAAACATTTCATTCCCAGATCGGAGTGAACGGAAAAGGCAAAATCCAGAGCGGTTGCATTGGTCGGTAAAATTTTAATCTCACCTTTTGGCGTAAACACAAAAACTTCTTTCGAATACAAATTCAGTTTAATATTATCGAGTAATTCCGAAGTGGAAAGATCCTGCTGCTGTTCAAGAACTTCGCGGATTTCGGTTACCCAGTTTTCAAAATTCCGGTCTTCGGAGCTTTGTTTGTAGCCTTCTTTGTATTTGTAATGCGCTGCAACGCCTTTTTCAGCAATTTCGTCCATTCTTTCGGAACGGATCTGTACTTCAATCCATTTTTTATCAGGACCTAGAACGGTTAAGTGTAAACTTTCGTATCCTGTAGAACGCGGCTGCGTAATCCAATCCCGCATTCTGGAAGGATTACTGTGATAAACATCCGTTACAATGGAGTAAATTTTCCAAGCCAGGAATTTTTCGTTTTTGGCATCCGATTTATAAATGATTCTGATGGCGTAATTGTCGAAAACCTCTTCAAAGGAAACACCCTGTTTCAGCATTTTCCTGTAAATCGAAGAAATGGCTTTCGCACGTCCTTTAATTTTGAAATTTAATCCTTCTTCATTTAATTTCTCAGAGACTTCTTTTTTAAATTCCTCAATATATCTTTCGCGGCTTTCTTTGGCAAGTTCTAATTTCTCGGTAATTTCTTTGTAAACATCCGGATTGTTATACTTTAAAGAAAGGTCTTCAAGCTCAGATTTGATGTTGTATAATCCGAGACGATGCGCCATCGGAGCGTAAATATAAACGGTTTCGGAAGCAATTTTCTTCTGCTTGTCCGGAGCCATGCTTTCCAGAGTACGCATATTGTGAAGACGGTCTGCAATCTTAATAAGAATCACCCTGAAATCTTCAGACAGCGTCAACAGAAGCTTTCTGTAATTCTCAGACTGCACCGAAATATTCTGATGATTCATGATGGAGATTTTCGTGAGTCCGTTCACGATATTGGCTATTTTTTCACCAAAAATTTTCTTCAGATCTTCATAAGTGTAGTCAGAATCTTCAATTACATCATGCAGCAAGGCACACGCAATGGAAGTGGCTCCCAAACCGATTTCCGTTGCTACGATTTTGGCAACAGCAATAGGATGGTAAATGTAGGGTTCACCAGATTTTCTTCGCTGATCTTTGTGCGCATCAAGCGCTATATCGAATGCCTTACGGATGAGCTTGTTATTTTCCTCATCTAAAGTTCTGTATGTATTCGAAATCAGATCCTTATATCTTGCAAGGATCTCCTTGTTTTCCTGTTCTAAGTCGTAACTCATTTGTGTAAAAGCCTATATTTACACGAAAATACGAAATTTTTTGCAGTTTTCAGCATTAAAAGATCCGCAGAACGCTCTGCGGATTTCGGTTATTAATTTTTATCTTGAATGGTTAAAATTTTACTTCAGAATCCATTCCGGCAGTAGAGGTTTTTATTCTTATATCCGGACTGTCGTGGATTTCCGCTTTATTTCTGGCATCGATAAACCTTTTGATGTTCATATAATTTGCCTGCTCAATTTCTACATTTTCAAAAAGATAGGTTTTTAGCACATTATTCCGGCTGAAAATAGAGGAAGCATTATCCGTCTGATGGTGGTCTTTTACGGCTACACTTACCAGATATTGGGAATGTAGCTCATCATCATGAAGATAGACAATATATTCTGAATCTGTGAAACCTGAGTTTTCAAGGTCTGCTTCTATTTTTTTATAATCGCTGTGATGTCCAAATAATCCAGCTAATATATTTGACATAAGCAATAGTTTTTAAGTTGAATATAAATTTAGTGAAAATAATTCATGTATTTTAAGAAAATAACAATTAAATGGTTTTATTAATATAAAATCTATAAAGTTTTGCCTTTTCTTTGAAATCTTCTATTGAACAAATGTTTGATTTTTACTAATTAATAATTTCCAGATTTTCTATATTTTCATTTTTAAAAGAATTGTAAACATTTGAGATATTATTTCTCCTCGTTTCTGTTTTTGCATTGATTATGGTTTTTGCATTATTCATGTTAACTTCGATCTTATTATTAAAAATCGTATAACGCACATTGCCACTTTTGAAAGAAAGCGAATTTTCTTTTTTTGAATAGAAAAAGATATCACGGTAAAGAAGTTCAATATCTCCGTTTTTTTTGGTGAAAAAATAATACAGTTGGTTACTTTCTGTTTTAATAAGGTACATTTTTTTGTTGTTTTCCAGCGTGTAGGAGAGAAGAATGTATTTACTAACAATATAAATATCAATGGTTTTGTATTTATAATTGATGTATCTGTTTTTCCATTCTTTAACTTCTGTTTCAAAATAAAGACCGGAAGCATCGAGCTGTTCTTCAGATTGTTTCAGAAGAAAAGGTGAGCCATTTTTTATAATGAAATCAGAATATTGATGCCAACAGCAGCCAGACTTAGTCATGACATGAATCTGCTTTTTAGCTTTATCAACATCAAAAAAGCCACAATAGTTTTGGGCTAAATCTGAAAAATCTGCATTTTCAACAAATGTGTTATTTTCATAAAGATAAACCACGAACGACGGACCGCCGTAGCAGCTTTCATTACCATATTTTATTGCGATATCTTTTTTACCGTCAAAATTAAAATCATCATAGATAATAATACTTTGATGACCATATGGAATTTCTGCAATATTGGATTGGGTATTTTTAAAATCATACTCGCTTAAATTTACCGTTTGCGTGATAAGCGGTTTTTTATTTTTCAGACTAAAAACTTTGAGGATCTGTGATGTTTTGTCTCTTGAGTTTTTAGTAACTGTAGCATAATAATCTTTAGAAAAATCTGATATTTTATAGTTTTGAGCGTTCAGAAAAACAGTTGAAAATGTCAGAAGAATAAGCTTTTTCATGCTGATAAATTGAATTTAAAAATAACCTCAGTTCGGGATAAGAAATAATTTTAAATAATTGATTTATAGTGTTGTATTGTTTTATCGCAAAGAAAAACAAAAGATTTTTTTTACTTATTGAAAGTTTGTAAGCTAAACAAAGGCACTTCGTTTATTTAAAAAAGACGAAAATGGTATTACTTTGATAAGTTTTACGCCTTTGTATATCTTAAAAGCTGAATTCCTGATAATTGAATTTCTTTGTTTAACCTTGCGTTTAAGAAGACTTATCCCGAACTCAGGTTAAAAATAACAAAAAAACCTCACATTTCTGCGAGGTTATATATAGGTTTCAGTGAAAATATTAAATTCTTTCGTTCTTGATTTCTTCAACAATTTCAGGATTCAAAAGGGTAGTGATGTCTCCGAAGTTGCTGAAATCTCCTTCTGCAATTTTTCTCAGGATTCTACGCATAATCTTTCCGGAACGCGTTTTTGGAAGTCCTGAAACAAACTGAATCTTATCAAGCTTTGCAATCGGACCTATTTGGTCTGAAATCAACTGATTAATTTCTTTTTTCAGATTGTCCTTGTCTCTGCTTTCACCGGATTCTTTCAGGATCACGAAACCGTACAGCGCATTTCCTTTGATGTCGTGAGGATAACCTACGATTGCAGATTCCGCAACAGCAGGATGTTCATTGATGCTGTCTTCAATTGGGGCTGTTCCTAAATTGTGTCCGGAAACAATAATCACATCATCTACACGACCAGTAATTCTGTAATAGCCGACTTCATCTCTTAAAGCACCGTCTCCCGTGAAATATTTCCCCGGAAAAGCAGTAAAATAGGTTTCTTTGTATCTTTGATGGTCTCCCCAGATCGTTCTTGCAATTCCCGGCCATGGAAAACGGATGCAGAGATTTCCCGTCACCTGATTTCCGGTAATTTCGTTTCGTTTATCGTCCATCAGAACAGGCTGAATTCCAGGCAGTGGAAGAGTAGCGTACGTTGGTTTTGTAGGGGTAACGAAAGGGAGCGGCGAGATCATAATTCCTCCGGTTTCTGTCTGCCACCAAGTATCAACAATCGGACATTTCTTGTTGCCCACATGATCGTTGAACCAATGCCAAGCTTCATCGTTAATGGGCTCTCCAACAGAACCGATCACTTTTAACGAGCTTAAATCGTGTTTGTCTACCCATTCTGAACTTTCTTTAGCCAGAGAACGGATCGCAGTCGGAGCTGTGTAAAACTGTGTAATTTTATGTTTTTCAATCACTTCCCAGAATCTGTCCGGTTCAGGATAAGTAGGAACCCCTTCGAAAATAACAGTGGTTGCACCGTTTAAAAGCGGACCGTAAAGGATGTAGGAATGTCCTGTAATCCAGCCAATATCTGCAGTACACCAATAAATGTCATTTTCTTTATAATTGAATACATTTTTAAAAGTATACGCGGTGTACACCATATATCCGGCGCAGGTATGAAGCATTCCTTTAGGTTTTCCCGTAGAACCGGAAGTGTACAGAATGAACAGCGGATCTTCTGCATCCATAATTACGGTAACGAAATCCGTAGAAGCGTTTTCGTAAAGATCTTCCATCCAGAAATCTCTGTGCTCCTTCATTTTCACTTCATTGTTGGTTCTTTTTACCACCAAAACTTTTTCTACGCTCGGTGTTTTTTCCAGAGCTTCGTCTACAATGCTTTTCAGATCTAAAACTTTGTTTCCTCTGTAGCTTCCGTCTGAGGTGATGACCATTTTTGCACCACAGTCATTTACTCTTGAAGAAACCGCTGAAGCGGAAAATCCTGCGAAAATAACGGAATGAACAGCTCCCAGTTTTGCACAAGCCAACATCGTGATAGCAAGCTCCGGAATCATCGGAAGATAAATGCAGACTCTGTCGCCCTTTTCGATGCCCATTTCACGAAGAACATTGGCAGTTTTGTTGACTCTTTTGTAGAGTTCGTTGTAAGAAATATGCTGTGCTTCTTCTTTTGGATCGTTCGGTTCCCAGATGATTGCCGTTTTATCGCCTCTTACTGCTAAATGTCTGTCGATGCAGTTTTTGGTAATATTTAATTTTGCATTTTTAAACCACGAAATTTTGGCTTCATTCATATCGTATTTCACGACCTTGCTCCATCTCTGATACCACACGAAATTTTCATCTGCAATTTTATCCCAGAATTTTTTAGGATTTTTGATCGATTTTTTATACTCTTCAAAATATTGCGGTAGGTTTTCTATCTGATAGTTTCTCATATCCTTCTTTTTTGAAATTTTATTATTTAAATTTTTAGTCTCTTTTTAAAGTCTGTTTAAACTTTTATTTAACCGCAAAAGTCACAAAAGATGAACTAAACCTTTATTTAAAGTTGATTATTATAAATCAAAAAGATAACAATAGTTTTTAAAAATCTTTGATTTTTATCCTTTTGAGCGCTTTAATTATTATAGAAATTCACTTTAATACTGTCTTTTGCGACTTTTGTGGTTAATCCTGAAATGGTTTAAACAATTTTATATTTTATCTTCTGTAATCTCCAATTTTTTCCTGAATTTCTTCAATAATCTTTTCGTCATCAATTGTTGAAGGAATCTGAAATTCTTTTCCGTCCAGTAAAGTACGGATCAGCTTTCTTAAAATTTTTCCTGAACGGGTTTTAGGTAAGCGTTTTACAACCATCACATTTTTAAGACAGGCAACAGCGCCTATTTTTTCACGGACTGTTTTTACGATATCCTTTTCTACTTGATCTTCGGAAACAGCGGATCCGTTTTTTAAAACAACCGTTGCAAAAGGAATCTGTCCTTTCAGCTCATCATCAATTCCTACAACAGCGCATTCTGCAACATCGGGATGAGAGGAAACAATTTCTTCCATTTCTGAAGTGGAAAGGCGGTGCCCTGCAACATTAATAACATCATCCACTCTTCCTGTGATGAAAATATAGCCGTCCTCATCTTTTATGGCTCCGTCTCCGGAAAAATAATAGCCTTTGTACTGTGAGAGATAGCTTTTCTCAAAACGGTCATAATCTTTCCAGATTCCCAGCAAAGCTCCGGGAGGAAGCGGTAATTTTATAACTAAATAACCTTCATGATGCGCATTTAGTTCATAGCCGTTTTCATCGAAAATTTTAATATCATAGCCGGGAATTGGTTTTCCTGCGGAAGCTCTTTTGATTTTGTATTCTTCATTAAAAGTCATTAAACCCAGCATTGGAGAACCGGATTCGGTCTGCCACCAATGATCGATTGCCGGAACGCCGATGTGTTCTGCAAACCAGTCCAGAGTGGCAACATCACATCTTTCTCCTGCTAAAAACTGTTTTTTGAAGTGGCTTAAATCATATTTTTTCACCAATTCTCCGTTCGGATCTTCTTTTTTGATGGCTCTGATTGCAGTAGGAGCGGTAAACATGGCTGCTACTTTATATTCGGAAATAATTCTCCAGAATGTTCCCGCATCGGGCGTCATAATAGGTTTTCCTTCAAAAATAATCGTTGAATTTCTGTTGATTAAAGGACCGTAAACGGTATAACTGTGACCAACTGCCCATCCGAAATCGGAAGCTGCCCAAAAAGTTTCTCCCGGTTCGATTCCATAAATATATTTCATCGAAAACTTCAACGCGGTGGCGTAACCTCCTGTATCTCTTGCAACACCTTTTGGTTTTCCCGTTGTTCCGGAAGTATACAGCAAATAGAGTGGGTGAGTGGATTCCACCGAAACGCAATCCGCAGGTTCTGAGTTCTGTACCAATTCTTCGTAATCAATTAACCCACCAAACATTTCATGTTGATTGTCAACCAGTTTTCTGTTGTAGACAATGATGTGATCTACCTTATCTTGTGCCAGTTCGATCGCTTTTTCTACCAAAGGCAGATAAGGAATTCTTTTTGCAATTTCAACTCCTGCGGTTGCCGTAATTAATGCTTTTGGTTTGCAGTCGTCAATTCTCACCACCAGTTCGTGTGGCGCAAAACCTCCGAAAACCACATTATGGATCACTCCAATTCTTGCGCACGCCAGCATGGAAAACAAAGTCTGCGGAATCATCGGCATATAAATGACAGCGGTATCACCTTTTTTTAATCCTAAAGAAATTAATCCTCCTGCTAATTTCGAAATTTCCTTTTTGGCTTCATTGAAGGTATAGGTTTGCTTTTGGTTCGTTACCGGAGAATCGTAAACAACTGCAACCTGATCTCCAAAACCATCTTTAATATGTTTATCAATACATAAATCGCACATATTGAGTTTTCCGTCCGGAAACCACTGGTTGTAGTGGTTTTCGTCATTAGAAGTAATGGTTTTCGGGAATTCATACCAACTGATTTCCTGAGCCTGTTCTTTCCAGAAATTCTCTTTGTCTTCTATGCTTTGCTTGAATAAAATATCTGTATTCATATTAGTTTTTGTGTTTTTGTCATTGCGAGGAGCGTAGTGACGAAGCAATCTTTTAATATTTTGTTGAGATTGCTCCACTTCGTTCGCAATGACGGTTTGTAAAATGTATCAAAACATTTCTTCTATCTGCTGCATAAGTTTTTTTATTGAATAAGGCTTCGTAACGTAAGCATCGGCTCCCATTTCCAGACCTTTTTCAATGTCTTTCGGGTTGTTTTTCGCACTCAGAAAAATTACTTTTGTATCTTTCAGTTTTTCATCCTGTTTTATTAGTTCCAGAGTACTGTATCCATCGAGATTTGGCATCATAATATCCAGTAAAATGACATCGGGCGTCATTGTTTTCAGAAATTCCAGAACTTCTGTTCCGTCTCTTGCAATAAATACATCGTATCCGTTTTTCTTAAAGCTGTATTCCAGCGACATTAATATTTTGTGCTCGTCATCGGCAATGATTATCTTCTTCATATTGTGGTTATCTTATTGTTCAACTGCATTGTTTTTTTGTTTCTTTTGGGGAACCCTTCGGGTTCCCCTCCTCCTTCTTATTCTTTTGGCAGAGCGATTGTAAAAGTCACGCCCAATCCGCTGTTTTCTGCTTTTATGGTTCCTCCCTGCGCTTCTGTGATTTTTTTTGAAATGGCAAGTCCCAGTCCGCTTCCCGTTGGTTTCAAAATATTTTGATTTTTCGACTGGTAAAATTTATCAAAAATCATTTCCAAATCCTCTTCGGGAATATGTTTTCCGGTATTGAAAATTTTAATGATTAACCCATCTTCTATTTCTGATAATTTGGTCTGAATAGTTCCCTGTTCATCCGTAAATTTCAAAGCATTTCCTAAAATATTCTGAAAAAGCTGAATCATTCTCGCTTCATCATATTTAAATAAAAACTGATTGAGAAGATTGACTTCACTGAGATGAATATTTTTCTGCTGAATAAGATGCATAAGAGGATTAACTGCTTTTTTGTACGTTTCAAGAATATTATTTTCCTGAATGTGCAGTACGATTTCTCCATGCTGCAATTTGTCCAGATACAGAATATCGTTGATGATCTCACTCAGTCTGTCGGATTCTGTGATGATGTTATTTAAAAATTCCTTTTTAATTTCCAAAGGAATATCGTCATCATCGGCTAAAATTTCTCCTGCGGAACGTATGGCGGTAATCGGAGTTCTTAATTCATGGGCAACAGAATCCAGAAAATCATCTTTCTGACGGTCTTTAATGATGAGGTTTTCATTGGCATTTCTCAGATCATCGGATAATTTCTGTAGCTCTTCCGATTGTTCGGTAAGCTTTTTATTAAGCGTGATAGTTTCTTTTGATTCTTCAAGAATGTTTAAAACTTCCTTTAAAGAAATTTTATCTTCTTTGGTTACCCCTTCGATAAGGATTTTGGCAGAAGCCGTTCCTATTCTTCCGGCAAGAAGGTTTTCCGAGAATTTAATAAATCTGGAATCGGCGGTTTCTGTCTGCGAATCAATATTATATTTTAAATTAAAAATTCTTAATGCCTGTTCGGTTTTGTTTTTGCCTAAAAATCGTTCCAGAATATTTTTAATGTCGGAAACGTAGGCTGTTCCGCGCCAGATAAAAGCATTTTCGTGGTTTTGAATGTACTTATCAATGTCTACATACAATTCAGCGAAATTTCTTTCACGGTAATTTCCTTTGATGCTCACCGAAATGATAGAAAATAAAGCAGTATTCACTAAAAGAGACCAGAAGAAAATCTGTGGAATTCTTCCTAAAAAGGAAATCTTGAAAAAATCAAAAGCATCGTATAAATCTCTTAAAATGCCTTTAAATTCCTGATTGTAAGAGAAGTAATATTGTGGAATAATCAATCCGAAATAGCAGATTGCCAATCCTGCCAATAAACCGATAACAGCCCCTTTATAACTTCCTCTTCTCCAGAAAATAGCTCCGAAAAAAGCAGGTGCCAATTGAGCAATGACAACGAAAGAAATGAGTCCGACAGAATCCAGCGAAGTTTTTAAAATAAAATATTTATAAAAACCAAAAGCCATGATAATCAGTGCGAAAATGCTGAATTTCCTGATGTTGGTGATATTTCTGGTATTCTGAACTTCGTTTTCAGATTTGAACTTTCCTAATAATCCGTAAGGAATGATAAGATTATTGGAAAGCATGATGGATAAGGTAATAGCTGAAATGATGATCATCGAAATAGAGGAGCTTAATCCTCCCAGAAAAACCAAAACCGTAATTAAAGTATTGTCAAAATACTGAGGAATCAGGATAGAGTAGAACTCCGGATTGACGTTTTGTCCGTCAAAAATCAATCTTCCCGCCCATGCAATTGGAAAAATGAAGATCGTAAAAATCAATAAATAAAGCGGAAAAAACCAGATGGCTGTTTTGATGTGTTTTTCCTGTCGGTTTTCTACGATTGCGGTATGAAACTGTCTTGGAAGAATACAGATTGCTGTTCCGGAAATCATGCAAAGCACCATCCAGTTCATCGCACCTTCAATACCGTTGAATGTATTTTTTTCTTTAAAATCTTTAAAAAGACTCGCCTTTTCATAAATATCCGAGAATCCGTCAAATGCAAAGTAAATAACGAATAATCCTAAAATAATGATAAAGAACAGTTTAAGAAAACTTTCCAGTGCAATAGCGGAAATTATTCCCAAACGTTTTTCGGAAGCATCAACGTAGCGTGTTCCGTAATAGGATGAAAATAAAGCAATTAAAACAACAACGAAAGTTGCGTTATCCGTTAAAATGTTTTTAGAAATCGCTGTTTTGGTTACCAGATGAAAAGTTTCAGAAATAGCCTTGATCTGCAAACCAATGTAAGGAACAATTGCCAAAAGACAAACCACCGTAATAATCGCGCTGAAACTTCTGCTGTTCCCATATCGTAAAGAAATAAAATCGGCTAAACTACTGATCTTATTCACCCTTGAAATACGTACAATCCTTGTGTTGATGTAGATCCACGCCGGAATTACCATAATCGGTCCCACATAAATCGGAAGATAATTAAGCCCGCTTGTTGCCGCCACACCAATGCTTCCGTAGTACGTCCATGCGGTACAGTACACAGCGAGGGAAAGCGCGTAGATGTAAGGATTGTTGATCCAGAGCTTGCTCTTTTTCTTCTCCGCCAGATGAGCGACTAAGAATAAAAGTGCCAGATAAAACAAAACTACGGTGAATAAAGCGAAACTACTCATCATACTTTTTTACGATTACAAAAGAAATAATGATGGAAACCATCCAGACAGCGAAAATATAAACCAGAATCATTGGGTAACCGAAAACTTCCCGGTCACTGTTGAACAGCAACGAAACAGGAATGCTGAAGGCAATCATAAGTCCGATGCTCAGAATGATCAGTTTTTGTTCGTGTCTTTTTTTCATATATGATAATTAAATGAATGATAATTGATGGTCTGACATTTTTGTATCATCAATCAATTATCATTCATCATCAATAGATTAAACTTTATCGTCAGAATATTCCCCGATCAGTGCATAGTAGCCGAAAATTGCCATTCCGCCGGAAATAATCGGCATCAGTACACAAAGGATAATGATTCCGAAAACCAGATCTTCCTGTTTTCCTGAGGTGATTTTTGGAATTCCCATTACTGTAATTCCGAAATATCCTACCACCAGTGCAATGGCGATCCAGAGTACACCAAATATCTTTTTTATTATGTTGAGTATTTTGTTCATTTTAGTAGTTTTAAAATTAATAAATTTTTAAGTGATTCTGGGCTTAATCGTGAATATTATTGTTCTTATTTTTTAGATAAATTAATCCGACTAAAAGACAGACAGCGGCAACGCCTATCGGATACCAAAGTCCTTCCAGATACCATTCAGGATGTCCTCCGTCTTTTCCTGTGGTTACGAGATAAGTGGCAACAGCAGGAAGCAGTCCTCCAAAAACTCCGTTTCCAATATGATAAGGCAATGACATTGAGGTGTAGCGGATTCTTACCGGGAACATTTCAACTAAAAATGCCGCAATAGGACCGTAAACCATCGTTACAAAAATCACCTGAATGAAAACTAAAAATACAAGATACCATTTTGTGCTGTCGTTGATCTTTATCGACTGAGTTACCTTTGGTTCTTCAGCTTTTCCGTCTTTCATCACAGGTCCGGTCGGAGACCAGTGTACAATGCTGTCTTTTTTAGCCAAAGTTCCGTCCGTGAAAAGCGTTTCTTTGTGGAAAGTGATTAAACTGTCCGTCGCAATTTTGTCATGAATTTTTGCCGTTCTTTTTTCAACCAGACCACTTTCTGCAATGGTTTTGGATTTTAAATCAACGCTTTTAAACATATTGTCATAAATCGGTCTGTATGCGAAAATCGCGATCAGCATTCCGGTCATCATGATTGCTTTTCTTCCAACTTTATCAGAAAGCCATCCAAAGAAAACGAAGAACGGAGTTCCTAAAAACAAAGCAGTTGCCATTAAATAATCCACCTGAATCGATTCAATATTCATCACTTTCTGAAGGAAGCTCATCGCATAAAATTGTCCTGTGTACCAGATTACCCCTTGTCCCATCGCCGCTCCGAACAATGCAAGAAGAACAAATTTGAAGTTTAGTTTATTTCCGAAACTTTCCTTTAACGGATTTTTGGAAGTCTTTCCTTCACTTTTAGCTTTGGCAAAAAGCGGAGATTCTTTCATGTTTTTTCTGATGATGTAAGAAACGCCCACCATTAATATCGAAATCCAAAACGGAACTCTCCATCCCCAACCGTCAAATTCCTCAGTGGAAAGAGTGGTTTTTGTTACCATAATTACAATAAGTGAAATGAAAAGTCCGGCTGTTGCAGTAGTCTGGATCCACGAAGTCCAGTAGCCTCTTCTTCCAGGTTGTGCGTATTCTGCGACATAAGTTGCAGCGCCTCCATATTCACCTCCTAAAGCCAATCCTTGTAATAATCTTAAAATTAATACCAAAACAGGAGCCATAAATCCTATGGTTTCATAACTGGGAATACATCCGATAAGAAATGTAGAAAATCCCATAATCAGTAAAGTGACCAAAAAGGTGTATTTTCTCCCGATAAGATCTCCTAATCTTCCGAAAAATAGCGCTCCGAAAGGTCTCACGACAAATCCTGCGGCAAAAGTAGCTAATGTAGATAAAAATGCTGCAGTAGGATTATCTGCCGGAAAAAATTTTGTAGCCAGTACAACGGCAAGACTTCCGAAAATGTAGAAATCATACCATTCGATTAGTGTTCCGAGAGATGATGCTGTAATGACGCTCCAGATCGTACGATTCTTTTGCTTATCCGTCATATTCTCGTAGCTTATTTCATTGTTATCGCTCATATGCTTTAATTTTTGATGTTAGTTTAAATTGATTGGATTTTGATAGTTTTTGTTTTTTATCGCAAGGGTGCAAGGAAAATTTTATATGCTTTATGTTGTAAGGCGCAAAGAATTTATCTTCGATAAAATTTAAAAGGGACTTGCTGAAAATCTTTGATTTTCTTGCGTCTTAAAAACGTTCTGGTTTAAAAAAGCTTTGCGTCTTTGCGATTGTAAAAAAAATAATGATTAATATTTTTATAAATAAATCTGGAACTGTACAATGAATTCCCCTTTTGAAGAAGGGCTTTCCGTAGGACTCGTATAAACCGGTCTTGTAGAATACTGCGTGGTAATTTTCGCGTGATGACCGTCTATGAACCAGTTTGCACCCACATCAAACTGTGACGAAGATTTGTCAAATGCTTCAAAATTCTTGTGAGTATATGCTGCGAAAGGCTGGATTCTGATTTTCGGTTTTTCAGCCTGACTTGGCAATAGCAATCCGGCTTGTGCATAGATAATATTCCCTGTTCCGATGGTCGGTTGCAGATTTCCTACTCCTGCAATGGCTTTGCTTCCCGTAAAATTCGGATCAGAGGCAGCGATGTTCATAATTCCTAAATTTCTCACGTAATTCGGACCAAACTGATAGTTGTAATAGCCTGCATACGCGGAAACTGCCATTTTATTTTTAGCATTTCCCAAAGGAATATCTGCAAAAGCATCTACTGCAACAAGGGTGATGTCGTGCTTTTCAACAGTGGAATTTATAGAAGTTCGGGTTCCGTCTTTTTGATGGTAAAATCCTGCGCCAAGATTAAAAACTTTTTTGGTTCCCAGATAAGAACCTACTTTGAAAGGCAATACATTGGATTCTTCATCTAAAAACTGATACTCTACATATCCTGCTTTTGAAAAATTGGGGTTTCCGTTGTTGTCCACGGCAACCGCTTTAGCAGGATCGGTAACATTTACCGGAGTTAAATCCGTTGCAAAAGGCTTGTTTAAACTGAAACGGTATTCCAGTTTTCCATATTTGCCTTTCGCAAACATTCCCAGTTGTCTCGCAAACTGATCTGAGTTATCGATTAATGGCCATGTGAAAATAGGGGAGTCAACCGTAAGGAAGTTTAATGTTGAAGCCATCGTCATTCGGGAAAGTCCCATATAGTAATGAAGTCCCGCTCCTAAAGATAAGGTGAATTTTCCTGCCTCTCCGGGTAGAAACACGGCGTATTCATTCCATGCATCATGAAAAAAGAGCTGCGGTTTTTTACCGTTTCCATAACCTCCTGTTCCTGAAGTTCCCGAACCGCCTCCATTGATAAATGTCTGATTGTTAATCCCAAAATGCGCTAAGATCATATATCTTTTGGAAATCTGAGCGTACGCCAAAGTACGTAATCTTCTGTTTCCCAGACTCCATGAATTGTCTGTGGGTTCTCCGCCAACCATACTTCCCGGATTCATCTGCGTGTTCCTCAACCAAAACTGATCCCATAAAATGAACCTGACATATTTATCGCCCTGCTGATTGAGATTAATTTTTAATCCGCTTCCGTAATCCGGCGAACCTTGAGCGTGTAAAGAATTGCTGATTAAAGCCAATCCAATAAAAGTGATTAATTTCTTCATAAATTATCAATTTTTGGCGTTGTTTTTTGTGAAAGCCAAATTGTAATTAAAAATTTATTTAAAGAAATTTAATATATATTAATGGTAAGTATATAGATAGATCTTAAAGTTCTAAGTTTTGAGTTTAGTATTTATTGGTATTGAGCAGGATTTTAAATTCTCAATTCATTTATTTTCAATTGATTTTAAAATTAT
Source organism: Chryseobacterium sp. C3 (assembly GCF_014218905.1). Lineage (NCBI taxonomy): Bacteria > Pseudomonadati > Bacteroidota > Flavobacteriia > Flavobacteriales > Weeksellaceae > Chryseobacterium > Chryseobacterium sp. C3. Next base: position 85,329 of record NZ_JACLCU010000003.1, on the reverse strand, counting down.
TTCTTAAATCTTTCCCATTTTATCAGCATATATTTGTCTGCAAACTGAGTGATAATTAATCCTGAATTTTTCAGATTTTCTTCTTTACTCATATAGTCAATCAGCTCATTTTGTTTTAGGATTTTATATACCGGATGAAACTCAGAATGAGGAGGTCTTGTAATATTGTATTTCTTGATCCATGAACTGATCGTCACATGAGAAACGCCTATAATTCTTTCAATTTCACGAAAACTCAATCCCTCGAGATAGAGCTGTAAAGCTTTGGTTACGTAGTAATCATCTATTTGTTTTCCCAGTTTTTTTACCGTGAAATAATAGTTGCAGTCTTTGCATAGAAAGCGTTGTTTGTTGTTTACAATTCCGCTTTTAACCACTTTGTCTGTGTTGCATTTAGGGCATCGATTTTCCATAGCTATATCTTTTTAGCAAATATATAATAATTTAGCAAAATGTTAATTTCATGTAAAGATAAAATTACCTGTATATTAATTTAATTCAATAAAATTATCTTTTTTATTTGGTTTTAAAAGAAATTATATTTTAAATTTGCCAAAAAATTTAGATAAATAAATGGAAATAGAAATTTCCTCATCCATACATCTGATGTATGTGAGTGAAATACAGCAGGAAATGTACGATTCTGCACAGCGCAGAGGAACGGGGATTGCCAAGCGTTCCATAGAATACCTCAGTAAAAAAATTACTGATGGAAACGCTGTAGTAGCAACCGATAAAGGAAAGTGGGTGGGTTTCTGTTATATAGAAACATGGTCTCACGGTCAGTTTGTTGCCAATTCCGGGCTTATTGTTTCTCCTGAATTCAGACATTTGGGAGTGGCAACCTTAATCAAGGACAAAGTATTCGCTTTGTCCCGAAAAAAATACCCCAACGCTAAAATTTTCGGATTAACTACCGGTTTGGCAGTCATGAAGATCAACAGTGATCTGGGGTATAAACCCGTCATTTATTCTGAACTTACTCAGGATGAAGAATTCTGGAACGGCTGCAAAAGCTGCGTGAATTATGATATTTTAATGAAAAAAGAACGGAAAAACTGTCTTTGCACAGCAATGCTTTTCGTTCCCGATAATACAAAAAACAGTACTGAAAATAATCAGTCTGAAAACAGATACAATAATGAGCAAGAAAGTAGTTTTAGCATTTAGCGGAGGTCTCGATACCTCTTACTGCGCCAAATATCTCAGCGAAACACTGGGATATGATGTGTATGCAGTTACTGTAAACACCGGAGGTTTTTCCAAAGATGAAGAGAAAGAACTGGAGAAAAAAGCCCTGAATCTTGGAGTAAAAGAATACGGGTGCGTTGATGCTCAGGAAGATTATTACAATTCTTGTGTAAAATATCTGATTTTCGGAAATGTTCTGAAAAACAATACCTATCCTCTGTCTGTAAGTGCGGAGCGTACCATTCAGGCGAAGGAAATTGCAAAATATGCGATTGAAATCGGAGCGGATGCAATTGCGCACGGAAGTACGGGAGCGGGTAACGATCAGGTTCGTTTTGATCTTATTTTTCAGGTAATGTGTCCGAATGTAGAGATCATTACGCCCATTCGTGATATGGCTCTTTCCCGTGAAGAAGAAATTGAGTTTTTGAAAAGTCACGGCTACGAAATGGAATTTCAGAAAGCACAATATTCTGTTAATAAAGGACTTTGGGGAACTTCAGTTGGGGGGAAGGAAACGCTGACTTCAAGAAATTATCTTCCTGAAGAAGCTTTTCCGTCACAAATTAAAGAAAATCAACCCTCTGAATTAGAAATTGAGTTTAAAAATGGTGAAATTATCTCTGTAAACGGAGAAAGTTTTGAGCATCCGGTTTACGCCATTCAGAAAATTGAAGAATTGGCTTCGGCTTACGGAATCGGTCGTGATATTCACGTAGGAGATACCATTGTCGGAATCAAAGGAAGAGTAGGTTTCGAGGCGGCAGCAGCTTTAGTGATTATCAAAGCGCATCATTTATTAGAAAAACATACGCTTTCAAAATATCAACAGATGATGAAGTCCCAATTATCCGACTGGTACGGAAACTGGCTTCACGAAGCACTTTTCTTAGATCCTGTGATGAGGAATATCGAGTCTTTTCTGGTTGATTCTCAAAAAACAGTCAGCGGAAAAGTATTTGTAACCCTTCATCCTTACCGATTTATCTTAAACGGAATTGAATCTGAACACGATCTGATGTCAGACAAATTCGGAAGCTACGGAGAAGCAAACAGGGCATGGACAGGCGAAGATGTAAAAGGCTACACAAAGATTGTAAGCAATTCTTTAAATATATACCATCAGATTAATAAATAAAATCTGGGCAGCTTTATCCGCCTGTAGTTTATCCTGAGCTTGTCGAAGGATCCCAATCTTTTATTCGTCGTTTCTCCTCATAAAAGGATTTCCGCTCAAATCGGACTGCGAGAGATTTGAAGATCAATGAACCCGAAGGGTTCAATACGAATAGCCGTAGGTAAAACCTATGGATGATAAAATCAATAAAATAAGCGAACCCGAAAGGGTTCAATAATAATATCCATGATGAAACCATGGAAATAATAAAATGAAAAAGAAAATAGGAATCATCGGAGCCAACGGTTACACAGGAAGCGAACTGGTTCGTCTGTTGGTTTTTCATCCCAATGTATCATTGAGTTTTTTATATAGCCGTTCAAATTCGGGAACAAAAATTTCAGATTTGTACCCGGATTTAACGATGGTTTGTGAAATGGTTTTAACGGATCAGTCTGAAGAAGTCGATATTCTGTTTCTATGCCTTCCTCACAAAGAAAGTCAGAATTGGCTGATTCAGAATTCTGTAAAAGATGAAACATTGGTGATTGATTTAGGGAACGATTTTCGCCTCGATGGAAATTTCGGAAACAGAAATTTTATCTACGGATTGCCCGAAATCAATAAAAAACAACTTTTCGGAGCCAGAAGCATTGCCAATCCGGGATGTTTTGCAACAGCAATTCAACTCGCTCTGCTTCCTTTAGCTCAAAAAGGTTTGCTGAATGAAGTGTATACAACAGGAATTACGGGTTCCACAGGTGCAGGTCAGTCTTTACAGGCAACCACGCATTTTACCTGGAGGAACGATAATATTTCAGCGTATAAAACTTTAACACACCAACATGTGGATGAGATTTTACACCAATTAGTTTCTTTTAATGCCAATGAAATCAGTCTGAATTTTGTTCCATGGAGAGGAGATTTTGCCAGAGGCATTTTTACAAGTTCTACCGTGAAAACAAATGCAGAACTTTCAGAGATCTATCAGTTGTTTGAAGATTTTTATGCAGATGAGCCTTTTGTACAGGTAAGCGGAAAAGCAATTGATTTAAAGCAAGTTGTCAATACCAATCGCTGTGTGATACAGATTGAAAAATGTGGGAATGTTGCGGTCATTCACTCAGCGATTGACAATTTGTTGAAAGGAGCTTCAGGACAGGCAGTTCAAAATATGAATATCGCCATGGGCTGGGAAGAAAATTTAGGGTTGAATTTAAAACCAATTGCATTTTAAAACGGACAATAATCCGACCTAGGAAAATGGAGCGTTAAGAAAATTAAAAATTAATACGTTAAAAAATTTCCACTGTTCGAAGCGCGAGACAAATTTTGAAATGAAAACAAATCTTCAATTCGCGCAAGTTTTGGAAATTTTAGGATTAAGTTTTAATTTTTAGCGGAAGTTTCCAGTCTTGAACTTTTGTTTCTTTTGTTTGACTACGTCGAATCTTCGATTTCAAGGCAAAAGAAAAATATAATAAAGATGAAATCATTCATCAAACATCAATTATCATTTATAAATAGACATGAATTTATTCAACGTATATCCATTATTCAACATCAATCCGGTAAAAGCTCAGGGATCATTTCTCTGGGATGATAAAGGAGAAAAATATCTTGATTTTTACGGAGGTCATGCGGTGATTTCTATCGGTCACAACCATCCCCATTATCAAATTCAATTAAAAAATCAATTAGATAAAATATCTTTCTATTCAAATTCGGTTCAGAACGAGTTACAGACTGAACTGGCTGAAAAATTAGGAAAACTTTCAGGCTTTGAAGAGTACAATTTATTCTTGTGCAATTCAGGAGCAGAAGCCAATGAAAATGCCTTAAAGCTGGCTTCATTTCATAACGGAAAAAACAAAGTGCTATATTTTTCAGGTTCCTTTCATGGAAGAACTTCTGCAGCCGTTTCGGTGACGGACAATCCTAAAATTGTAGCTCCGGTAAATTATGATGAAAGATTCATTAAGTCTGAATGGAACAATATCGAACAGCTTGAAGAAGTTTTTGAAAAACAGGGAAATGAACTTTCATCCGTCATCATTGAAGGAATTCAGGGAGTGGGCGGAATTATGATTCCAACAGTTGAATTTTTAACTAAAATCAAAGAATTGTGCGAAAAATACAATGCTGTCTTGATTTTGGATGAAGTTCAGTCGGGATATGGAAGAAGCGGCTATTTCTTTGCCCATCAGGAATTTGGGATTGAAGCAGATATCATCACCACTGCAAAAGGAATGGGAAATGGTTTCCCGATTGGTGGCGTTTTAATTCATCCGAAGTTTCAGGCAAGCAACGGTTTATTGGGAACTACTTTTGGCGGAAATCACTTGGCTTGTGTAGCGGCAATTGCGGTTTTAGACGTCATGAAAGATGAAAATCTCATCGAAAATGCCCAAAAAATGGGCGAATATATTGAAAATGAAATTAAGGATTTTTCGCATATCAAAACAATCCGAAGGAAAGGTTTGATGATTGGAATAGAGCTCGACAGAGATTGCTCGGAAGTGAGGAACAGCCTGTTGTACCATCATCATATTTTCACAGGAAACTCTAGTGATAAAGCGGTCTTAAGGATTCTTCCGGCGCTTAATATTAAAAAAGAAGAAACGGATCTATTCATAAATGCTTTGAAAGAAGTATTGGAGAATATTTAAGTGCTAAGATATTAAAGATAGCTGAGAAGGCTTATTTGAAATTAAATTTAGCGCACAGTTTGTCATTCTGTAGGAATCTAAAGTAGGCAAAATGAAAAATTAGATTCTTCCTTCGTCAGAATGACAAACACAACTATCATTAGCTGAGTATAAACTGAAGGTTTACGAACGTAGTTCAGCCCTTGCGGACGAAAATATTTTCAAGTTAAATAAAAAAAACGTAGCGATTCATAGCGTTAAAGCTCCAATGATATGGAGATAAAATTTTAAAATTAACTAACTACAAGTCTAAAGATTTAAAGAACATGGGAAAATCAAAGATTTTCAACTTATGTGTTCTAATATTTTCAAAGTTTTTGAACTTAAATCTAATGTGACTTATGTGTTAAAACTTTTGCGGTAAAAAAACAATTCAAAATGAAAAAATTCACCTCTGTAAGTGATGTTGAAAACTTACAGCACATTATAAAAAAAGCATTACAAATTAAAGAAGACCCTCATTCGGAATCCGAAAAAGGAAAAGGAAAAACAATAGGACTTGTCTTTTTAAATTCAAGTTTGAGAACCCGTTTAAGCAGTCAGATTGCAGCTCAGAATTTAGGTTTAAATGTTTTAACCTTAAATGCGGCTCAGGAAGCATGGAATCTGGAATTTGCAGACGGCGCAGTGATGAACGGTGATACAGTAGAACATATCAAAGATGCAATTGAAGTATTGAATCAATATTGCGATATTATTGCCGTTCGTTGTTTTGCAGGAATGAAAAGTAAGGAAGATGATGTAAACGAAAGCATTTTAAGCCAGTTCGAGCAACATGCGAAAGTTCCGGTTATTTCTCTGGAATCTGCGACACGTCATCCTTTGCAAAGTCTGGCAGATTGCATCACCATTACCGAAAACTGGCACTTCGATGGTTCGTCAAGCTCACCACAAGCTAAGCTCAGTGTAAACCGTAAACCGAAAGTGGTTTTAACCTGGGCGCCTCACATCAAGCCCATTGCTCATGCGGTTGGAAACTCTTTCGCTGAATGGATGCAGGAAATGGATGTAGATTTTGTCATCGCCAATCCAGAAGGGTATGATTTAGATAAAAACTTTACAAAAAATGTGAAGGTTATTCATAATCAGGAAGAAGCATTGAAAGATGCCGATTTTATTTATGTTAAAAACTGGTCGTCTTTTGATGATTATGCTGCAATGCCTGAAGTAAAAGACAATTGGATGTTGACGAATGAAAAACTGGAAAATACCAATCAGGCAAAGGTAATGCACTGTCTTCCGGTTCGTAGAAATGTAGAGTTGAGCGATGAGGTGATGGATGGTGAAAATTCAATCATTTATCAGCAGGCAAAAAACCGGATTTTCTCTGCACAGGCGGTTTTTTCTGAAATTTTAGATGAATTGAATTCTTAATAAATCAAACCTCATAGGTTTCAAAAACCTATGAGGTTTCCAAAAAAGATTTGTAATGAAAGAAAAGTTATACATCATAAAAATTGGCGGAGCGTTAATTGATGACGAGGAATTGTTAGAACAGTTTTTAGAGCAATTTGCAGAAATTCAGGAAAAGAAAATTCTGGTGCATGGAGGAGGAAAACTGGCAACGACTTTAGCCGACAAACTGGGAATTGAGCAAAAACTTGTAAACGGAAGAAGAATAACCGATAAAGATACGTTGGATATTGTCGCAATGGTTTATGCGGGAGGGATCAATAAAAACATTGTCGCAAAACTTCAGCAGAAAAAGTGTAAAGCCGTTGGTTTTTCGGGAGCGGATGCGAATTTAATTAAAGCCAAAAAAAGAGAACACGCCGAAATAGATTTCGGATTTGTGGGAGATATCACAGAGAAAAGCGTGAACAGAAAGTTAATTTCAAAATTGCTGAAACTGGAACTGGTTCCTGTATTTTCGGCAATTACCCACGATAAAAAGGGACACCTTTTCAATACCAATGCAGATACAATTGCTTCGGTAATTGCGCAGGCTTTATCCGTGAAATATGATGTGGAATTGCTGTACTGCTTTGATAAAGAAGGCGTTTTGGAAGATGTGAATAATCCGGAATCGGTTATTAAAAATATCTCCGAAGACGAATTTTCAACCTTAAAAGAGGACGGAAAACTTCATAAAGGAATTCTTCCCAAACTGGAAAATGCTTTAGGAGCAGTGAAAAATAATGTCAATAAAGTATTTCTCATTAAAGAAACTCAACTGAAAAATCATATAGAAAACCATCATGCAGGAACTGAAATCTGTTTATAGCAAAGAAGAATTACGGGATAATGCTATTGAATTATTAAAAAAGTTGATTGAGATTCCGTCATTCAGCAAAGATGAATTTAATACTTCGGTGGAAATTGAAAATTTTTTCAAAAAACATCAGATTCCGACAAAACGTTTTAAAAATAATATTTGGGCGGTAAACAAAAATTTTGATGTTTTCAAGCCATCCATTTTGCTGAATACCCATCACGATACCGTAAAACCCAACAAAGCGTATACTTTGGATCCTTTTGTTCCGATTGAAAAAGACGGGAAATTATTCGGATTGGGAAGTAATGATGCGGGAGCTTCATTGGTTTCGATGGCGCAGGTTTTTTTACATTTTTATGAAAAAGAAAATTTACAATATAACTTAATTATAGCTTTGACGGCAGAGGAGGAGATTTCAGGTTTTGACGGTATTGAAGCGCTTTTCCCCCAATTACCGAATATTGAACTCGCCATTGTAGGAGAACCCACGCAGATGAATCTGGCGATTGCAGAAAAAGGACTTTTGGTAATTGATGGTGAAATGAAAGGCACTCCTTCTCACGCCGCTCATCCGAACGATGATAATTCGATTGTAAAATGTATGGAAGATTTGCAGAATATTCTGAATTTCAGATTTCCGAAGGTTTCAGAGTATTTGGGTGAGGTTAAAATTACCTTGTCAGGAATTCATGCCGGAGTTCAGCATAATGTCGTTCCGGAATCCTGTACTTTCACTTTAGATGTAAGAGTTACGGATGAATATTCCAATAAAGAAGCATTTGAAATCATACAATCTCAGATGAAATCTACATTAACCGCAAGATCGTTCAGATTAAATTCTTCAAAAATTGAAATGGATCATCCTTTTGTAAAAGCAGGTTTGGAAATCGGGAGGACAACGTACGGTTCCCCAACTTCATCGGATCAGGCGATAATTCCGTGCACTTCCGTAAAGCTCGGTCCCGGTGACAGTACCCGTTCTCACACCGCGGATGAATACATTTACATAAAGGAAATAGAGGAGGGAATTGAGATTTATATTCAAATTTTAGAGAAAGTTTTATAGGCTGGAAGTAGGAAGCAGGAAGAGGGATGGATGATGGGAGGCTTGTAAGTAACGACTTAGGAATCGGAGGCGTTAAGAAAATTAATTCTGTGAACGTTAAGAAAATTCTACTGTTCGAAGCGCGAGATAAATATTGAACCGAAGAACAAATTTTGAATTCGCGCAAGTTTAGAATTTTTAGAGAACAGAAATAATTTTTAGCCGGAGTTTCCAGTCTTGAATTTTTGTTTCTTTTGTTTTAAGACAAAAGAAAATAATACAAAAAACAGTTTTGTTATTCTCAAAGCTACGAAATATGCAGAAGAATCTTTAGTATTTTTAAAAGAGATTCCTTCTTCGTAGGAATGATAAAATCAAATTAATAAAGGAAGATAAAACAGTTGGTTGTAAACATCCGTCACCCAACTTCCATCTTCCAACAAAAAAGAAATTTTATGAAAAAAATATGGCAGAAAGACGATAACGCCACCAATATATTAGTCAATACATTCACAGTCGGGAAAGATCTTGATTTTGACGAACGTTTGGCAAAATACGATGTCAAAGGTTCAATGGCGCACTGCAAAATGTTGGCAGAAGTAGGGATTATTTCCAATGAAGAATCAGAGCAAATGTTGTTTGTTTTAGCAAAAATTTTAGAAGATATTGAAAACGGAATCTTTGAAATCGATAAAAATGCGGAAGATATTCATTCCCAGATTGAATCAATTTTAATTGAAAAATTAGGTGATACCGGAAAGAAAATTCACACGGCACGTTCCAGAAACGATCAGGTTTTACTGGATATCAAATTGTATTTATTGGACGAAATCCGTGAAATTACAGCGTTAACGGATGAGTTTTTCCAAATATTAATCAAATTAGCGGAACAGCATAAAAATGTTCTGCTTCCAGGATATACACATTTACAGATTGCAATGCCTTCCTCATTTGGATTATGGTTTGGAGCCTATGCAGAAGCATTGTTGGATGATATTGAAATGTTGTTTTCAGTTAAAAATATTATCAATAAAAATCCATTGGGTTCGGCGGCGGGTTACGGTTCATCATTCCCAATTGACCGTGAAAGTACAACATACAATTTAGGCTTTCAATCGATGAATTACAATTCCGTGTATGCTCAGATGACGCGTGGGAAGTCTGAGAAAATGCTGTCGATGGCAATGGCGAATTTAGCGGGAACTTTAGGTAAATTCTCTTATGATGTTTGTCTGTATTTAAGTCAGAACTTTGATTTCATCAGCTTTCCGAAGGAATTTACCACAGGAAGCAGCATTATGCCACACAAAAAAAATCCTGATATTTTTGAGTTGGTTCGTGCGCGCTGCAACAGAATACAGTCGTTACCGAATGAATTTATTTTATTGACGAATAACCTTCCTTCAGGCTATCACAGAGATATGCAGCTTACGAAAGAAATCCTTTTTCCTGCGATTGATTCCTTAAAAGAATGTCTGGAAATTTTAAATTATACATTACCCAATATTCAGGTGAAAGACGGAATTTTGGAGGATGAAAAATACAAATACCTTTTCAGTGTAGAGAAAATTAATGAAGAAGTCAAAAACGGAAGTTCATTTCGGGATGCTTATGTAAAAGTAGGGCAGGAGATTGAAAATAATGCGTTCGATTTTGAAATTGGAAATTTAAACCATACGCATCAGGGAAGTATCGGGAATTTGTGTTTGGATAAAATAGAATATCAGTTTAATAAGCTGAAAAATAAATTATTGGGTTGATTTATTTTAAACCATTAAGATTTAATTAAGGAGTTAAACAAAATTAAGAGATATAGGATTTTTTAATATAATTCGCTTCAAAATCTTAAATTCGCTTAACTTCTTAATTAAATCTTAATGGTTCAATTTAACCCAGATCAATCTTAAACTTCGTAGACTTTTTCACCTCATGCAGCACAATAGAACTGTGATATTGCCCGATATTAGGTATGTTTGAAATCACATTCACCGTAAAATCATTATAAGAATTAATGTCTTTTGCGATAATCTTCAGCATGTAATCATATTCACCGGAAAGACTGATGATTTCCTGAACTTCATCATGCTGCATGATGTTTTTCTCAAATGTTTCCAGAACTTTTTTAGACTGTTCTTTAAGACGCACATTGCAGTAAACCACAATATTTAAGCCCAGTTTTTCGCGGTTTAAAAGACCTACATATTTCTCAATAATTCCCTGTTTCTCCAGTTGCTTGATGCGTTCGTACGTCGGAGTGAAAGTAAGACCAATTTTTTCTGAAATTTCTTTCACCGAAAGTGTAGAATCTTCCTGAATAATACTGAGAATCATCCTGTCTTTTAAATCCATATAGTCGATTTTGAATCGTAAATATACAATTTTATAAAAATTAAAACTAAAATTTTGTTTTATAAACCCAAAACCTTTTGATATACAGCCCGAATATTAACATCTGTTTTGTTCAATGGCAGACTAATTGCTGTAATCTGCGTACGAAATCCAGATTAATATGAACCGAAATACGACTACGGCAACAACTTCATTGGCTGATTACAACACCCATCATAAATTTAAAAGTGAAATTTTAGACGGACTGAAAGAGGAGCCTAAACATTTATTATCCAAATATTTCTACGATAAAAAAGGAGATGAGCTTTTTCAGCAGATCATGAATATGCCGGAATATTATCTCACCGATTGCGAACTTGAAATCTTTACCGGAAAAAAGAGGGAACTCGCAAACGCGATACGAGCATTCGACGAACCTTTTGATTTGGTGGAACTCGGAGCAGGAGATGCTACAAAATCCTCTCATCTGCTTGAATATTTAGTAAAGCAAAACGCAGATTTTACCTATATGCCGATTGATATTTCGGCAAATATTATTTCTGTTTTGGAGGAAAATCTTACATCTGAAATTCCGGGGCTTAAAATGACGGGGCTCAATGGAGAATACTTTGAAATGCTCGATAAAGCAAACAAAATTTCTTCCCGCAGAAAAGTCATTCTTTTTTTAGGAGGAAATATTGGAAATATGGAAATTGAAGAAGCCTATCAGTTCTGTAATGCATTGAAATCGAGACTCAATCCGGATGATATTCTTCTCATTGGTTTTGATCTGAAGAAAAATCCACACACCATTCTTGCTGCCTATAACGATAAAGCGGGAATAACGGCATCGTTCAACCTTAATCTTTTAGACAGAATTAATGAAGAGTTGGATGCAGATTTTAAAACGAATCAGTTCAAACATTACCAAACTTATGATCCGCTTTCTGGAGCCTGCAGAAGTTACCTGATCAGTCTGGAAGATCAGTCGGTACATATTGAAGAGGAAGAGGTAAACTTTAAGGCAAATGAAGCCATTTACATGGAAATTTCTCAGAAATATTCGGAAAAAGAAGTCGATATAATGGCAAGAAAAACAGGTTTTAAACCGTTAAAACAGATTTCGGACACCAAAGGCTGGTTTGTGGATGCGATCTGGAAAGTCTAATTTAAATTAAAAGCTAAAACGATGATCGAACAGAATACACTAGTCAAAGAAAAACAGTTGCTTGAGAATTACTGCAGAATCAGAGCGCGGTCTGTAGAAATATGCGAACCACTTGAAACAGAAGATTTTGTAGTTCAGCCTGTTATAGATGTAAGTCCGCCAAAATGGCATTTAGGACATACCACATGGTTTTTCGAAACTTTTATTTTGATCCCGAATCTTGATGGTTATCAGGTGTTTAATTCCCAATATAATTTCGTATTCAACAGTTATTACGAAACCATTGGGGCAAGAGTAATCCGTACAGACAGAGGAAATTTAAGCCGACCTTCGGTCGCAGATATTTTTCAGTATCGGAAATATGTCGATCAACAGATGGAAATTTTTCTTTTAAACAACGACTTATCCGATGATCTTAAAAAACTTTTTGAATTAGGAGTAAACCACGAACAGCAGCATCAGGAATTGTTACTGACTGATATCAAATATATTTTGGGTCATAATCCTTTATTTCCCGCTTACAACGAAAATTTTCCGTTAGAAAAATCAGAACCCGAAAATTTTGAAATGCTTTCTTTTAAGGAAGGAATTTATGAAATAGGATTTGAAGGAGAAGGATTTTGTTTTGATAATGAACTGAACAGACATAAAGTATATCTCAATGATTTCCAAATCTCAAACCGATTGGTAACCAATTCAGAATATCTGGAATTTATGAATGACGGAGGATATGAAAATTTCAGACATTGGCACGCGGAAGGTTGGGATTGGGTGAAAGAAAACCATGCAAAAGCTCCCTTATACTGGCATTTTGTTGAAGGTAAATGGATGCATTACACGTTGAACGGTCTAAAAGAAATCATTCCCGACGAAGCCGTTTGTCACATCAACTTTTTTGAAGCTTCTGCTTTTGCCTCTTGGAAAGGGATGCGTTTACCTACCGAAGCGGAATGGGAAGTCGCTTCCGGAAAATTTGACTGGGGAAAACGCTGGGAATGGACAGGAAGTGCTTATCTTCCTTATCCGGGATTTAAAAAAGAAGAAGGAGCGGTAGGAGAGTATAACGGAAAATTTATGGTCAATCAAATGGTGTTAAGAGGCGCTTCATTAGCAACACCAAAAGGACACAGCCGGAAAACATACAGAAATTTCTTTCCCATATCACTGCAATGGCAGTTTACAGGAATCCGACTGGCTAAATAATTCCCATTGATGATTACGGTAGAATCTGTTTCCAAAAGTTTTAATAATCGTCCCGCAGTGGACGATATTTCCTTTGCTGCCCATGAAAAGGAAATTCTGGTATTGCTGGGAACAAGCGGCTGCGGAAAAACAACTACTTTAAAAATGATCAACCGGCTTATTGAGTCAGATTCGGGAAGAATTTTAATCGATGGTAAAAATATCAAAGATCAGAACGTAGAACAACTGAGAATGGGAATCGGTTATGTCATGCAGAATTCAGGGCTTTTTCCTCATTATACAGTTGCCGATAATATCGCCGTTGTTCCGAAACTTCAAGAATGGAACTCAAAGCAGATTAAAGACAGAACGGAGGAGCTTATTCAGAAATTACATTTATCTGATGATGTTTTAAACAGGTTTCCCCATGAATTAAGCGGCGGACAACAGCAGCGCGTCGGAATAGCCAGAGCTTTAATCGCCAATACTCCCGTCTTACTGATGGACGAACCTTTCGGAGCATTGGATAATATGACGAAATCCGAGATTCATAATGAGTTTAAAACGCTGGACGAGCTTAAAAATAAAACCATCATTCTGGTAACCCACGATGTATCTGAAGCTTTCGAATTGGGACACAGAATATGCCTCATGGATAAAGGAAAAATAATACAGATCGGAACCCCGAAAGAAATGATTTACCGTCCTGCGAATGATTTTGTGAAAAATTTCTTTGCCAATAACCGTTTGACATTAGAATATCAAATCACGAAAATTTCAGAACTGCAGTTTAAAAATGTTTCAGAAAAAAGATTTGATGAAGATCAGAATATCTGGAATGTTTTGCAGGATCTCAGTACAAATTCCGGAGATGCTGAACTTTACAATATAATTACGGCTTCTTTTAATGAATACCGACAAAAACAGTTGACCTGATGCAGCAAAGTTTATGGCAGTTTCTTGTTGAGCAGCAACACAAGATCTATATTCAGGTGATCCAGCATTTGGGATTAACCTTTATAGCTCTGTTGTTGGCAATTGCTGTCGGTTTGCCGTTGGGAATTCTCATCAGCCGGAAAAAGAAATTAGCCACTCCGGTTTTAACGGTTGCCGGAATTTTACAAACGATTCCAAGCATTGCCTTGCTAGGTTTTATGATTCCCATTTTCGGGATCGGACCGCAACCCGCCATTGTCGCACTGTTAATTTACGCTTTATTACCCATCATCCGAAATACATATACAGGAATTTCGGGAGTAAATGACAATATCATTGAAGCGGCAAAATCTTTGGGAATGACGAAAAGCCAATTACTTCTGAAAGTAGAATTACCTTTAGCAATGCCGGTTATCGTTGCCGGAATAAGAACTGCCGCAGTAATCAACGTTGGAGTCGCAACATTGGCTTCTTTTGTTGCAGCGGGAGGTTTGGGAGAATTCATCTTTGGTGGAATTTCCCTGAACAATTCCAATATGATTCTTGCAGGAGCAATTCCGGCCGCTTTACTGGCAGTTATTGTGGATCAGATGATTGCTTTTGTTCAGAAATCAGAATACCGTACAATCGGAAAAATGATATGGATTATTCCTTTACTGTTAATTGTTGCAGGAGGAGTTTATTTTTGGAATAAAAACTCATCAACCCGATTAAAAGCAGGTTTTACCCCTGAATTTATGGGAAGAAAAGATGGAGATATCGGCTTGAAAAAGATTTATCAGCTGGATGTCACTCCTTCGGTTGTTAATGACGCTCTCATGTACAAAGCTCTGTATGAAGGTAAACTAGACCTTATCAGCGGATATTCTACCGTTGGAAGAATAAAGGCATACGATCTTTTGGTTCTTGATGATGATAAAAAAATATTTCCGCCTTACTTCGCAGCTCCTATTGTTAAAGAAAAAACGTTGCAGAAATATCCTGATCTCGAAAAAACGCTCAATCTTCTTTCAGGAAAAATCAATGATTCCGTGATGACCGAACTGAACTATCAGACAGATTATCTTCATCAGGTTCCTGAAAAAGTAGCAAAAGAATTTTTAATCAGGAATAATTTGTACAAAGCACCTCAAGAAGCAGGAAATCAAACCGTCCGGATCGGATCAAAAATTTTTGGAGAACAATATATTCTTGCCGAAATCTACCGAATGCTAATCGAAGGAAACACAAACTATAAAGTTGAAACCAAAACAGGATTAGGCGGAACAAAAATCTGTTTTGATGCCTTAATGAATGATGCTGTCGATTTTTATCCGGAATATACAGGTACCGGATTGCTGGTTCTGCTCACTCCGGATCATAAAACGATTGAAAGTGTGACCAAAAGCCCTGATCTTACCTATCAGTTTGTACAAAATGAATTCATCAAAAAATACAAGATCCGTTGGCTGAAACCGATTGGATTTAACAATGCGTATGCGCTCGTTATGCGAAGAAAACAGGCAAATCAGCTCAAAATAAAATCCATAACAGATTTAAAAAACATGGAGACCGGGAAATAATTTCTGCTGTACTAATTTTAAATTTAACCACAAAAGATACAAAGGGCTTTATTGGATTTATTTAAAGTATTTCAAAAGTCTGCAAAGAGAAAAAATCTTTGATTTTTTTAACTTATGTACTCTTTTTTCCATTAAGTATTAAATTCAAGAAACTAAAGTGTTTAAATCTTTTGTAGTAAAAAAGTTTAAATAAATTTAATGATAAAGATTGTAAAACAAAACGCAAAAGAGATGACTGATGAAATACTGACTTTCAATACCTCAAATTTTCATGAGATGTGTGATTTTCTCGCGAATTGTGATCAGGATTTAAAATTAATTATCGAAAATCATGGCTATCCTCCGATGTGGAATCGAGAAAATACTTTTGAAACCCTTGTTCATATCATTCTGGAACAGCAGGTTTCTCTCGCTTCAGCATTAGCCGCATTACATAAACTGAAAGAAAAAATTACAGAAATCACTCTTGAAAACATTCTTAGTCTTACGGATGCAGAAATGAGAGAATGCTATGTAAGCCGACAGAAAAATACATATATCAAAAGTCTGGCAAATTCAATTCTGGAAAGAAAAATAAATCTTGAGAAATTCCAGAAAATGTCTGATGAAAAAATTCGGGAAACATTAATCAGCTTAAAAGGCATCGGAAACTGGACGACCGATATTTATCTTATGCTAGCTCTTCGACGAACCGATATTTTCCCAATCGGGGATCTTGCCGTAGTAAATGCTTTAAAAAAAATTAAACAATTGCCTCCGAAAATATCCAGAGAAGAAATCATAACAATCAGTGAAGAGTGGAAACCGCTCAGATCTATTGCTGCAATGATACTTTGGCACTATTACTTATCAGATTCAGCCAGAAAAAAAATGACAGATTTTTCACAAATTTAATTTTCATTTTGTCAGTTTACAGAATTGTTATATCTTTGCACCTAATGAATAACACAGTATTTATATCATTAGAATTACCGGGCGTAGACGCCCTTTACGATATTTATTTATTTTAAGCGAAGATATTTTCTTCGCTTTTTTTTTTGTAAAAAATTTAAAGACAATATGTTTACGATTACAGAACTAAGCAACGAGAGAATCAACAGTATAGTAACAGAAGCATTGGCTTTTGCGAACGGGAAAACTGCCAAAATTGAAGGAGAAGTTTTCTGTTCCAATCTTTTCTTCGAAGACAGTACAAGAACAAAAACAAGTTTTGATATTGCTGAAAGAAAATTAGGATTGCAGGTCGTTCCTTTCGATGCTTCCCACAGTTCCGTAAACAAAGGAGAGAGTCTTTATGATACGGTAAAAACCATCGAAAGTTTAGGGGTAAATCTTGTCGTAATCAGAGATAAGAAAGACAGATATTTCGAAGAACTTAAAAACATAAAAATTCCGGTAATCAACGGAGGAGACGGAACAGGAAACCACCCTTCACAATGTATGCTGGATTTAATGACGATCTATCAGGAATTCGGAAAATTTGAAGGATTAAAAGTAGGAATCGTTGGAGACGTAAAACACAGCAGAGTGGCAAATTCCAATGCCGAAGCATTAAGAAGGTTAGGCGCAAAAGTATATTTCTCAGGACCGGAACAATGGTTTGATGAAGGAGCCTTAATCAACGGAACCTATCTGAATATTGATGAAATGATTCATGATGTAGATGTTCTGATGTTATTAAGAATCCAGCACGAAAGACATGATGCCAAAATGAGTTTCTCCGCTTCGGAATATCACAAAAAATATGGCTTAACCAAAGAAAGAGAAAAAGCCATGAAAAAAGAAGCCATCATCATGCATCCTGCACCCATCAACAGAGGAGTGGAAATTGATGACGACTTGGTAGAATGCGAACGCTCAAGAGTTTTCAAACAAATGCAGAACGGTGTTTTCGCAAGAATGGCAATCTTAAAAGAAGCCTTGGAAAAACAAGGATATACTTTTAAATAAGAACCAAGGTAAAAGTAAAAAGAATCAAGTAGTAAGCCGACCCGAAAGGGTCAAACAACAATAGCCGTGGGTAAAACCCATGGAAAAAAATGACCAAAGCCCTGAAAGGGCGATCTGTTAATAGCCATGGGTAAAACCCTTGGAAACAAAAAAGATAAAGATTATCCAAGCCTCGTAGAGGCGACCTGTTAATAAAAAAGAAAATCTAAATAAAAAAAATGAAGAAAAAGTTAATACTGGAGTCCGGTGAAGTGTTTCACGGAGAAGGTTTCGGAGCAGAATTGGAAACGGCAGGAGAAGTGGTTTTCAATACCGGAATGACAGGGTATCAGGAATTGATCTCTGATCCGTCTTACTGCGGTCAGATTGTTTGCATGACCTATCCGCTTATCGGAAACTATGGAATTAATAGAGATGACTATGAGAGTATTGAACCGGCAATTAAAGGACTTATTGTAAAAGAACTTTGTGATCTGCCATCCAACTTCCGTACTCAGATTACTTTAGATGAATTATTTAAAAAGAAAAACCTTTCCGGAATTTCAGGGATCGACACCAGAAGGCTGACAAGAATTCTTCGTAACCACGGAGTTGTGAAAGGAAAAATCGTAAACGCTGATGCCAATGAAAGCACAGTAGTTTCAGAATTAAAATCAACCAGTTTTCCAACCAATCAGGTAGAGCAGGTTTCCACAAAAACACCTTATGCAAATCCGGGAAGAGGACTTAAAGTGGTGCTTGTAGATTTTGGTTCCAAATTAGGGATTATCAGAGAGTTATCCCAAAGAAACTGCGATATTACAGTCGTTTCTCAGGATGTAACCGCGGAAGAGATTTTACTGATGAATCCGGATGGAGTTATGTTATCCAACGGTCCTGGTGATCCTGAAGATAACCAACAAGCTTTAGAAATGATCAGAGGAATTTTAGGAAAAGTTCCGATCTTCGGAATCTGTTTAGGACACCAGTTAATTGGTTTGGCTTGTGGTGCTAAAACGTTCAAACTAAAATTCGGACACAGAGGTGGAAACCATCCGGTTTTAGATGTAGAGAAAAACAAAGTAGCGATCACTTCTCAGAACCACGGTTACGCAGTAGATCAGGAAAGTTTAAAAGGAACAGATTTAATTGAAACACATATCGCATTGAACGACAGAACAAACGAAGGTCTGAAACACAAAATTCACCCTTGTTTCTCTGTTCAGTATCACCCTGAAGCAAGCCCGGGTCCTGAAGATGCGAATTATTTGTTTGATGAATTCATCCAGCTAATGGAGGATTTTAAAAAGTAGAAAATTAATTTGGGCAGCTTAATCCGCCTTCCGCTCCCAATCTTTTTTGCAGGACTTTTCGGCGAAAACAGAATAAACAGGATGGCAAAAAAGGATTTCCGCTCAAGTCGGGCTGCGTGCAATTCGCTGCAAAATTAAAGAATCCGAAGGATTCAATATGAATAGCCGTAGGTGCAACCTATGGAAAACGGTGGACCTCATGAAAATGGTGAAACAACCAACATCAGAACCCGAAAGGGTTCAACATCAACAAAAAGGATAAATTTAAAAATGAAAAGAAACGACATAAAAACAATTTTAGTAATCGGTTCAGGTCCCATCATTATCGGTCAGGCGGCGGAATTTGATTACGCAGGAACGCAGGCTTGCTTATCTTTAAAAGAAGAAGGCTACAAGGTAATTTTGATTAATTCAAACCCTGCAACCATTATGACGGATGTTGAAATCGCAGACAAAGTCTACATCGAGCCGATTTCACTTCAGTTTGTAAGTCACATCATCAGAAAAGAACGTCCCGATGCGCTTTTACCAACGCTTGGAGGACAAACCGGACTGAATATGGCGGTAGAATTGGAAAAATCAGGAATTTTGGAAGAATGCAAAGTTGAGGTGTTGGGAACAAAACTTTCAGCCATCAACAGAGCGGAAGACAGAGATCTTTTCCGTGAACTGATGAGAGAATTAAACGAACCCGTTCCGGAATCTGACATCGTAAACACAGTAGAAGGAGCATTAAATTTTGCAGACAGAATCGGGTATCCTGTTATTGTTCGTCCGGCTTTCACCATGGGTGGAACAGGAGGAGGTATCGCTTCCAACGAAACTGAACTGAAAGAAATTGCTGAACTGGGATTAAAACACAGCCCCGTAACACAATGTCTGATTGAAAAATCAATCGCAGGTTTCAAAGAAATAGAATACGAAGTAATGCGTGATGCAAACGACAACGCCATTGTGGTTTGTAACATGGAAAATATAGATCCGGTTGGAGTTCACACAGGAGATTCAATCGTTGTGGCACCTTCTCAGACGCTTTCAGACAGAGAATACCAGTTGTTGAGAAACGCTTCACTTAAGATTATCAGAGCATTAGGAATTGAAGGAGGATGTAACGTACAGTTGGCCTTAGATCCGCATTCATTCAATTATTATATCATCGAAGTAAACCCAAGAGTTTCGAGATCATCCGCTTTAGCATCAAAAGCAACAGGATATCCAATCGCAAAAATCGCTGCAAAAATCGCGGTAGGATTAACACTGGATGAAATCATGAATCCGGTAACAGGAAAGACTTACGCTTGTTTCGAACCGGCTTTAGACTATGTGGTAACAAAATTCCCAAGATTCCCTTTCGATAAATTCGAAACAGCAGACAGAAGATTATCAACCCAGATGAAGGCTACGGGTGAAGTAATGGCAATCGGAAGAAATTTCGAAGAATCTTTACAGAAAGCCATCCGTTCTCTGGAAACAGGAATTAAACATATCGGTTTAAAAACAAAACAGGCAGCAGCTTTAACGGCTGAAGAAATCGAAAGAAGAATCAGAGTTTGTGATGACGAAAGATTATTTATCATCGGAGATGCTTTAAGAAGAGGGTACGACTGGGAGCAGATCGTAGAATGGAGCAAAATTGATAAATTCTTCATCTGGAAAATCAAAAAACTGATTGATTTCGAAAAGACAATCGCAGAAAATAAATTCAGCAAAGAAATTTTACTGGAAGCCAAAAAACTAGGTTTTGCAGATGTAAATATTGCGGTTCTGTGGAACGTGACGGAGCGTGAAGTGTTCAATTTCAGAAAAGAAAACGGAGTAATGCCGGTGTACAAAATGGTAGACACCTGCGCTGCGGAATTCGAATCTGAAACCCCTTATTTCTACGGGACTTACGAAGAAGAAAATGAATCTGTAGTTTCAGATAAAGAAAAAATCATCGTTCTTGGTTCAGGACCGATCAGAATCGGACAGGGTGTTGAGTTTGATTACGCAACGGTGCATTCAGTTTGGGCCATCAAAGAAATGGGTTACGAAGCGATTATCATCAACAATAACCCGGAAACAGTTTCTACAGACTTCTCGATTTCAGATAAACTATACTTCGAGCCTTTAACGGAAGAAGATGTAATGAACATCATCGAACTGGAAAAACCAAAAGGAGTGGTTGTACAGTTCGGAGGACAGACAGCAATCAATTTAGCAGATAAATTAGCCGCTCACGGAGTTCAGATTCTGGGAACTTCCCTGGAAGATCTGGACAGAGCGGAAAACAGAGACAAGTTCGAAAAAGCGCTTCAGGAAATGCAGATTCCGCAGCCTTTAGGAAAAACATCGGTTTCAAAAGAAGAAGCGATAAAAATTGCCAACGAAATCGGTTATCCGGTGTTGGTTCGTCCGAGCTATGTTTTGGGAGGAAGAGCCATGGAAATCGTGTACACGGAAACAGAACTGGCGCACTACATGGAAAATGCAGTGGAAGCAAGTCCTGAACACCCTGTTTTGGTCGACAAATACATGGTGGGAAAAGAAGTGGAAATCGATGCCATCTGCGATGGTGAAACGGTAATCATTCCGGGAATTATGGAGCACATCGAAAGAGCGGGAGTTCACTCCGGAGACTCAATTGCAGTGTATCCTCCACAGAATATTTCACCAAGCGAAATCGAAACTTTAGTTGATTACACTAAAAGATTAGCGAAAGGATTAAATGTGATCGGATTAATGAATATCCAGTATGTACTTTTCGAAGGAAATGTATATGTGATCGAAGTAAATCCAAGATCATCAAGAACCGTTCCTTTCTTATCTAAAATTACGGATGTTCCGATGGCAAATCTGGCTACAAAAGCAATTTTGGGACAGAAACTGAAAGATTTAGGTTACGAAAGCGGACTGGTTCCCAATAAAGAAGGAGTTTTCGTAAAAGTTCCGGTGTTCTCTTTCTCAAAATTAACGAAAGTAGATATCTCTCTAGGCCCTGAAATGAAGTCTACAGGAGAGGTTATGGGGAAAGATACGACCTTGGAAAAAGCTCTGTACAAAGGATTGGTTGCGGCTGGAAGAAAAGTTCCGATGCACGGCTCAATTTTGTTCACGGTTGCAGATAAGCATAAGCAGGAAGCGGCTGATCTGGCGGCAAGATTCCACGAAGTTGGTTTCAGAATCTGGGCAACGGAAGGAACGGCAAAATTCTTCGAAGAAAAAGGAATTCCATGCAAAATCGGATATAAAATCGGGGAGGAGAGTGTCAATCTGATCGATCTGATCCAGAAAGGAAAAGTACAGTACGTTGTGAACACGATGACGAAAGGGAAACAGTCGGAAAGAGACGGTTTCCAGATCAGAAGAATGAGCGTAGAAAACGGTGTTCCTTGTTTAACATCCATGGATACAGTAGAAGCCATCCTGAAGGTAATCGAAAGCATGAGTTTCAAAATGGAGACAATGTAGTTTTCGGAAATTTTAATGATTTACCATAAAATCAAACCTCACAGGTTTTTAAAACCTGTGAGGTTTTTGTTTTAATAAAATGTTTAAAGTAGATTTTTATAGCATAATGTAATACTATGTGTGAGAATAAAAAATATATAACTTTTTGTACCTGTAACGAACAAGAATTAAAGAGTATTCTAAACTTAGAAATAGAATCGTTTAAAATATTTGACAATAAAGAAGAATATAATAAGCAGATTTATTATTGGAAATTAGAAAAAACTGTCCGGGAATTAACATTTGAAGAAAAGCGTAGAATTATGGGGCAGATTATTAGACCTTCAGAAAAACTTGATCAAGACCTTACTGCTGAATTTGTTATGGAAGCTCTGAATAATAATGCTGAATTTGATTTTGACTACAATCCTGAAGATGGAGATGAATTGCTTATCGGTGTAAGTTATAAATATCCTCAGGTTGGAAATCATTACAGACCTCTTCTGCCACAGCCTATGACATTTGTTTATGAAAACAAAGAATGGTACTTTGGGTATATTGATCATTTTAGCTATAAACAAATAGAACTCAAAAAAGGTAATATTACATTCCGTAAAAGTATATGAGGAAAAGACTAATGTGATGTCTGAATTTTGAAAACTTTGTGATATATATTCGTAAAAACTTTTTTTCCAATTTTTAGTTCAAATTTCATCAAAAAAATAGGTAGTTCGCTAATCATTTTCTATAATCACAAAATGGTATGTTAAAAAAAATAATAACGTCAATTTTAAAGAATAGCAGTGAAAATAAAAATTTAGATAATGCTTCCGATTCACTTGTTTTGGAAAATATTAATGAATTTTTTGCTGAATATCCGATAAAAGATGTTCAATGTAAGCACAATATTTTAATAGATTATGAAAAGATTTTTAAGATTTACGACGGTAAATTTGGATATTTAAGTTATCTGGAATTTAAATCTTCAGATAATTCAGAAATTTTTTTAGGTTCTTATCCGATGAACGGAGCCGATTTATGGAAATGTAAAAAATGTGGAAAGCTCAAATTCTTTTATACCGAAACAGGCGGTCATTTTCCTCAGACTTTATCTCTTGATGTGGATTTTAATAAGAAATATCTTTCAGATCTCTTTGCAAAATCAGTCTCCATAAAAGCCGAAAAATTGAGTGATTTTATCACTACATTTGGTTTTGCCGAATTGCAAAATCCTGAAAAAATAGAAAAATTTAACGGAATTAAAGTTATTGATAAATCAAAAAGCTATATTTTTGGTTATCATGAATTTAACAGAAATATTACTTTCAATATGATTGCAGATAAAAATACTTTGAGAAAAGTATATGATTTTGAAAATTCATAAAAACACAAAACGATGTCAGTACAAAATTTCTCTTACACGTTCACCACTTCAAAATCCCCTGAAGAAGTTTTTAATACTTTAATCAATCCCCGAAACTGGTGGATTGGTCTGCATAATGAAATCATTACCGGAAAATCTGAAAAAATAAACGATGAATTTATTTTTGATGCCGGAGATGGAGTTCATCACACCGTTCAAAGGCTTGTAAAAGTAAATCCTTACGAAAATATTGTTTGGGAAGTGATCGAAAGCAAACTCACATTTGTAAACAAAATGGACGAATGGACCGGAACAAAAATTTGTTTTGAGATTTTCAAAGAAGCCGATAAAACAAAAATTATTTTCACGCATAAAGGCTTGATCCCGCAATTTGAATGTTTTGGTGGGTGTTCTGGTGCATGGTCGCAGTATATGGAAAAGTTGGAGAAAGATTTGAATCAATAAAATTTTAAGATTTTGAAAGAAAAATTATCTGCTCTGTTTATTATTCACTATAATTATAATATTTAGAATTCATTTCATTAAGAAAAGTATAAATTTCAGTATGTTGTTGGTAGGATCTTTCTTTTATTTTTTGAAGACTCTTTTTTTGTTCATCCGAAAGCTTGAATTCAGATTTTTCATCATCTAAAATTCCTTCTATGTAGCCTGAAACCCTCTCCAGAATATTTTCAGGGGCATTTTTCAGAATTTCATTGATATTTTTTAAGGTAACGGATTCCATCTTTTTGTTTTAAACAAATTTATAACATATTACTCAATTCATTTTATAATAAGCTTTCTTAAAATATTTACTAGGCTTAAAATAAACTTTATTTCTTTCCGCATCAAAAATCCAGTTGAACCTCCTCAATAAATCTGCTCCGAAATAGCTGGATTTCTGAATTTTAAGCTCACCTGCGAAAAATCCTGCCGAAACATCCTTTAAAACAAAATTTCCCACTTTCAGAACAGGCAAAATTCCGTTTTTGGTGATAACGCTTTGTCCGGATGAGTTTTTCAATGTTTTTTCGCCGGTTACTTTCAGCTTTTTGTCGAGTTCTTTGCCATCTGCAAATTCATTGCTGTAAAGAATCCCGCCGGAATATCCGGATTGAAGAAGAAAATAGGCTTCTACATTTTGCTTTTCAATGATACTGTTCGCAGGAATAAAAAGCTGTTCATTTTTTAAAAGTAATGGAACTGACTGATACCCCTTTAAATCCGGCATTTTATCATACACTACAAATCTGCTGTTATCATAATCGATCTTAAAAATTTTTCCTTTAAAAATCCCAGTTCCGATTTTTCCGTCTGCTTCATGACCGGTCAGTTCATTATCGAAAAATCTAATATTTTCATATTTCTTTTTGCCGATTTTTATCGTATTTCCGTTGCTTATTTCATCTTTAAAAATAATATGATCTGCATTTCTTTTCCGGTCCGGAGAAATGGACGCATCTTCCATAGCAATCTGAAACATCAGATCCAGAGAATCTTTGTCATTTACTAAAGTTTTAACAATGATGTTGTTATGCTTTGTAATTCTGAACGGAATGATTTCCTGAGACTGAATGGTTGATAAAAAAGATAATAACAAAAGCGATGAAATTATTTTGAACATCTGATTCTAATTTTACATAAAAATAAAATTAGTTTTTATTTGAGCCAAAAGAATTGAGGAGAAAAAAAATTTTATATCTTTAAAACCTGAAAATTAATAACTCTGAAACCAAATGACGAAACATCAGAAAAGAGTAGCCGAAGTCTATCATTTTTTCGACAATAAAGATACTGTTTTAGGATTTAGAAAATTACTGGACTGTGCGATGGATACTCAGAATATGGAGATCTACAAAGAAGCTGTCGCATTAACTGACTGGAAAGAACAGTTTCCTTCGTACACGGAGGAACTCATCGAAAAATCAAAAAATCTTCTTCAGAAAATAGAAAAAATTCCGGTAAAAGAACAATCACTGGAAAAATCTGTACTAAGAGCCAGAAATATTTTAAAATCCTACGGAAGCAACCGCTTTTCGCTCGGTCCTGTTTCTGTGGAAATGAATAAAGGACAGGTTTACGGTTTGGTAGGCGAAAACGGTAACGGAAAAACAACTTTACTCAGAATTCTGGCAAAAGAAATTTCCCACAACGAAGGAGAGCTGAATTATTCTTTCAATGAAGAGCCTAAAAATGAATACGATCTCCGTACAAAGCTGGTCTACATTCCGCAGAGAACTGCGAAATGGTACGGAAGTTTAAAGGACAACCTGAAATTTGTACTGTCAAATTACGGTGTGAAACCTGAAGAAAATGAAACACGAACTTTAATGATGATTGCCCGTCTCGGACTTTGGAATTACAAACATCTGAAGTGGAGTGAACTTTCTTCAGGCTACAAAATGCGTTTTGAATTAGCCAGAACACTGCTAAGAAAACCGGAAATTTTATTACTGGATGAACCTCTTGCCAATCTGGATGTTTTGGCACAGCAGGTTATTCTGGAAGATTTAAAATCGATTGCAAATTCGGTTAACAATCCTATTGCATTGATTTTGAGCTCACAGCAGCTTTACGAAGTAGAGAAAATATCAGACAAAGTTATATTCCTGA
Source organism: Chryseobacterium sp. C3 (assembly GCF_014218905.1). Lineage (NCBI taxonomy): Bacteria > Pseudomonadati > Bacteroidota > Flavobacteriia > Flavobacteriales > Weeksellaceae > Chryseobacterium > Chryseobacterium sp. C3. The sequence continues at coordinate 59,230 of NZ_JACLCU010000003.1, read as the reverse complement.
AAAACGGACAGTACAAAGACAATTCTGAACTGGTAAATGAAGAAAACGACGGACTGATTATCGAAATTGATACCACAAACTCCAGAGAAGATTTATTGAAAGCATTTGAAGGTTTCCCTCTTGAAAAACTGAATTTCAACGGAGGGGTGTATGTTGCTCACTTTTCAGCAGATACAGAGTTTCATACCGTGATGTCCGCGCTTGGAAATGCCAGAATGAATGTGGTGTACATCCGGAATATTTCTTCTTCAACCAGAAGATTTTTCGTAAGCTAATTTTCTCAAATTCAACAAAAAATGCAAAAAATAAATAAAATCAATCAATATCTGCTCGAAAAATATCCGACGGTCTGGAACACCAGAATTGTATGGATGCTTTTGGCGAGTGCAGTGCTTCATATTTTCTTTTTTATCGTAGGCTATATTTCTCACGCAGATCCGGCCTCTTTACAGAAAATGAATGTAAAAGATGACTATTTCCGCGAAGGAATGATTTTTATCCACCTCATTATTTCCGTTCTCATGATGGTGGGATGGCTGATCATGATGTTTAAAAATAACGCATTCAAAAACTTTTACCCTTCTTCAAAAGGGAAATTGTTCCTGCAGTTTGTTCAGTACTTCATTATTATTTTTGCAGGTACTACTTTTTATTTTTCTTATATGACGGGTTTTAAATTGTTTATTAAAAACAAATATCCCGATCAGGAAATGACTGAAAACATCAACGTTATTAATAAAGCCAATGCTTTTCTTTCTCAGGATCTTGAACATTATACCTTGGATAACAGAACTTTTCCAAAGTTTTACGATTTGTATTGCGAAACGGATATTAATAAAATAGACCGGAATCAGAAATATTTTGTGTACTATAACAGGGTTTATCAGTTCTATAACTTATATTCAAAAACCGTTTATAAAAAAGATAAATACGGAGATTTCCTTTTCCCATCAGGTGAAACCAAAAAGAATCTGGCGTATGAAGAAAATAAAAAGGGTTCTGCAACTTACTATTTCAAAAAAGATGTCGTGGATATGTCATCCTACATCAATACCACGGATTTAACGTATTATAATTTTTCTGATATATTTTACAGTGATGATGATTCAGGAAAGGATTATTTGAGGATGCAATATTCCGGTGAAGAGCCTTATGACGGATACAATCAGATGCTTAAAGACTCTTATAAAAAGAAGAGATTTGAAATCAACAGATTTACAACGGATCTGCTGAATAAAAAAAATCCTGCTGAAATTGAAAAGCTGCTGAAAAGTTTTCTTGATATTTCGAAAGAATTCGGAATCAACAATAACCTTGATTCAAAAAGCTGGGTGAAAATGATCTATCATCCTAATGATTTCAACGTAAGATATTTTATTAAAAAATACAAACCGGTTCCGGGTGAAGATTATGATGTAAATAATCCGCCAATGGACGAAGACGGAAATTATGTGTATACCGAAGCTGTTACAGATTCTGCCGCTGCAGTTGTAGACGGTGAAGTGATAAATGATTCCGTTCAGATCAGAGACTTTAATCCGGATATTGATAACCAGCTTTCTCCGGCAGAATATTTTAAGAATAACACGACAGATTACTACTATTATTCAGACAATCTTCAGAATCTTCTGAATAATGTAGTTATTATAAAATCTACGGATTTCTTTTCAGAGAATATTCATATTTATATCTGGATCGCATTTTTCCTTGCTACCATTATTTTCAGCTTCAGAATAACAGGGCTCAAATCTCTTCTTTTCAGCGTGATCAGTGCAGGCGTTTTATTCTTGGCAGTTGTTCTGGTAACAGTGTTATTTTCTGCTTCGAGCGGAAGAAATGGAATTGAATTTTTTGTTTCCTATTTTGTCTTTCTTATAGGATTAGTAATTTTACTGCTTCCAATTGTAATGATGAAAAGCCTTAAAAAACTTATCGCTTCAATCCTTATCAATATCTCTTTGAATGGTTTTGTACTTTTTGTATTGCTGATCTTTTTTATCATTAATATCCATCAGGAAGAAAGCTGTGAACAGATCAATATTATGTCTTATGACTGTCCGACAATTATCAAAACATTAGGATTCAATCTCAGCTATATTATTTTAGCCTGCGGATTCATCTTTATGTATCTGTATACTTCCGTTCTGCATAAATGGAAAGCAATGCCGAATTAATTTTTATTAACGATTGAAACTTATCTAAACTTTTGATTATTCTGAAAATAGCTCTATAAAATATCTTTAGTTTCTTTTATGGTTAAATTTAAAACCGGTTGAAACAATAAAAAACTTATTTAAGCAAAGAGTGGAAAAAGCTTTTTTAACAAATTTTATCATGTCAGAAAATGGTTTTTATATTCAATTTTGTAATTTTAGGCAAAATTTAAAAAAGTGAAAAAGTTATTATTTGCGATTTGTATATCGGCTTCAGTTTTCAGTTTTGCGCAGGATTATTCGGTTCCTGCGGCAAGTCCGCGCCAGAAAGTAGAGCAGCAGTTTTCAATGTCTAAAATCACGATCGATTACGGAAGACCGGGTGTGAAAGGACGTAAAATTTTCGGAGAACTGGTTCCTTACGGACAGGTTTGGAGAGCGGGAGCGAATTCATCCACCAAAATTACTTTCGGACAGTCTGTAAATTTCGGCGGAAAAATTGTTCCTGCCGGAACATACGGATTATTCATCGTTCCTACAGAAAAAGAATGGAAAGTGATCTTGAACAAAGATTTCCAGCAATGGGGAGCCTATACATATGATGCAAAACAGGACGTTGTAGATGTTACCGTTCCGGTTAATAAATTAGCAGATAAGCAGGAATGGTTCGAAATTACTCTGAATCCTACCGGCGAAAACTCTGCAAATCTTGTGCTGAAGTGGGATATGTCTCAGGCGGAAGTTGCTTTAAAACCTTCAAGTCCGGAAGCCGTAAGTAAAATTGCAGACAAGTTGAAGGAAATCAAAAAAATTGAGTCTGACGCGGCAAAAACAAAAGGCTAAACATGAACTTTTCTATTCAGACTGTTTTAGAAAACGAAAAATATCAGTTAATCCCCTTGCAACAAGGGGATTTTGAGGCTTTATACGAAGTGGCTTCTGATCCGAAAGTCTGGGAGCAACATCCGAATAAAGATCGTTACAAAAGGGAAGTTTTCGAAAATTTTTTCAGAGGAGCAATAGAAAGCAAAGGCGCCTTTAAAATTATTGAGAAAGAAACAGGAGCAGTTTTAGGAAGCAGCCGTTTTTATGATTATGATGAAGCAAAGAACAGTATTTTTATCGGCTACACGTTTTACGGAACAAAATCGTGGGGAAAAGGAATCAATCCGCAGATTAAAAAATTAATGCTCGATTACATTTTTCAGTTTGTAGATACCGTTCATTTTCATATCGGGAAAGAAAATTACCGTTCCCAGATTGCTTTGGAAAGACTGGGCGGAAAGAAAACCGCAGAGCAGGAAGTCGCGTATTTCGGAGAACCGACGAGAACTAACTTTGTATACGAAATTAAAAAGGAGAATCATTTTTAAAACTTGTTTAAGCTAATTTCAGAATAAACCGCAAAAGTGACAAAAGATAATGTTAAAGTGAATTTCCATAATAATCAAAGCGCTCAAAAGAATAAAAAGCAAAGATTTTTAAAACTATTGTTACCTTTTTGATTTATAATGATCAACTTTAAATAAAAGTTAGTTCATCTTTTGTGCCTTTTGCGGTTAAATAAAAGTTTAGGCAGACTTTTAGCTAAATTAAAACCTCTGTTAACTTTTACAAGTGAACCGGCTTTGTGAAACTAAAAAGCGATCACTAGTAAAAAACTTTGTTTACTTAGTGTTCAAAAAATAAAAAATAAATAATATGAAGAAATATAAAATTCAGCAATCCCCATTCGTTGTTCCAACCACAGACGGAAAACTCATTGAAGAACATTGGGGAAACTCCACAGGAAATTCCAATATTTCCATCGCACACATGGTTGCGCCGCCCAACTGGAGCGAGCCGCATCAGACTCCCGAATTTGATGAATTCACCTTAATTATTTCAGGAAAAAAGCAATTTGAAATTGACGGCGAAATTGTTGTCTTAGAAAAAGGACAAAGTATTTTAATTGAAAAAGGTGCAAGAGTTCGGTACAGCAACCCATTTTCCGAAGAATGTGAATACGTTGCCATCTGTCTTCCGGCTTTTTCTATGGATCTTGTAAACAGGGAAGAATAAAGTATGGCGCTGCAAATTTGTCCTAAATGTAAAGAAAATTCCTTTACGTGGTTTATCAACGGAAAGTCTCATGTAACGGTTTGGAGCTGTTTCAATTGTGATTATGAAGCAAAGGAAAACGAAAGTGAGAAATACATCTGCGAAAACTGCGGAAACAAAACAAAAACAAAGCTTAAAGATAAAGAAACCGAATATTTCTGGTGTTCTGGCTGCAATACTACAAGCGAACTATAAAGAAAACGACCTCTAAAATTGGAGGTCGTTTTTTATAAGGATTATAACTATTTCAGAAGTTCTTTTAAAAACATCAGCGTGTGATTCCACGCTCTTTTTGCCATCACTTCGTTGTAATCCGGCGATTTCGGATCGGTAAAAGTATGCTTGGAGTGTGCATACGTAATAATCTGCCAGTCCGCATTTCCTTCATTCATTTCCTTTACCAGATTGTTGTAATCTTCCGGACTTACCCCTCTGTCATCGGCAGGATTTTCCACCAGAATTTTTGTCGAGATCGGTCCGTTTTTTCTTGCCTGATCTTTTCCGATGCTTCCGTGGATAGAAACAACGCCCACCACAGGAAGATTTCCCCTCGCTGATTCCAAAGCTCCCGTTCCTCCGAAACAATAGCCGATAACCGCAATTTTTTCAGGAATTGCCCCGTTTTTTTTCAATTGTTCCAACGCAAGCGAAATCCTTTTCTGGTACGCTTCGTAGTTTTTCTTGTAATATCCCGAATTTTTCGCAGCCGTATCCATATTGGTCGGAATATTTCCCTCCCCATAAATATCTGCAATAAAAGCAACGTAGCCTTGTTTTTCAAGTTCGGCAGCCGCCGTTTTCGCTTCATCATCAATTCCTTTCCACGCAGGAAGAATCAGAACTCCGGGAAGTTTTTTCCCCGCATTGGAAGTTACCAATCCATTAAGTTTCTGCGCGCCGTCCTGATAAGCCACAGGTTTCAGATTCTGACCAAAAAAAGTCACCGAAGTCATTAAAAACGAAGACAATAAAAGTGAACGTATCATATTTTGTAATTTAATTTTTTTTAGGAGCTGTTTCCCGCTTTCGCTACTCGCTTTTTCTTAGTTTCGGGGGGGGGGGAGGCCCCCCCGAAACTAAAAAAAGAGCTCCGACACGCCCCTCCAACGGGGCGAAAAAACGGTCTGTTTTATCAATACTGCAACAATACCATCAATACTTCTGCCAAATTCAACCAATCATTATTAAGATTTAATCAATAAAATTTTTGAACTTCAGTTATTTATCCCAAAAGTTAAGATCTTCCTGTCCGAATCCTTTCATATTGACCTACCATCGTATTTTTAATTATTTAAAATAAATCCAGAGTTTAAATTACTAAAAATAACTCAGAACCAATAAAAATATAATATCATTTAATTTTTCACAACCAATTTAACCTCAATCAATCTAAGCCTCAGTCTCAATCTCAATCTCACTTTCACTCCGGCTTATAAAACTGATACTGTTCATTCTCATAATACGCATGAATATGCTGCAAACCATTCGTCAGAACAATCTCTTTCGCTCCGATCACAGAATTGTATCTTGCAGTCTGCTCAAAAGTTTTTTCCGTTAATTTAATTTGCGGAGCTTTGCATTCAATTAAAATTTTAGGCTGTGCTTTTTCAGTAATTAAAAGATCAACCCTCTTCGTTAAACCATTTAAAACAATCTTTTTTTCCGTAATTAATGCAGAAGCAGAGTAGGATTTTACCGTAAGATAATAATGGATCCAGTGTTGGCGTACCCACTCTTCAGGAGTCAGCAAAAGGTAAGTTTTACGAACCAAATCATAAATAAAAAACTTATCTTTGTCTTTCTTGAATTTAAAATCAAAAGTTTCCTGAAAATTCAGTTTTGGAAGTTCCATTTATAAGATGAAAGAATTAGATTTAATCCTCAAAAATATTAAAAATAAAGAAGTTTTACCGATTTATTTTTTTCACGGAGAAGAACCCTATTTTATAGATCTTGCTGTAAAAGCACTTGAACACGACTTTCTGACGGAAGATGAAAAAGCATTCAACCAAACCGTAATCTATGGCAAAGATACCACTTATCAGGAAGTTCTTTCTTTGGCGAGACAGTTTCCCATGATGGGCGACAAGCAGGTAATCATTGTAAAAGAAGCGCAGGATTTAAGACTCGCTGAAAGCGAAAGCAATGCTTTGGAAATGTATGTTCAGAATCCTGTTCCGTCCACCGTTCTGGTTTTTGCGCACAAACACAAAAAATTAGACAGCCGAAAGAAAGTCACCAAATCTTTAGAAAAAGCGAAAGCATTATTTTTAAGCGAATCAATCCGCGAAAACAACCTTCCCAAATGGATTGCGGACGAATGTACCGCATTAAAAATAAAAACAGCTCCCAATATCTCACATCTTTTAGCAGAATATTTAGGAAACGACCTTTCAAGAATTGCCAATGAGCTGAATAAACTTAAGATCATCCTGAAAGACGGTGAGGTTTTAGACGGAACCATCATCGAAAACCACATCGGAATCAGCAAAGAATACAATGTTTTTGAGTTACAGAAAGCTTTAGGAACAAAAAATGCCAACGCAGCATTTAAAATTGCACATTTTATGGGCAAAAACCCTAAAAACAATCCCTTTGTTATGATGTTGGCAAGTTTATACAATTACTTTTCCAATGTCATTATTTACAACACCATGATTGGTCAGCCGCCTCAGACAATTGCTGCACAAATGGGCGTAAATCCTTATTTTATAAAAGATTATGCAGAGTCGGCAAGATTATATCCTTTAAAACATGCAACCAGAGTCATTTCAATTTTAAGAGAATTCGACATGAAAGGAAAAGGATTGGGCGCAGTCAATATGAGCGAAGCCGAACTGATTAAAGAATTGGTTTACAAAATTATAAATGTCGATAAAATTAAGATGAAAGTATGATTTTGATAATTGTTATTTGTTGATTGACTTAATTTTACCGTCAACTGACATCCAACATCTAACAACTACTATCGAAATTCAACATATTAGATATTGACAACTATCATTAAAATAACTTTAAATAAACAGTAAAAATTCCGAAATTAGCACTCGGAAATTTTAAATTTTTTTGAAAAGCAGAATATGGAGCAAAACATTTTAGATTGTGTGATCGTTGGATCTGGACCTTCTGGTTTCACAGCGGCAATTTATGCAGCAAGAGCAGACTTAAAACCTGAACTGTACACAGGTCTGGAGCCGGGCGGACAATTGACTACAACTACTGAAGTCGACAACTTTCCGGGATATCCGAACGGAATTACAGGTCCTGAAATGATGATGGATTTGCAGAAGCAGGCTGAAAGATTCGAAACAAAAGTACATTATGAAATGATTACTAAAGTTGAATTTTCAAAAGAAGTAGGAGGAGTTCATAAACTGTACGCAGGAAATAAAGAAATTTTTGCCAGAACTGTGATTATTTCTACCGGAGCTACTGCAAAATATTTAGGTCTTGATGACGAAAAAAAATACAACGGAGGAGGAGTTTCCGCTTGTGCAACGTGTGACGGATTTTTCTACAGAGGAAAAGATGTTGTGGTAGTAGGAGCAGGAGATACCGCAGCGGAAGAAGCGACTTATCTTGCAAAGCTGGTGAACAAAGTAACAATGCTGGTAAGAAAAGATGAATTCAGAGCTTCCAAAGCAATGGTTCACAGAGTGAATAATACGCCCAATATTGAAGTGAAATTCCACCACGAGTTAATTGGAATTGAAGGAGAAAATAACCTTGTAGAAAGAGCAGTGGTCATCAATAATCAGACTCAGGAAAAATCTACAATTGATGTTCATGGAATCTTTATTGCCATAGGTCACAAACCGAATACAGATATTTTCGTGGGACAGATTGATCTGGATGAAAACGGATATATTGTAACAGAAAAGGGTTCTTCAAGAACAAATCTTCCCGGAGTTTTTGCAGCGGGAGATGTTCAGGATCATATCTACAGACAGGCAATTACAGCTGCGGGAAGCGGTTGTATGGCTGCAATGGATGCAGAGAAGTATCTTGCAGAATTGCATTAATCTTAAGAAATTAAATATAAAAACGCATCTTTCGGGATGCGTTTTTTGTTTACAATTCGCACAAAAATTATTTTTAAAAGGGTATAATTAAAGTTTTTAGCCGAAATAATTCATCTGATTTATAGTTCATTATTAATTTTTGTTAAAATTTATTTTAAAAATATTTTGTCAGAATTGAAAAACATTCTATATTTGCACCACTGAAAACAACGATATAATCGGAGTTTCTGGAGAGTTGGCAGAGTGGTCGATTGCGGCAGTCTTGAAAACTGTTGACTGTAACAGGTCCGGGGGTTCGAATCCCTCACTCTCCGCAAAAAAAACCTTCAAATTCAATTTGAAGGTTTTTTTTATGCCTGAAGTTTAAAATTCTTGGATCATTCGGATCATTGCAGAATCATAGTTGTTAAATTTTCTTTTTCCGTTTTGTTGGTACTCTCTTTTGTGCTTTATTTGCAGAATTCTATTGAGCTGAAAAAGTTCTAAAGATTAAATCGACCTGAGATCTTTTTATTGAAATTTGAGATTAATTTAATTGCTGAAGCAGATGTGTGAGACCATTATTAAAAACTTCTTAACCGCTGAATAGAAAATTTTTCATTTAAATAATAACCATAAAAACATGTAAACGATGAGTACTGAAAATGTAGAAAATCAAATAAATAGATCAACGGTTCTTGATGAAGAGACGCAGAAAATTGAGGGAATCTTAGGAATAAAACCGGAAGATTACTTAAAATATAACTTACTTCAATATTTACATCTCAAAGACATCGATATTGAGGATTTTTCAAAGTTTTTACCATACCTTGTTAAAGTAACAAAAGTAAAACTTACCAATTGTACTATTGCCAATTTTTCCGAATTGTTAAAAATAGAGAGTTGTTCCAGTTTCACTCTGGATAATGTGACTTTCAGAAACAATGAATGTAATGTATCTACAGGATTTCCCTACGAAATCCGATTTTCAAATATGAGCTTTGACGCAGGTTGTTTTAATAGCTTTCATATATCGTCATCCGGTAAAGGACATAAGCATCTTTTCATTACTAACTGTCATATTGATAATATTCAGGAAATCAATAATATAAAAGGGCTTTATTCATTACATCTCGACAGTATAACTTTTACTTGTAACCCTACCAAAGTAAAAGAAAAATCAATCTACATGATCCATATTTTCAACTCCAAGTTTGAAGATATTTCTTTTATACCATTTAAAAAATCAGTAACAGACATTGAGTTTAAAAACTGTAGAATCGGAAGTTTTAACGGAATTTCAGAGTTTGAAAAACTTGAAGAAATTGAAATGACTACCGATACGGTTGTTGAGGACAAAGAAGAATTAGAAAACCCTTTCAATAAAGAAATTACCTGTCAATTCATTAAGGCGGAAAAACCATTTCGTTTAAAAAATGCAGTCTCACTCAGAAATTATATTAATGAATTAAGCTTTACCGATTTTAAAGCGAAAAAAATAAAGGATCTTGAAAATTTTGAAATGGTTAAAACTCTTTTATTTGATAAATCTGAATTTTATGTCGATGCTTTTCTGCCTATTGCCAATCAGATTCAAAAAGTGAAGATGAGAGATTCTGAGATTAAAAAGCATAACTATTTCAGGTCATTCGTTAATTTAAAAAGTTTTGAATTACGCTGTATCCTAAAAGAGGTGAATGCTGTAAAAAATTTTACCAAACTACTTCCGCTGAGAAAGCAACTTCAGGAACTGAGTTTATATAAATCTGGAGATAGGCGAGCAGGCTATTCTATCGAAAAGTTTACAGCATTGGAATCTTTAAAGATCAGTAATGAAATTTCGGTAAAGACCGCAGAATCTATTCTTACCTTAAAAAAACTGAGAAAATTAGAAGTAATGATAGAGAAAACCAAAAAGACAATTCATATAGGAAGATTAAAAAAGTTGAAATTTTTGAATCTCTGGAGTGCTTCGAATATACATTACAAAGGATTTGAGCATCTGAAGAAGTTAAGATCTCTTAGTATATGCAGCCCCAAAAAAGTTGATATTAATACGTTTCCGGAAATAAAATCTTTGAAGAGACTTAGTTTTTCCTGTGATGAAAGTTTTGCTGTGAAAGGATTGGATCAATTTCCCAATTTGAAATTTCTGCAGCTAAAAGGAATAAAAAAAGTGCAGTTAAAAACCATGAAAAAATTAAAAGTTTTGGATCTGGATAACAGTCAGATTAAAAATTTTTCTTCCTTTAAAACCTTGCCATCCCTTGAAAAATTAGATTTATCTTCTCTTCAGAATAAAATTGATCTGAAAGAAATCTGGAAGTTTCCTAATCTGAAATGGCTGACTTTATTAGAAAATTACGATTTGGATGATATTTCCGGTTTGGAGCCTTTAAAAAAGCTGGAGCGTCTGGATTTATTCCAAACCAACGTTACAGATGTGAAAGTTCTGAATACTTTACCCAATTTAAAAGAAGTGAATTTAGCAGTAAAAAATTACAAACTGGATCTCAAAGCACAACTGGATCGTCCCGAAATAGCGGCTTATTATGCATTGCCGAGTGTTATGTTTTTTATCTGGAAAGAAGATGAATTTGGGATTTAAAAAGAATTACACTTATTTCTAATCTTTGACTAAAATATTTTAAAAACTAAAAATGCAAAAAAAATTCGAAAAAGATACCAGTGGTGTTTTGCTTGTCTGTTCTAAAAAAGGTCTTAAAAAGTACTTTGCAGACAATATATTCAGTTATAATTTTCCCGACGGAATTCTTCCGCTCATCAACAATGGCTCCGTTATCGCTTTAACCACAGAAAGCAGCGAAGATGTAAAGGGTGAGGTGATGGATATTTCTATGAACGATTTTAAAGGCTACAGACTTTACGGAGAGCAAAACTTTTTTATTGAAGAAGAAGATGAAGTATACGTTCTTTCTCATTCTGAATTTACCCAGATTTGCAGTAATCATTCAGGAGATATTGATGCCTTCAGTTTTTGGAACGAAAAAATAATGATCAATAATCTCAGGGCAGGATGGGCAATTGCCTTTACACACTGCAAAATGCGCAGCAACAGTATATATTTAAGAGCCATTATTCAGCTTATTTATACAAAAGACCGTTTCCCTTATCCGGAAACATTATCTATACCAACGTTTTAAAAAAACTAATATTTAAAAAACATGAAAAACAACTATTTAAGTTCAGAAGAAGCTCAAAAATTGATTGCCAGACTTTCTGAAGAAATGAACGAATTGCTTATTGAAGGACGTACCTATCATTATGAAGCATACAGAAATCAATACGGAAGTTCGTCCAACACGGGGATTTATTTTTATGAAAATGGAGTTTTTTACGATGATTTCCATGTAGGAGAATACGATAAGGAAGAGATGAATGAACATCTGGATAAATTTCGAGATTATGATTATTCTGATCTTATTTACTTTTTTCCGGTATATTCTAAGGTGAAATTCACTTTTAAAAAAGGAGAACCCGTTAAAGCTGAAAGATACAGCATCCCGATGTTTCTTGAAGATATTAAAAAGGAAACGGAGGAGAGAGCCGGAAAATACAGCGAAAATGATAATGTTTTTCTGAAAGCGGAAGCTTTGATCCATTTTAAAAAAGAAGCGGACGAAATCGGGATGTTTATAGATTCCACATATCATTACAACGATAAAATGAGGTCTTTCGGGCATTTTGGCGGAAGTAAAGAAATCCTTTCTATTTATCATCAGCTGGAAAATAAAATAGATAGTCTTTTTTTTAGCTATGAAAACGGTAATCTCAACGTACAGTCAGATCCTGCGGTTCAAGAATATGGATTTGAACCTTTAAGAGTTTCTCAAATAGAGTTTAGTCCGGAATACGAAAAGCAGAAAAAAGCTACAACAGATAGCCAAAAACTGAGGCATGAATTTTTCAGATCTTTAGGGAAACTGGATGAGCGAATTATTTATCTGCGAGTGGGCGGATTCAGAGATCATTCATGGCCTGGAGGAAGCTCTTACCACAATTCATGCAAAATGAGGGTTATTTATGCACTGGAATCTACGATATTGATTACAGACGGGCTTTCAGATCCTTACGAAAACTTTTATTATGGTCAAAATTCTCAGTATAACGGAATCGGAGCCGAATTTTACATGGAATTTCACGGCAATATACCGTACGAAATCATTCATAAGCATTTTGCTGTTGCCCTCGTAAACAGTACTTCTCAAATTGCAATCGGGCATGGTGATTTTAAAGCATTAATGGAGAAATTCGGTGAAACATCTTTGGAATTTACCGAAGACAATATAGAACTCTGGGTAAACAGAGAAAATGAAGCCAATCATAATGCATTAAGCTTTATTACATCAAAAGATTTTATGAAAAAAGAAAGCTTTGGTGTTTTGCTGGGTATGCAGTCAAATACCGTTCCTCAGAAATTAAAGCTGAATTTAGAAGAAATTTTGTTGATTTCCGTAAAACCTTTTGAAAACAAATGGCTGAAAACAACAAAAATAAGAAGTAAAAATAATGAGGTTGCAAAGGCAGCAAGAGAAGAAATCATGCAGACGTGGAAAGAAAGCGGAGAAATGAATCTTGTGCCGCTAACGTATCAGAAAGAATACATCAAAACGTCGCCGGATTCGGAAGGAATGAAGCTGGTTCCTTTATTTCCTTTTTAAAAAACAATAAACCATTGTAAGCTCGCTCTGATTTTTTGGACCGGGCTTCCTTGTAATTTCAGATACATAATAAAATATGGCGAATCAAATTAACGAAGAACTTAATAAAAAGATTGATGAGGTTTTAGCTTCGGTAGAAGAACAGGATGAAAGAAAACTGTATGATGTTTTTAAATACTTATGTGATAGTAAGTTTGAAACAAAACTTTCTCCAAAGACCATCGGTCAGATTATTAATACGGTTCAATATGGTTTGAATCGTAATTACGGAATGTTCAGACCTTATAGATCCATCTATATCCTGATTGGTGAACTGGCTCCTTTTCATTTCGAGGAAATTGCTTCCATTCAGAATGATATTACAAATTACCTGAATGATGATATTTTTGATTACGATGAATTTACTTCTGTACTGTATTTTTTCCGTGAAGCCTGGAAATATTTGGAATCGGTATGGAGTATAGAAAATAAAGCTGCTATAATCGAAAATCTTATTGATATTGTCGAAGATGAATATGAATCGGATGGTTATTTTGATGCTTTTATTGCCGATAATGTTTTACGTGCTCTAATAGTTATCGGAAAAGATGATCCAAAAGCGCAGAAAACGATAAAATGGGTTGAAAAAGTTTTGGAAGAAGATGATCGATTTGAGGATGAAGACGACGAAGAAAATGAATGAGAAACTTTCCATTTTGGTTCAAAATAATAAACGAAATAAAAGTCAATTGTATTTTATGAAAAATATACCCTTGATCCCAAAAACCTGAATGCTTTTAGCTAAAGACACATAATTTTAAAAACATCACTCACATCTGAATTAAAAAAACAAATAAAATGTACATCCGCCTGAACAGTGAAAAAATGAGAAAAGTGTACAGAGATACCCTTAATTTAGCAATACAGAAAACGGAGGAACTAATGAAGTTATTTCCTGAAATTTCCATGTATCATTCCATCTATAATCAATTACTTGATATCGATGAAAAAATAGTAAAGAATGACATTGTTTTTTCTGAAAACGAATTATACAAAAGGTATTCTTTAGGACATTTGGCGGTGAAAAACTTCGATTACGAAAATGATGAATATGCAAAATTGTTAATTGATATCTTCGGAGGAGCATTTGATTATCATGTATCATCCGAAAGTTTCAGGCAACTCCTGTTTGATGGAGATGAAAGAGAATGTGTAAACAAAGTATTTGAGGTTAATCATCAGAAAATCAGGCTTATTGATTTTTATGACCATCCGTTAAAAGAACTGAAAAAAGAAATAGATCATGAAAGTTTTGATCTGATGGTGGAAGAAAACAGCTTTAAACAGATCAATAATATTATTGAAAAATATATTTCTGAAAAAGGATTGGAAATATATTATCTGAAGAAAAATGATCTGATTTATTTATTTTCCTACGGCGAATATCAACCCGGAAGATATATGCTTTTTTTAGAAGACATCAGGATTTGGAACTCTTAAAATTACGGACATTTTAATTGAAGTAAATTATTTAATTAAAAAGAATTGGAAAACGAAATATATGATACGCTGTACTATTACAGCGAAGATGGCGAAGAAGGTTATGATCTTACAGAAGTACAGCTCATCGGCAAAACCGACGAAAACCGTGTTGAAAAACTGAAACTGCTGCTTCAACATAAAAATCCCTACATTTCTTATCAGGCAATGCTTGTTTTACTTGCATGGGCAATTCCTGAAGGATTTCAACAGCTTGACCGTTTCATTTCTGAAAAATGGGATGAAAAACACAGCTTTGAACCTCACAGAATTTATAATGAAGATAATGTGTATGATGTTATCGTGGATGCATTATACATTTCAACATTTAATGGGAAAGAAGAACAGGAGTTATATCCTTATGTAAAACATTTCTTAAGCATTTACGGGGATAGGTTTTTCGAATCCTGTCTGAAAGATTTTCTGTTGAAAAAAGACTGCGAACCGCTACTGAAAGAAATTGAAGAGGCGATGAAAAGTGCTTTGAGGAATAAAAAATATTATCAGGCAAGTCAGCTTTTTCCGGTTATCGTTCATTACGATAAACACAGGTTTGAAGAATATTTTGAGATTTTCAGTTCCTTATTAAATGATGATAAAAGGATTAGATACAATATTGAAGAGGCTGAGAAAATCAGATAATAGATGGTTAGATCTGAATGAAGGAAATTATATTTTAATGTTTTAAGACCAATAAAAAATAATCATGAAAAACCTTTTAGAAAAAAAAGACTGGTATTATTATATTTATGAAAACGGCGACACCATTGAATTGTCTGTTCCGATTTCTGCTCCGGCACCGGGTTTTGATGCAATCCATACGCTGACTGATTCTGAAAAAAAGGAATATCTTACAAAAGGAATTACAGCTCTCGAAGACCGAATAAAAGACATGGAAATAAATTTTACTAAGTATGTTCTCAATCCTTGGAGGTAATTTTTAGGATTATATAATTTCAGTTTTTCTTCTGAAATTCCTGTGGTATTTCATTTTCAATAAAAAACTTCCTATATTTCGAAGAATTTAAAAATTTTAAAAACCATGAAAAAAACACTATTCGTTTGTGCTGTTTTGTTTAACTTATCTCTTTTAAGCGCACAAACCATAGAATCGGGAAGCCGCAGTACAGCAGGATACATCAAAAGCAACGGAACCATTGAAAACAGCAGCCATTCCACAGTAGGTTATATTACAAGCAACGGAACCATTGAAAACAGCAGCCATTCTACAATCGGTTATATTAAAAGTGACGGTACCATACAGAACAAAAGCGGTTCTACAGTAGGCTACGTAAAAAAGGACGGAACCGTGGAAAACAGCAGCCATTCAACCATTGGTTATATTAAAGATAACGGAACGGTAGAAAACGGTAGTCATTCTACTATCGGTTATGCAAGCGGAATTAAAAAAGAATGGGCGGCAGTTGCATTTTTCTTTTTCAAGCTGAATTAATAAGCACAGTTCAGTTAAACTTTACATCAGTTTAAGCAGATAAAAACAAATACTCCGGACAATTACTGTTCGGAGTATTCTTTTTATTAAGGGTAAATAAGGGCGAAATAATAATTTTTTACATCAAAATTTGGTTTTATGAATTTTCCATGTCTTTGATATTTTTTTTCCATGTGAGGAAAAGATTCAGCACTTTAATAATTTTAAAGATGAAAATAAAGACAAAGAATGAAATAAGCGTTGTATAAATAGAGTAGTTCGGGAAAAAAACGTACTGAACAATAAAGGTTACAATATTCAGTGCCACAAAAGTTAAGGTAATTCTTTTGTGAGACAGTCCCAACTGTAAAAGATGATGATGAATGTGCGATTTGTCTGCCTTGAATGGCGACTTTCCCCTCGAAATTCTGTCTGCATACACTCTCACAGAATCAATTACAGGAATCGTGAATACAAAAAGAATAAAGAAAATACCGTAAGGAAACTCTTCCGAACCTCTGTCGAATTTCGTAATGTAAATTCCCAGACAGATCAACAAATATCCCAAAAACAAAGAACCCGAATTTCCCAGAAAAATTTTGTTCTTCAAAGAAAAATTATACCGTAAAAAAGCAGCAATACTTCCCACGAAAAGCAGTCCAATTCTTGCCAGTCCGAAATGTCCTTCAATTAAAGCAATAACGAAAAACAAAGCAAAACCTACTCCTGCAACACTTCCTGCCAAACCGTCAATTCCGTCAATCAGATTAAAAGCATTTACTGCCGTTGTAATAATAAGTACCGTAAGAATATACTGAAAATAAACATTCATTTCATGGATTCCGAAAAGTCCGTAAAGAGTGGTAATCCGGATGCCTGAAGTCGCAATAATCACGCTCACACAAATCTGGATTCCCAACTTGTAGATCGCTCTGATGTCTGTTTTATCATCCAGCGTTCCCACAAAAAGCATAATGTAGGAAGTAATGATGATTGGAAGAATATCTTTCCAGCTTTTGTCATCAGAAATCCATAAAAGCAAAAAAACAACAAGCCCGATCACAAGACCTCCGATCAGCGGAATAGCAGTCTGGTGCACTTTTCTTGCATTGGGAACATCCACCAGCTTAATTTTCTGGGCAATCATTCTCATGAGCGGAATGACGCACATCGAAAGGATGAATGCAAGAATTCCGTATATAGAAAGTTCTACAAAGTTTTTCATAGCCTCGTTTTTTAGCAGTTTATTTAGAGTTATTGAATAGTTTGATGTGCTTAAGATGCTCTACATTGTACTTTTTCAGAATTGCCTCATCAATTTCAGAGATTCTGGGCATAACATTGGTTTTCTTGCTGATAGTAAAGGTTTCTTCGATAAGCTGACTGTATTTTTTTGCGATTCTTTTCCAGGTATATCTTCTTTCCGCTATTTTCTTCATTGTTCCGGCGCAGAGTTCCAGATCTTCTTTGCTGAGTTTTTCCAGAATACTTTTAAGTTCATTTTCATCCGAAAAATAAAAAGCCTGATTCTCGGTTGTCGTTCTGTTGTAAGAAACGCCGTTGCTGATGATTGGCAGACCTAAAAACATGGCTTCCACAAGCGAAGGATTGGTTCCTCCCGCAGAATGTCCGTGAATATAAAGAGAAGCATTTCCGCGGATCAGATCAATGGTTTCCTGTTCGTAAATAGGATCGAGCAGGAGAATATTTTTAAATCCTGAATACTCTTCTTTCAGATTTGCTCCGTACTCGCTGTTGTTCCAGTTTCCTACCAAAACCAACTTGCGCTCCGGAAGCGTGCTGAATACTTTTAAAATTGTATGGACATGATTTTCAGGTTCAATTCTGCATACTTTTACCGCATATTCTTCATTCAGGAAAGGATATTTTTCAAGATTTTCAGCAGACGGGACACGGTTTATTTTCGTATGATCCGCTCCGTATTCAATAACGCGGCTTATTGTTTTATAGCGTACAGAAGTATAATCCTGAATAGATTCGTTATCCGAAATATCAATATGAGAAAACTTTACCGCCAGTTTTTCCGCCCACCAAAGATATAATTTTGCAGGAACAGACCATTTGTCTCTTTTCCATTCAATTCCGTCGATGGAAATAATAATTCTTTTATTGGTGAATAATTTTACTAATGGTAAAAGCCACGCTCCGGCAACGCCTAAAATCAGAAGAACATCACTTCGGAATAAAGCATGAAAAATAGACCATGTATCGTAAGGAATACTCTGGATTCCGTTGGCGTCTAAAGGAAGATACTTCAGTTTTGCCCCTCTCCAGCTTTCGATTCTCTCTTCCTTGCTGTATTTTTTTGAAGAGCAATATACCGTAAAATCGTAGGTATCGGAAAGCTCTTCCACAAGATGAGCCGTTAAGGTTTCAAAGCCTCCGTATTTCGCAGGCAGACCTACCGTTCCTATAATTGCTACTTTTGTCTTCATAATTATTTTATTTTAACATATTATGACTATTTGTGTTCCAAATTGTGTAAAATAATGTAACGTAATGAAAATGTGTTAATTATAATTTATTGAAAGTGTGCCCGATTTCCATAATCTGGAAAATGGATTATAAATTGGAAATTATCTCCAGAGATTTTCTCTCAAAATACGCCTCGGAAAACAGAAGACTTTTCTCGTAAGAAGCCTCACTGAAGGATTTATAGACCGATGGATCGTTCAAAATGTAGTTTAAATTTTCAGAAAGTTCATTTGTGTGTTTAGAATCGATTAAAAAACCGTTTTTATTATCTTCAACAAGCTCTGTAACGCCTCCTAAAGGCGCAACGATCGCAGGTAAGCCGTAACGCATTCCTTCCAGAATCGTAAGTCCGAATGTTTCCACCCAAAGATCAGGATGGGAGAGATTAAGAATGATACTGGCTTCCTGATAAAAAGGATGGGTGTCCGTTTGCGTAGGATAAATTATAAGCTGTTTCGGAATTTCCTTCCCTTTAAAATACTCCTGAATTTCCTTTTCCGTCGCATTCACAACAAGTTTGAAAATGTAAGAAGGATTTTTTTTGGCTAATTCCAGAAATTCGTCTACTCCTTTGTAAACTTTTAAAGAACAGATCATTAAAACCACAGGAATTTCTTTTTCCACATTTCGGAAACGGTCTGCCTTTTCGGCAAAATCGCTTTCCAGAACATTGTACAGCAATTCCTGATTGTTAATTAAAGATTCCTGTTTCAGAAGATATTCCGAAACAAAAACAATTTTATCGGCAGTTATTTTTGCTGTTCCGAAAAGAAAATTTTTAAATAGTTTCGGCTTTACCGAAGTTTCGTGGATATGATAAATAATTTTACACCCTCTTAGTTTTCCTGCGATTGCCGCCCCGAAAGGCAAAACCGTGTTGATGTAAACAAGATCACTTTTTTTAAGGAAAAAGAGTAATTTAATCATCAGAAAAAACTGACTCAGAAAGAAATTGAGAATTCTTATCAGCGCATTGGACGAAAAGCGATACCAGAACAGATGATTTTTCACCTTGGGAATATCAGACAAAAAACCCTTTCTTCCGCCTGAAGTAAAAAGATGCGCATCCATCCCGTTTTTTGTCCAGGATTTCAGAAGCTGCATCAGAACTTTCGGGCTTCCGCTGTAATCATTCAGAAGATGAACAGAGACAATTCTTTTCATGGCTAAATTTGGTTATAGATTGTATTGAGATGATCGCCTCTTTTTTCCCATGAAAATCGGTCAAGGTAATGCTTTCTGGCTTCGATGCTCATTTTTTGCTTAAGATCTTTATTTGAAAATAATTTCATTAAAGCATCGCTCAATTCCGTTACCGTTTGATCATATTCCTGCTGTGGAATAGTAAAACCGCATTTTTCGGTAATAAATTCTCCGGGACCTTCATTTTGAAGACAGACAACCGGAAGTCCGAAAGAAAGTGCTTCCGGAACCACCATTCCTGCTCCTTCATGAGACGGAAAAAGAAAAACCGAAGCTTGTTCATACATTTTCATCAGTTCTCTGCGGTCGATCCATTCAATGATTTCAATATAATTTTCAGCATTATTTTGCTGAATTAAATCTTTGTAAAACTGCTTTTGTTCGCCGGTTCCCACCAAAATTAACTTGCATTTCGCTTTTTCTTCTTCAGAAAGCGCACTGATAAACTGAATGAATGAACGAATCGTGAGATCAAAACCTTTTAACGGAACAAATCTTCCTACGCTGATTACGGCAAAATCTGATTTTACCGTCACTTCATCTTTTTGATAAAAATCTTCCGAAGCAACAGAAGGATAAAGCGAATACTGATCTTTTTTAACTTTAAGCTTCTCCGGAACACCGCTGTTCATGCACCAGATGTGATTAGAATGCTGAACTGTTTTTTTCAGGGAAGGCGAAAGTTTCCAGAAAAAGTTTTTCACCATCCATGTTAAACGGTCTTTAAGGAAATATTTTTGGGAATAATCTTTCAGATATTGTTTAGGAATAAGAGGATGATGTCCTACAGGTCCCCAAACCAAAGGCTTTTTTAATTTCCATAAAAAACTTGGCGTCCAGTCGTTATGAAAATTCACATTGTGGGCAATGTCAAAATCCACCTTCTGTTTTTTTACAAATGAAACAATTCCCCGTTGCCATAAATAATAGTACAGAAGCGCACCGCGACCTCCCTTTTTCCAGAAACGCATCCAGTAGGGAAGATCAAAATAAAGGAAATTCATGTTCTCGTATAAAGAATCGGGATTTTCCTTCATGTATTTTTCGATATGTGTTTTATTGTTTTCTCTCGTTACTACAAAAACTTTACGAAATCTGGCGATCTGATACACAAAATTCCATCCCATCGCATCTTCCGATCCTTTATACGGATTGATGGCGTAGCACGTTGCGAGTATCGTCTGATTGGTTTTCATGGGTTCTTGTTTTTAAAAGTTTAGCGGGAACTCCGCCGATGATGCTGTTGTCCGGAAAAGATTTCGTAATCACACTTCCTGCCGCCAGAATACATCCGTCTCCGATTTCCACACCGTCCAGAATCGTTACTTTACTTCCGATCCAGCAGTTTTTTCCGATTTTTATTCCTTTTCTGTTAACGCCCTGAAGCCGGATTGATGTTTCAGGATCTTCATAATTATGATTTTCGGGGTGACAGCTCAAATATTGTCCTACAATGCATTCGTCTCCGATTTCCAGTCCTCCGGAACCGCCGAGATAAGCAAATTCTCCGATCCCGACATTGTTTCCTATTTTTATTTTTTCTCCGATATTGTTAAAAGAGGTGGAAACAATCACTCTGCTGAAAGCGCCTATCGATACATTGTCTCCAAATTCAATTCCGTGTTTTGCAAGGGCAGAAACATACACATCATTTCCCAGACGCAGAAACTTTCCCCATTTTATTTTAGAAACATTAAAGAAACTTACTCTTTTGCCTAAAAGCATTCCTTTGGGATTTCTGAAAGAGAGAAGCATCCTGAAACCTCTGATGATGCTCCAGAGCTGGATCCAGATAAACTGTAGAACCGCTCCGGAGTTCAGATCATCATCTATAGTAAAGTAGGGACTTCTTAGTTTTATAATTTTTACGACAAGCTTTTTCATCTCTGTGCAATTATTGTGTTCATGATCGTTCCTAATGTCACATCAAGATCATTGTTTTCGATTGCTAAGTACTTCACTCTCTGGTTTTTTCTTTCCAGTTTAGAGAAAAGGGAACTGTACTCTGAAGTAAGGTCGCAAATCGAGTGATACGAAAGTTCTTTTTTTCTGCTAAGTATTTTTTCAGGCGCGGCATACAGGAAGAAGTTGAACTCCGGCTTCATCAGGAAATGATATCCTGTCTCCGTTACGGATTTCGGAAGCTGAATGTTGCTTCTTCTTGCATCGGCAATAAAATCGAAATAATACCTGTCGTATAAAACTATTTTTCCCCTCAAAACATATTTTGTGTAAATAACAAACTGTCCTAAAATATAATCTGTATAATAATATCCGAATCTCAATAAGGAAGAAAGGGAGTTTTTGTTGTTTCCCTGTCTGGGTAAAGAATTCACCGCGTCCTCATGTGCTTTTTCCTTTCCTTTTGTCCATACACTCAGGATGGGAAGCAGGGAAGGTCTGTGTCTCAGAACTTTTACAGGTCTTCTGTAACGTTTTTCAATAAGTTCGGAAACTTCCGAGATCACGGTAGATTTTCCGGCTCCGTCTACACCGCTGAATGTGATGATGAATCCTTTTTCTGCAAACGAATCTTTTAAATAATGAACAATATTTTTAAAATAACTGAATCCTCTGTTTTCGTTTTTCATTTTCAGGGTTTTAATGGTAAGTTCTCTGTCGGTTATTTTGTTTGATTTTAGATGTTCCGAAACAAATTTCTCATACGTTTCAGGAATTTCTGCATCGTTCAGGCTGTAAAACAGATCAATAAATTGGGCAGTATCTTTTTCTGAAACTTTATAAACGCCATATCTGTTTTTTCTTCTGTTTTCAAGGATTTTTGAAACCTCCATGATCTGTATATGCTTCCATTTCACCTGATGAATAAGATCCAGATTAAGAATTTCGTTTTGAAGCGTAACGATTCTTACCGTCTGCATAAAAGATTTTTTCACCGTTGAAACTTTCTGTACGAGACTGTGCCCGGATAAATAACTGACTAATTTTTGCGCGTTTTCAGAAGAAATAATCAGATCAATATCAGAATTCAGTTTCAGCTTTTCCGGTTCTTCGTTGTGAAATTTCAAAGCCGCATAATCGGTATGGTAAAGCGCATCGAAAGTATCTAAAATGACCAGTTCTCTTTCGGTAGAGTAGTCTTTAAGAATGATATTTAAAGCTTCATTCCATGTTTGTAACAGCCAGTGAATCTGAAGATGCCATTCTTCCTGTGCTGCATAAATGGTAAGGTAAGACAACGTGTTCGTCAGAAGATAGTATTTCAGATACTTCTGAAGGTCTTCTTCGCTGAACCGGAATGTCATTTTATTTTTCTCTTCAATTTCTGTATAAATTTCTTTCCAGCTTTTTCTCTGGATTAAAATTCCGTTCTGAATGATAAAATGAAAGAAATCGAACGCTTTTGGTTTTTCTGTGGAAGAAAGTTCCCAATCGTAAACTGCAAGCTTTTCATTTTTTACATAACAGTTCCACGAGGTAAAATCTCCGTGCGAAAAGGCAACATCTATGTTTTCATCTTCGTTGGTGTGTCTCAGGATCGCTTTTATCTTTCGGAGGATGTTTTTCGGAATTCTCTCATCTTCAATGTTTAAAAACTGTTCTTTTACACTTTGAAAATACTTCCATTCCGAGATTTTCACGCTTCTTTCATGATGTACGGAAATCATTTTCAAAGCTTCCGCATGAATTTTCGTAAAAGAATTTTCACGCGTTCCGCCTTTTGAAATATCAGATAATTTAAGAATGTTTTCGTTAATCATGGAAGCTTCCGGAACCTGCAATACATTACCTGAAATAATTTTTCTAAGGTTTTTACTTTCTGTGGCAATCAGTTTTTTGGCAGAATCTGTTTCTGCGATCTTGTAAAAACATCCTCCGCTGAACAGAAGTGCCTTATTGTTGGGACCAACAGTTCCTGTAAAAATAGCCCAGTCATTTTCGATATTAAAAACCGGCTCACTGTTTTTTACATAATAAAGAACCTCTTTCTTAAAAACAATTTTCTGTAAACGCAGCGCAAAAACCGTTTTTACCAACACCTCGAAAAGTTTTGCTTTCGGTGTGGCAGCATTGTAAAATTTTAGAAATAAAGGCTTTGAGGAATCTGAGTTCCAAAACCACCTTACTGTTCCGTCAGGATTTTTGATGTACGAAAAAGAGATTTTCTTGCTGTTCTCTTCCTGTTTTGTAAACAATTTGTACCCTGTATTTCTAAATAATGTTTTCATGATGATTAATGATATACCAAAACAGTATAAAAATATCTGCCAAAAAATTAAAATACTGATAATTAATTAGTTGTGAATTTTTTAATTGAATTTAAATTCCAAAATATGGAAAAAATACTGTTGTGTGGAAATTTATTCCTGCATCAGCTCCGGTCTTTTTTTCTTAAGAATGATTTTCTGCAACCTTGTAAGATGATTGTTGTTGCGGAAAGCAATGGAAAATATAATGATCTGATAGAACATGATCCCATAATTACTCTCCCCGAAAATTCCAAATTCTGTAAAAGAATTGATCACAATCGGAATAAGAATCCCGATGAGCATCAGTTTGAGTTCCTTCTGTTCAGACAGTATGGATTTTACGGTAAAAAATACCTGAAAAAGCACAATGGTAAACCCGATAAATCCAAGATTCATGAGAACCTGCATAAAAGTATTGTGCGTCATTTTTCCCGGATACGTATGTGCGCTCTGGAAAAACTCTTTGTAATCGATCCTCATAAAGCCAAAGCCTAAAAGCGGTTCTCTGGGTAAGCCTTCCGTAATTAAAGCCTGCCAAAACGGAAGCCTTCCTGTAAGACTCATGATCTCTTCCAGCCTTTCCTGATCACCGCCTTTCAGAATAACGCTGTACACTGCGAAAGGTGCAACCATGGCAACAAGCGCAATAATGGCAAATTTCAGGGTTTTCTTTTTGGTCTGGTTAACATGGAAGAACACGATCAGCAAAAATCCAATAAGAGAAGATCTCGATCCGGTCATGAATAAAGCATACAAAATGACAAGGATTTTTATGATCGTCCAGACTTTCTTTTTAAAGCGGTACAGATCAAAAATAAGACATGCAGAACCCACTCCGGCAAGCATTCCGAGTTCATTCGGGTTCATCATTGTTCCGCCCAGTCTGGCTTCTTCACCACCGTCTGTAAGCCGGAAAAATATATCCGGAGCGACCCACATCCCGATCACGAAAACCAGTTGCAGAACGAAAACGGTATTTCCCAGAAGATGGTAGAGTCTGATGTTGTGACCTTCGAAATAAACGTCTAAGATTTTCAGACTTTTTACGAAAAAATAAGCAAAAACAAAGCTCTGGAAGGTCATGAACCACTGCAAAGCACTGAATCCCGGATTGGTACTCCAGGAAAATGAGATAAAGCCTAAAATTAAATAACAGATGTATAAAATCGGCGAAAATATATTTTTGTATTCTAAAGAATTGATGCTTCCGTATCTTATGATTTTAAAATAAATGAGAATAGAAGAGATCATAACGCCCATTCTTCCGACTACTTTGATCGCTCGTGTAATGTTTACATTTTCACTCCACGTAAAAAAACACGCCACCATAAGCAGCAGAATGATAAACAGCTGATTGTTGAGCTTTTTAAGAAATTGCTGATGATGAAGAGGTAACGTTTCCATTTCAGCAGTTGTAAAGTTTGGAGTTCATTTCATCAAGAATGTTGTTCCAGTCAAACGCTTCTTCTACCATTTTTACCGCATTTCCACAGATCTTTTCATAATTCTGCCGGTCTTTCCAGATTTTGGAAATATCGAAAAATGCTTTGGTAAGGAGTGTTGTATGAGGCGACGGAATATTGATTCCCGCATTGTATTGTTCAACAAGATAGCCAATGTTGGTGTTTTTGGTAACAATACAAGGTTTGCCAAAATTTGCGGCTTCGATTACGGAAACCGGCAATCCTTCGTTTCTTGAGGGATGCACAAAAACGTCCATCTTTTTCAGGAGATCATTTTTTTCTTCGCCAAATTTGCTTCCGAAAAGGATTGTTTTATTCTCAATTCCCAATGCTTTTATCTTTTGTTGCAGCTTCGCTTTCTCGTCGCTGTCGCCCACAATCCACAATTCAGAATAAGGATCCGCTTTAGAAAATTCAGCAAAACTTTCCACAAGCAGATCCAGACCTTTTGTGTAAATATCCAGCCGTCCAACAAATCCGAAAATAAGACTTTCCTTTTGGGAACTGAAAGAAAAGTCTTCTTTTACTCTTTCAAAACCGTATGGAATTAAAGTGCCTTTTTGGGTTGGAAAAATCGACTGTAAACCCTCCATTTCGCTTTCGCCAATGCAGTGAATTTTTGCAGCATTTTTGATGACCGCTTTTTCAAAAAACTCGAAGTAAAGCTTTTTGGTAATCATGCTTTTCTGCATTGCGACCGCGTTGTACGCTCCGTGTGGCGTAATAATATAATTGAATTTGTGTTTCCGCAAAAATCTGCTTAAAGACGAAAATACAGGAATCCATCCGCCGTGAAGATGAAAAACCGTAGATCCGCTGCTGTTTATAATTTCTTTCTGAAGATCTTCAGGAATGGAAAAAGGATTTTTTTTCCGTTTAAAAATCTTCGTTTTAAAGTTTCTTTCGGGGTAATTGATCTCTGTATTTTCGGAAATTCCCCAAACTTCTACATCCTGCCTGTTTTCGGCCTGTTTGGTCGCGATGTTGTACACGACTTTATTCACGCCGTTCATCTTTTCAGGATTTGCTTTTCCCAATATCAAATGTACTATGCCCATACCGAAATCTGTCTTCTGTTAAGTAAAATTTTCCAGTACACGATCATTAGAATCTGGTTGATCACAAGACCAGCAACTGCGCCGTAAAGTGCTCCGTATTTCAGTAAAAAATGAAAACTGAGTAATGAAAACACAAACGAAATGCAGTATCCTGTAAAAAAAGCTTTATTCTGTTCTAAAACTCTGATGGAAAGTCGGGTAGGATAGCTGTACAAAATCACGATGTATAAAACTGAAACCAGTTTAATTACAAAACCATACTGTTGATATTGTTCTCCGCCCAATAAGGTAATTAAAGGTTCCGAAAAAATAAAGAAACCGATGATCAGAATTCCTAAAGCCATCATTCCTTTCGACATACTGAAAAGCAGGGATTTTTTTTCTTCTTTTTTATCCTGATAATGAAGCTGGGCTGTTTTCGGAAGATAATAATTTTCAACGGTCTGAAGAATGACATTAATAACCCCGAAAAATGACTGAACCAGCCTCAAGGCTCCCAAAGCATTAACTCCTAAATAGATTCCCGCAACGAGCGTGAAAAAATTACTGGAAAACCACTGAACCACCGAAGCGCTCAAAAGCCACTTTCCTTCTGTAAAATGATAATGAAAAAGGGAAGCATTTTTCAAACTGAATTCTGCATTTTTCAAACAATACCAAATTCCGGGAAGGGAAGCAATGGCGTTGACGATAGCAATGATCAAAAGACTTTTTCCTAAATCAAGACTGTTTTCAAACCAGATTAAAGGAAAAACAAGAAGGAAGATGCTGTCGATAAAAAGCACCAATTGTATGCGGTCTATCGTAAGCAGAACCTTTCTCAGGAAATCCTGAAAAACATAGGCTGCCGCAAAAGCGATGATCGCCAATAGATTATCTTTAAAAAACGCCAGTGCAGAAACGGGCAGGAATTTAGCCATCAACAGTAAGGCAGAGAAAATCATTATTAAAACTACTGAAGCCTGAAAAACAAAGCCCAGCGATCTTTTAGTGAATTCTTTGGCTGCCAGAATCTGGAAAGGCTGTACCACAATAGCATTGCAGATGCCTACCAAAAGATACGTCACCAAAAGCACAGACGAGAACAGACCAAAATCTGAAATGTTCAGTTTTCGGGCAAGTAAAAACGTCAGAAGAAAATTTGTTCCGCTGAAAATCAACTGGTCTGCGAAAACCAGAGATGTGGGTCTGCGAAATATTTCTGTAAGCTTTTTCACGATCTTTTTCTGTTTACAAAACTTTTAATAGAGGTCATTAAACTCGGGTTATAGCCTTCTTTATTCAGCACAAACCAAAGATTCGTCAGTTTGTATTCATCCTTCAGAAGTTCTACGTTCATAATGGTTTTTTCGGCTGTTTTCCGGCTGTCTAGAACAAACAGATTTTCATCTGCCATTTTCAGGAATAATAGAGGAAGTTTGCCTTGTTTTATCGACTGATTGTTGATGATGCAGAGATCATTTCCAGTCATTTTTTCACGGATCAGATTTTCAATATCCGTTGAAGTTAATCTTAAGTTTTTTTCTTCTGAAAAATCGATATAATCGATGTTTTCAATGTTTTTTAAGTTTCCTGCCACATCAATAACCAATACTTTTCTGGATTGAGCCTGTAAGGCTTTTATGATGTTTTTCGAATGAAACATATGCTGTTTCGATTTATCATAAGACGTTATGCAGATGAGGTTTTTATCTTTAATGATTTCCTTAAGCTCCATTTCCAGCACGTTCTCGAGAAAGTGATGCATTATGTTTTCCCTGTTTTTAATATAAGACGTTGTAAATGCAACGGGAATTGTGCTGTTTTTTTCGATGGTATATACATCATTCACTTTGGCTTTAGCAAAATGTACGGCGTAGATGAGTGCAATAGAACCGATCATGCTCATAATGGCTGCAACAATAATGATGATGGATCGCATCGGCGAAACCGGCTGTTTCGGCAGTTCTCCTCTTGTAATAATTTTATGAAAAGAAATTTTTGCCGCTTTGGCAATTTCTGCGTCTATTCTTTTTTCGTTCAGGAAGTTATAATTCTTTTCGTAAAGATTGAACTCACGATTCATAATGTTCAGCAGTTTTTCTTTTTCGGGTAGCCCGATAAAAGCCTGTTCTGCAATCTGAATATCGCGGTCGATGTCGTTATATTTGATCTGTAAATTTTTCTGGGTGTTTTTAATGCTTTCGGTTTGGTAATCGGTAAGATCTTTAATTTTAGCATCAATAATTTTTACTTTCTCATGTTCCGGAGTGTAGGTTAGGAGCAATTCTTTTTTTTCTGCCTGAAGCAGTTTCATATTCTTCACCATTTCGGTTGAAAGAAGGTCGTTGAATGCTTCAAAATTGGGCGCAAGTTCAAGATAATTGTCTTTTCCTTCAGAAATATAATCATTGAGATTTTTTATCGCATCGAGATTCATTTTCAGATTGCTTTTCTGAATTTTAAGCTGGGAAATTTTTCTCAGATCAGTTTCTGTTTCCTGCGGAATATTGATGATATTTTCTTTGTTTCGATAATTTTCTATACGGTTTTCTGCACCGGAAAGCTTATTGTTTGCCTGTCCGATTTCATTTTTCAGAAAGTCAACCGTCGTATTGGCAGCGCGGTATTTATTTTCAATATAATCCTGAATATAAGTCTCTGCAAGAGTATTTACGAGAAGACTTGCTTTTTCAGGAACGTTGCTTTTGTAATTGATTCTGATAACGGGAACATCTTTGTCCACGGAAACAATATCCAAATTTTTATTTACTTTATCCAGAAGTTTTTCTCTGCTCAGGAATTCAACTTCATACTGATCGACAATTTTTGCACCGGGTTTGGACTTAAGATAGCTGTCGTTTCTGGTTATGAGAATTTTTCCTCCTTTTATAACGGTAGGAACTCCGAAAGTCCCTTTTATTTCTTTGGCAGAATCTGAATTTATTGTAAAATTCTGATTTGAATTTACATTAATAATAAATTTTTTATCGTAATTTTTTTCATCGGAGAGAATGCTTTCTACTTTTATCGGAGAATCGTTGAACAATTCTACAGAGCGTACTTTTCCTTTTCTGTAAATTTCGGTGGAAAAGGGGAGTTTTTCCAGTGTTTTTTCAATTAATGATGTCGATTTCAGAACTTCTATTTCTGTGCTTATTTTGTTGGGCGTGGCAAAAACATCGAAATCTTTGAAGAGATTCGCGCTCGGAACGCCTTCCTGTGTATCCGCAAGCTTCAGTTTTGCGGTGCTTTCGTACATCGGCGTTACATAGTTGAGGTATTTTTTTGCTGCCAAAACCGCAATAATCATGGCAAGAACGACGATGGGAAATCCTCGTAACAGCGGTTTCAGAAATCTTACATTCTCGTTGTTCATGGTCATTAAATTTTATAATAATCCTATCAGAATCGCGGCTGCGGAAGTGACGGTTGCAAAAGGAATAATGGTGGAAATTCTCTTATCAAAATCTTTGCTTTTCTTGGAAGGAACAATGATGTAATCTCCCGGATGAAGAAGGATATTCTGGTTCGGAACATCTTTCATTTTGGTAAGATCGATATTGGTAACGCGAACGTTTTCGCCTTCCTGTCTCAGAATTTTAATGGATTTTAAATTGGCATACATTTCAAATCCTCCGGCTTTGGAAACCAGCTCCAGTAAAGTGTTCTGGTCTTTATCCACCTGAATTACCGCCGGATTTCTCACTTCGCCCATCACCGCAATTTCTTTATTCAGCACTTTTACATCCACGATAGGATTTACCAACCATTTTTTAAGCTTTGTTTTTATTTCTTCCTTTAATTCGGGAAGAGTTTTTCCCACAACAGGAGTAGTTCCCAATTTTGGAATTTCTATATTTCCGTTGATGTCTACCAGAAGCCATTTTCCGTATACTTCATTGGAGTTGTAAATTCCGTATACAGAACCCACACTCAGATCATCCTGTCCCCAAACGGAAAGCGTAATTTTGTCGTCTTTACGGATTCTGTATTCGTATTTGGGATCATAGCTGAAATCCTGCATATTTCGGCTTGCCTGTTCCTCTTCAAGTACGTTGTAGGTTTTACAGGATACCAGAAGCATCAGGAAAAAGAATGAGAGTATGAGTTTTTTTAACATAAGATTTAAAATAAAACGGAAAAGAATTTTCTAAAACCTTTTCGTTGGTTCTGAGACATCTCTTCTTTAATTTTTACTATTTTTTCTATGGTATCCGTCATTCTTTCGCAAACATTGGCATCTTTTACAATATAGTCGAAAGCTCCGTATTTCAGGGCATTTACCGCGGTATCTATATTTTCCTGTGCAGATACCATGATAACGTAAATGTTCGGATCGTATCTTTTTATCTTTTTTAAAACCTCGAAACCGTTAAGATCTTCCATATTGTGATCGAGGAAAATGATATCGGGTTTCTGGTGTAGTTCATCCAGACATTCTTCTCCGCTGCTGAATGAGATAATATTTTCATAATGATTGTTTTTCAGATACTGTTCATACACGGTGGCGCAAAATCTGTCGTCATCTACAATAAAAAACTTTAAATTTTTGTTATTTGTTTCCATCTTTTTTATTTGAAAACAATAAGGCGATTACTGTGCCTTTAATTAAGTATTTGAAAATCAAGATATTAATTATTTTTTAAATTCCAAAATATGGAAAATCTCTTTATTTTGGAATGTTTTTATTTAATTTCCCTTTCCAGTTGGTTTATAGCGGTGAAGAGTATTTCTTTTACTTCCAGAAACATAGTATACAGTTCGGGAAAACCGGTCTGCTGCTCTTTGGATTTTACTTCCAGATCCTTTACGGTTTCTTTGATGGAGTAGATTCCCACACCTTCAATACTTGGTTTTATTCTGTGAATGAGGCGTGCTATTTCGGCATAATTTTTCTCTTCAAAAGCTTTTTCCACCATCGGAATGGTTTCCTGGGTCTGCGTGATAAATATGGAAAGCATTTTTTGAATAAAATCATCATTTCCACGGCTTAATGCCTGAATATTTCGGAGGTCATAAAGAATTTTTTCTTCTTCTGAGTTGTTGATTTCCAGATTACTTTGCATTTTAATGTTTTTATAAATAATTTTCAGCAGTTCGTCCTCGTCAAAAGGTTTGGTGATGTAGCTGTTCATTCCTGCAGCAATGCAGTTGTCTATTTCTGTTTTGAATGCATTGGCGGTAAGCGCAATGATAGGAGTGCCGAGTCTGAATTCCTGTCTTAAAATTTTAGTTGCTTCTATTCCGTCCAGTTCAGGCATCTGAATATCCATTAAAATAATATCAAACGGCTGTTTTGAAAGAATGTCTACTGCCATTTTTCCGTTGTCTGCCTTTGTGACTTCGCACCCGAAATGGGTAAGAGAATTTTCAGCAACCAACTGATTGAGCTCATTATCTTCGACAAGTAAAACACGCGTTCCTTCGATGGAAATGTGCTCTTTTACTTCAATATTTTTGGATTCTGATTTTTCTATGCTTTTGTTCATATCCAGAAAGATACTGATCTCTGTTCCTACATTTTTTTTGCTTTTAATCTTTATTTCACCTTTCATGAGGTGGATCAGTTCGCGTGTAATTGCCATACCAAGACCTGTTCCGCCATATTTCCTTGAAATGGAGCTGTCTTCCTGATTGAATTTTTTGAAGATATGCTTTACATATTCTTCGCTCATCCCGATTCCGGTATCGGTAATGCAGATTTCAAGTTTCTGATGATTGGAAAAATCTTTTATGACTTTACATTCTAAACATATTTCGCCAACGTTCGTAAATTTAAGAGAGTTTCCGATGATGTTGTACAAGATCTGTTTTATCTTGAGCGCATCGGCCTTAAATGCAGAGAAAAGATCATCTGAAAATCTGGCTTTCAACAGTATTTTTTTCTGCCTTGCTTTTGGCTGAAGAATACTGATGATGTCGCTGATGCATTCTTTAAGGGAGAAAACAGTGTTATCCAAAGACATTTCGCCGGATTCTATTTTGGAAATATCCAGAATATTATTGATAATTGATAAAAGATGCTGAGCCGCGTTAAAACTATTCTCCACAAACTGATTTTGTGTTGTTGTAAGATCCAGTCTTTTAAGTTCTCTGAGAAAACCTATGATCGCATTCAGTGGTGTTCGTATCTCATGGCTCATATTGGCTAAAAAGACTTCTTTTGCTTTAGAGGCTTCAATAGCTTTGGATTTTTCCTGTTTAAGGTCTTCTTCCAGTCTTTTTTGGTCTGTAATGTCGAGATGAATTCCTATGGAACCTAAAAGATTTCCGTGATCGTCATAGTTGGGCGCACCGCTGATTGCCCACCATCTCAGTTCGCCTCTTTTATTTTTTATCGGGAGCTGATAAACGCTGGAAATTCCTTTTTCTCTCAGTTCGATCTGTTCCTGGATAAATTCCTGATTGGCTTCTCCCTGTACGAAAAGCTGTGAAGGATTTTTACCAATGATTTCGTCCAGTTCAAAACCTGAAACGTTGCAGAAACTCTGATTGGCGTACCGTACAATCTCGTCATTATCTACCTCAATAAGTCCGAGATTCATATTCGCGATAATGTTACGGTATTTTTCTTCCTGCCGTTTTATATTGTCCTGCGCTCTTTTTCTTTCTTTAAGCTGTTCGGCGAGGTATAAGGAAAGTTCTTTAAGGTCTTTATTTTTTTTGGTATCAAAAGCAGAATCTAATAAACTTAATGATTCATAAAGGCTCGAAATAGATTCCTGTTTGAGTTCATTTTCTTTTTTCAGATCGTTAAACAACTCTTTGTATTCTTTTTCGCTCTGTCTGAATGCATGATCGGTTAACTCCTTGTCCCGTTCAAAAGATTTATAGGAATCGTTAACTGCGTTAATGAAACTATTAAACTGCGGATGTTTTTTACAATCTTCCGTAAGATATTTTTTGATCTGTCTGTTAAGGATGTTATGCAGTTCGGTTTCCATAGTTATTCGGTTTCATTTACAGTGGTAATGGTAATGGTTTGGTTATGCAGTACGCAATCTCCAAAAGATTTGGCGGGCGAAATTTCTCCGTAGGAATAAAAACCGTTGATAAGTGCTTTTTTGCCAAAAATATCTCTTACGATTTCTACTTCTTCGGCAACTCTTTCTCCTAGAACCATTTTTCTTCCTACACAGCTCACAATAATTCCCAGTTTAGGATCGGGGCTCATTTCAAGGCAGGCATTTGCTGCATCATTTGCCGCATCTATAAGGCGGTCCAGGTTAGCTTTCATAAATCTTACATGGCTTCCTTCCGGCAGATCTCCCGCAAAGATCATCATGTTGTTTTTTTCATTAATTGAGAGAATGGTTCTTACTACGGGAGCAGAATCTTCATCAATTTTTAAGGATAGCGGAAAGAGCAGGGCAGAACTGGGAAGTTCTTCTGCGTATTTTCCCAGATAACTTTTGTAAAGATCTAAAGCATTTTTATTGTCTATTTCTACGAGAATATTATTCTGGGATTTGGTAACGGTTCTTTCCAGTCCGAAACTTTCCCATCCTCCGAATGAGGCATGAGCGAGTTCCAGTTTTTCACCATAAAAACCGATGGCAACGATTTTATTGCAGACAGGCGTTTCGTTAAGCCCTACAACGGTTTTCTCAAAACGATCTCCGTCACCCGCCAATCCGCCGGAAATTAAAACTCCTTCGGGACGTCCTTCATTGAGTCCTTTTACGAGTTGGCTTCCATTTACTTTACTTCCGTCCGACAGTACGAATACCCACTTTAGATTTTCGTGACAGAGTTTATCAATAAGAGTTTTTCCGGCTTCATAACTGTTCTGAAAATCATTAATGTCAATCTGCTGCGTTTTTATATAGGAAGAAGAAAATTCAATTGCATTAACGGTAACGGTTCCGTCAAAAACTTCATTGCAGAAAATTTCTCCTGATGATGAAGACAGGGCAATTTCCGCGTTGGGAAATTTTGTTTTAATTACCTCAAAAAAATCAGAGTTTTCAAGGATATTCCGGCTCCCATATCCTAAAACAAGCTGAGCTTTATTATAGTCCAGATTTTCATTGTTTCTTTCAGATTTCCATATCCCGTCAGCAAAAAGTAGTTTAGCGACTTTCATGTATTATTTAGTTTTTTTAAGGTCTGTACTGTTGATAAGATTATAAACGGTAGATTTTCCGATGTCTAATATTTTAGCTGTTTTAATGACGTCATTATTGTTCTCTTTCAGGAAGTGAAGGATAATATCTGTCGTGTATTGTTTAAGCGTTTTTTGCTCAGAAAGAAAATTTTCAGATTCTTTTTCAAGGCTGTAAAAGCTAATGTCATCCGCAGTTATTTCGTTACTTTCTGCCATTACGCAGGCAAGATCGATAACGGATTTCAGCTCTCGTATATTTCCCGGAAAGCTGTATTTCATGAGTTTTTTTCGCGCATCGGAAGCCAAAACCAGAGGTTTGATTTTGTTTTCTTTGGCAAAAAGATCTATAAAATGTTTGGCAAGAATTAAAGTGTCCTGATCTCTTTCTCTTAACGGAGGTAGTTCTATCGGAAGACCGATAACCCTGTAATACAGATCTTCTCTGAAGTTTCCTTTTTTTACTTCATTTGCCAGATTTTTATGAGTCGCAATAATGAGTCTTACGTCCAGTTTTATTTTCTGGGTTCCGCCGACTCTTGTAATTTCTCTTTCCTGCAGCGCGCGGAGAAGCTTGCTTTGAAGGTTGAGATCCAGTTCTGCGATCTCATCCAGAAAAATAGTTCCTCCGTTTGCCTGTTCAAATTTCCCGACCGATTTATCTGTTGCTCCTGTAAATGCTCCTTTTTCATGACCAAAAAATTCACTTTCCACCAGATCTTTAGGGATTGCTGCCATGTTTACGGCAATAAAAGGCTTATTTTTTCTGGAAGAATGATAATGTATTGCTCTTGCAACTACTTCTTTCCCAGTTCCTGTTTCGCCGGTTACAGAGACGTTGATGTTGGATTTCAGAGCTTTATTGATTTTTGAGAATATGCTTTTGATGGAATCGCTTTGCCCGATGATTGTTTTCTCAAAACTGTATTTTTTTTCGAGTTCATCTTTCAGTTCTTCCACTTCCTGTTTTAGCGAGATGTTTTCTCTCAGACGGATAATGGAGTTCCACAGAAGTTCTTTGGTGTGTTCGTTTTTTACGATGTAATCTTTTGCGCCCTGCTTCAGAAAATCAATGGCAACGGAAATGTTTTCCTGACCGCTGATTACAATGATCGGCAGATCCGGATAGAGTGTTTTGATCTGTTTAAAAAGATCGTCTCCCTGAATGTCGGGCAAGCCGAAATCGATACAAATGATATCAGGATTCCGGTAAAGTTCAGAAAGGCATTGCTTGCCAGAACTGTAAAGAAAAACTTCATAATCAGGATTAAGCTGAAGATGATATTTAAGCATTTCTCCGATGAAGGGATCATCATCCACAAGGAAAATTCTGACCATTATAATATCTGTTAAAAATTCTGATTAAAAGTAAAATTTTTTCTTTACATAATGAAATATTTTAATTGATATATAATTTATAATGCTTTATTGATGGGTTTTTTTTGATTGTTTTGTGCTGGTTTGTTTGGGGTTATGTATTTTATGGGATAGTATTTAATAGATTATGAATGCTTGATAAATTTTAAATTTCTGATTAATAACAAGGATTGAATATTATTTATGCATTGTCTTTGTGGCTTGTTTATTGTGAAAAGTGATCATTTATAAAAAAAACCTGCTGTAAAAGCAGGTTTCTTTATTTTAAAACTGAAAATTTAATGTCCGGCTTTTGTGTCTTCCTCCTGCTTTACGTGACTCAAATACTTCGTACAATAAGCTCCGAAGATCAGGATGACAATATAACAGAATACAGGAATGATGAAAGAATGCTGAACCCCGAAAATATCGGCTAAATATCCCTGAAAAACAGGAACAATAGCGCCTCCCAGAATTGCCATAACCACCAGAGAAGAACCCTGACTTGTGTATTTTCCCAATCCTGAAATAGCGAGAGTGTAGATATTTGAGAACATGATTGAGTTAAAGATTCCTATTCCCAGAATGCTGTACATTGCAAGTTCGCCATGATTAAACATTGCAGAAATCAATAACAGGACATTAACTCCCGCAAATATAGATAAGGTTCTTGCCGGAGCCGATTTTCCGATAAAAAACGCGATAAAATTTAAGGCAATAAAAACTAAAAAGAAGCTGATCTGAGAAAAACTAAGATCTACAATGCTGAAAATAACCAAAAATACAGCGATAGCCGCTCCCAACATATATAAAGCTTTTTTTGCCTGACTGATTGACTTATTCAGGGAAATTGCGCCTAAAAATCTTCCGATCATCGCGCCTCCCCAATACAGGGAAAGATAATTTTTGCTTACCACTTCAGAAAGATTCATCACCTGTGGCTGCTCCAGAAAACTAATGATGAAACTTCCCACTGCAACTTCGCCTCCTACGTAACAGAACATGGTAAGAACTCCAAATTTCAGATGGTTGTGCTGCAAAGCTCCGAATCCTTTTACAATTTCTTCTCCTTTTACCTGAAAGTCAGGAAGTTTAACTCTTGAAATAAGCAAAGCGACCAAAAGCAGAATTGCTGCAAAAATGAGATAAGGAATTTTCGTAGCCGCTGCACTGAAAGATCCGTCCGGAGCGGAAAACAATTCAAAAATTAAATGTCCGCCTAAAACCGGAGCGATTGTGGTTCCGAAGGCATTGAACGCCTGCGTCATGTTCAGACGGCTGGATGCGGATTCTTCCGGACCCAAAAGCGAAACGTAAGCATTTGCCGTAATCTGTAAAATGGTAAATCCTAACCCTAAAATAAATAAGGCTCCCAAAAATAATCCGTAAGAAGAAAAACTTGCAGCAGGGTAGAAAAGTACACATCCTAAAGCGGCAAGAAAGATCCCGAAAATAATTCCTTTTTTGTAACCTACTTTGTCAATGGGATCTCCTTTTGTGGTGGAGATAAGAAAATAGATCAGAGAGCCGATAAAGTAAGCTCCGAAAAAACAGAACTGTACAAGCATCGATTCAAAGAAAGTAAGCTTAAAAAGCTGTTTCAGATAAGGGATCAGAATGTCGTTCATACAGGTGATGAATCCCCACATAAAAAACAATAGTGTAATGGTAATCAACGGAACAGTATAGTTTCTGCTGCCCGTTTTAGCATCATTTATCATAAATTCATATATATTAAAGTTTAAAGATAGCAGGTTTATTTAATAAATTATCATTTCGAGACAATAAATTTAACCGTTTAATCAAAGAAATTTAATATGATAATTATTAATAACCATTAAAGGCTGGATGATATTTATTGTGAATATAATCACTGTATTGGTGTATTCTTATCTAAATTTTAAAAATTTAACTTTATTAAAGAAAATTGGCAAAGAAATTGTGTATCTCTATTTGAAACTATTAAAAAACAAAGCTATGATTTCTTACTACGATTTTAAAAATTTGCCAAATCAGGCACAGTGCAGTTTCGTGATGAATGAAGGACGTATCATGAGCGAAAGAACTATGGATACAGTAAAATATGTACTTTATGAAGTATCTTATTTTACCGTGGAGGTTATTTACAATACCATTAACAACAAAACGGAAGTCATTAATGTTTTTCAGAACAAAGGAGCTTATGCTATGTAAACATATTTAAAGAGACATATTATTTATTAAAGAACAGATCTTGTGAAGGTCTGTTTTTTTATTGCTTTTATCCGGAAAATAGGGGATTTAAATCAAAAAAATCCTCAGAGAGAATCTGAGGATAAAAACTAATAACCATGAAAACTCAAATTAAACATGAGTAATTATTAGTATTAAAAAACTGTGCCAAGAAAATAATAAAAAACCTGTATTTAAGATTAATTAAGAATATTAACGAAAATTTATAGTATAGAAATTTTAAATCATCCTGCATCTAATTTTTTATCTCGGAATTAGATAAATACAGAAGAATTTAAATGATATTTATACTCGCTATGGCATAATAATAGGTTGATTACAGGTAATTAACCAAAACCATCACAAAATGAATTCTAATAATGAACAAAAAAGTCTCAGAGGGAAAACCGTAGTTATTACCGGAGGAAGCAGTGGAGTAGGAAGAGCTGCCGCAGAAGCATTTGCATTGGAAGGGTGTAATATTGTAGTTGCAGCGAGAGGCAAAGAAGCTTTGGACGAAACCGTGGCTTTATGCAGAGATTTGGGTGTTTCCGCTATGGCTGTTCCCACGGATGTTTCTATTGCAGGTGATGTTCAAAATTTAGCCAATAAAGCATTGCAGTTTAACGGCAGAATAGATATTTGGGTAAATAACGCAGGAGTAATGTCCAGTGGGAAATTTGAAGAAATTCCGATGGATGTAAATGAACAAGTGATTAAAACCAATCTTTTCGGGTATATGCATGGAGCTTACAGTGTTTTGCCGGTCTTTAAAAAACAGAACGAAGGAATTTTAATCAATAACGTCTCTATAGGCGGATTTATGCCTGCTCCTTACAGTGCGGTTTATTCTTCCACAAAATTCGGAATCAGGGGAATGATGGAATGTCTTCATGGAGAAATTTCAGATTTTCCGCAGATCCATATCTGTAATCTTTATCCGCAGATTCAGCGTTCTACAGGAAATATGCACTCTGCAAAATATTCAGGGCTAGATTTTAAAATTCCTCCTTTCGCGGCAGATCCGAGAGATACAGCAGCAAAAATGGTAGAACTGGCAAAACATCCTAAAAAAGACCTCTTTCCCGATTTTACTTCGGCATTCCTGAAAAATATTTATGGTTTATTTCCAAAGCCGATTATTAATACAGCTTCAGCAGCTATGAGAGTAATGATGAAAGTTAAAAATGCACCATCAGATTCCGGGAACGTTTTACAACCTTCATCAGATCCTCACCGTATTTATGGGGAAACAATGCTTCCGGTTCCTTCAAAAAAAACAAAAATTGCAGTTTTAGCAGGTTTGGGATTAGGTTTAGCTTATATGTTTTTAAAAGTGAGATCCAATTCTTCGGAAAAGAGCTAAAATAAAAAACCTTCAAATTCAATTTGAAGGTTTTTTGCGGAGAGTGAGGGATTCGAACCCCCGGACCTGTTACAGTCAACAGTTTTCAAGACTGCCGCAATCGACCACTCTGCCAACTCTCCAGAAACTCCGATTATATCGTTGTTTTCAGTGGTGCAAATATAGAACTATTTTTATTTTCTGCAAAATAATTTTCAAGGTTTTTGGTGTAAAATTCAAAAACTGCTTTGTATCAGGAAGATAATTTTAAAAAAAATTAAGGCAGCCATTTCTCCGTGATTTAAAAAAGAAAAGCTGCCTTAATAAACTAATTGTACGTAAAATTTTAATTCCGATATAAATACGGGAATGTATAGAATCTCTTATCTCAAAGCGATTGTTCTGTTGAAGGTATTGCCGTTTTCCTCAATACTGATGATATAGTGATCGGCGGTATTAGGATCAAGATCAAAAGTCATATCCAATTCACCATTTTCTGCTTCTTTTGTAGAAGAATAATAAGTAGTCCCGGCATAATCTGCCACGGAAACTCTTACCTTGTTCTTCAGATTTCCAATATGAAGTTTAACAATATGATCTGATACGCTGAATTCCGGTTTGCTGATGACGGCAAAAGGAATTTTTTCAATTTCAGCCTTGTTATCATCGCTAATCTTTATCTTATATTTTTCAATCTTTTGCTCAGATTCTGCAATAAGGTAATAAGTTCCCTCTGCCAAATCCTCCAGATTATAAGTCTTTATCACTGAATCTTCATTTTCAAGCCTTTCGGAATAAAGTTCGCCATAAGAATCATTGTAAATAACCAACGAAATATTTTTTGCGTTGTTCACTTCAAAACGTATCGTTTTAGAAGTAGACGATGCGAAAGAAAGAGAAAAATCTTTGTCTTTAGCCATTACATTTGCAGAAACAAATAAAAAAGCTGCTGTAAAAACGGATTGAAATACTTTTTTCATATTGATAAGATTTTTATTATCAGTTATTTATATTGCAAATTTAGCTGCTCTTTCAAGATTGTACAACCACATGATTTTCATATTTATGTATTATTTTAACTTTAAATATGTTTATTGATTTAATATTTGTTAATTTTGTGTATGAATTTTATTATTGCATATGAAACATTCGCATCCTGCCTTTGAAGCTGTAAAACCTAATATAGGAAGCAGTTTTACAAGCCTTAAATTTCTTCGTAACGAGAATATAAAATCTCATGTATGGCACTATCATCCTGAAATTGAACTCATTTTTGTTTGCGGAGGTTCCGGAAAAAGACAGATCGGAAGTAATATTTCTTACTTTTCCGACGGAGATCTTGTGCTTATGGGAAGTAATCTGCCGCACTGCGGAATGACGAATGAAAACACCAATAACGATTATGAAATGGTAATCCAGTTCAAGCCGGATTTTTTGGGAGAAAACTTCTTTGAACTTCCTGAAATGCAGAAAATTTCTGCCTTGCTGGAAAAGTCAAAAGCGGGAATTGTTTTTTCGGAAAATATCAAAAAACAGATAGGACAGAAAATTGTAGCAATGCACGAATCTTCATCCTTAGAAAAACTGGTGAAATTTCTGGAGATTCTGGATGCTTTGGCTTCAACCCCGGATTACAGAATTCTGAATGCCGGAAAATATTATCTTCAGACTCAGGTGGAGGATAATGAAAGAATCAATCTTATTTTTAATTATGTGAAAGATCATTTTAAAGAACAGATCACTTTAGAGCAGGTTGTGGATCTTGCCAATATGAGAGTGCCTTCTTTTTGCCGGTACTTTAAAAAAATTACCAATAAAACATTTACACAGTTTGTCAACGAATACAGAATTACCCATTCGTTAAAGCTTCTTGCAGAACAGCCTTTGAGCATTACAGAAGTCTGTTTTGAATCCGGCTTCAACAATTTCAGTTATTTCAACAAAACTTTTAAGGAATACATTCAGAAAAGTCCGTCACAATACAGAAAAGAATTTAATTTTTTAATTGAATGATGCTGAATCTCTATAAAAACAAAAGAAGTACTTAAGAACATAAGCCTTTAACTTACCGTCTTAAATACTTCTTTAAATATGAAGAGATTTTTGTTTTTGCAAAATTGTTTTAGCGGAATTTTCTGCCGGAATTTCCATACTGTTGAGAAGAACTTACACCGTGAAAATTATTGTAAGTATAATACAGGTCCTTAAAATAAATCTCGTTATCCATTTCGCTTTTTTCTGCTGCAAAAGGATTTTTTGGCATACTGAAAACTTCTTTTTGAGCAGATAATGCTTTTTGAACAGGCTTTTTCACGCATTTACAATGTTGATGATCGTTTTTTTCATGATCATGAAGCTCAACAATCTCTATCACTGTGTTTTCTAAATTTCTGAACTTTTCAAAAGTTTTCAGATCCAGCGTAAATGCAGGTTCTCCGTGATAAAAATAATGATCAATAATATCAGGATGATTACTATATTTCTGTTCAGTGGGCGCAGCGGAAGTATAGCCTTTGCATTGTGTGCATCGGGCAATTTGTATTTGTATCGACATATCTATGATTTTAAGTGTGTGCGTAGTCTATATCACAAGTTGTGCCATCATCTTTATTTTTTTAAACAAAAT
Source organism: Chryseobacterium sp. C3 (assembly GCF_014218905.1). Classification (NCBI taxonomy): domain Bacteria; kingdom Pseudomonadati; phylum Bacteroidota; class Flavobacteriia; order Flavobacteriales; family Weeksellaceae; genus Chryseobacterium; species Chryseobacterium sp. C3. The sequence goes on along the minus strand of NZ_JACLCU010000003.1, from coordinate 17,289 downwards.
AATCACTTTTAAGAATAATATTCAGAAAATAAGCGATTTAAAAAAGTGAAATATCTTGAATAAAATACATAAAAAAATCCCCGACTTTCGGCGGGGATAAAAACTAATAACCATGAAAACTCAAATTAAACATGAGAAATTCGTTGCAAATATAAGAACAATAAAACAAACCCACGCAATAAAACGTGGGTTAATTTTGAAAAATATATTTAAGTGAAAAAGTGTTACTATCCTGTATTCAAACACTGTGCCGTGAATAATTTTTATAAATTAAAATTTTAACTAAAAATGTGGTATGTGGTTAAAATTTTACTCTTAAATCGCTGAATTGAAGAAAGAAAAATTTTCAAAAATTTTTTGTGAAAAATTATAGATCATAAAATTTTTTTCTGCTATTGTGGTATGTGTTTTGATAATAGGTAAAAAATTCCTGTTTTTCGAAATATTGTGAGTATTTTTGAAGCTGAAGTAAATATAATTAATTATTGATTTTAAGTTTATATGATCTTAATTGTTGATGACAACCAAAGTAATCTCTATTCACTCAAAAAACTACTCGAATCCAAAAGTTTTCAGGTAGACACTGCAGAGTCTGGTGAAGAAGCGCTGATGAAGGCGTTAAAAAATGATTACGCACTGATTATTTTGGATGTTCAAATGCCGGATATGGATGGCTTTGAAGTGGCGGAAACTTTAGCAGGATACAGCAAAACAAAGGAAGTACCTATTATTTTCCTTTCGGCTGTAAATACCGAGAAAAGATTTATCACACGCGGCTACGCTTCGGGAGGTAAAGATTATGTAACAAAACCGGTTGATCCGGAAATTCTGATGCTGAAAGTGAAAACTTTCTACAACCTGCAGGAACAGAATATTGCGATGAAAAAAACGCAGCAAAGTCTGGAGCTCGAAGTAAAAGGAAGAAGAGAATCTCAGGTGACCATGAAGTCGCAGATCGACCATTTTCACCTAATGCTGGAATCTCTTCCGCAGATTGCTTTTACCCTTAATGAAGACGGAATTGTAGATTTTGTAAATGGCAAGTGGTACGATTATTCGCACTCTGAGAAAAATTTTCCCGAAACCCATCCCGATGATGAAAATATTCAGGAAGAATTTCAGCGATGCAGGAAAAAAGGAAAATCCCTGGAACTTGAAATCAGGATAAAGAATATTGAATCCGGCAATTTCCGATACCATCTCTTACGTGTAACTCCCGTATACGAGGAAGATACAATTAAAAACTGGGTAGGAACATTTACAGATATAGATGATCAGAAAAAAGTAGAGAAAGAAAAGGATGAATTCCTGAGTATTGCAAGCCATGAACTCAAAACTCCTTTAACGAGCATTAAAGCTTACGTACAGTTACTTGAAAGAAAACTGAAGCTTGATAAAGAAAGTGCAGAAGCCGGCTTTCTGACCAAAGTACAGGATCAGATCGAAAAACTGAATACCTTAATTACAGATCTTCTTGACGTTTCCAAAATTGAAAACGGAAAACTGAAAATTACCAAAAAACCTGTAAATCTTGAAAGCGTGATCAGCAACGCAATCGATACAATCGTACAGACGCACGAAAGCAGAGTGAAGATTAAACGCGACGGAACTAAACCCGATATTCTTATTCCGCTGGATGCAATCCGTATTGAGCAGGTTCTCATTAACTTTTTAACGAACGCTATAAAATATTCACCTCAAAACAATCAGGTGATTGTAACCACTTTTGTAGACGAAGAAGAGCAGGAAGTAAGAGTAAGCGTTACAGACTTCGGAATAGGAATTCCGGATTTTAAGCAGGAAGCTGTTTTCAATAAATTTTACCGTGTGGAAGAATCTTCACTCCAGTTTCAGGGAATGGGGATCGGTCTCTTTATTTGTTCCGAAATTATAAAGCAGCACCACGGAAATATCGGGGTTTCCAGCAAAGTAGATGAAGGATCTACATTTTATTTCACTTTACCTTTAAATTAATTTTCCATGCCGAAAAAAATTATAAGAAATCTTCAGTTCGGGATAGGATTTTCCATCCTGATCCTGATTGCAAGTTCACTGGCTTCCTACTTCAGCATTCAGAACCAGATGAACCACCGTGAAAGCGTTGGAAAAAGCAGACGCGTTGTAACGGCGGTAAAAGATATTCTGGTTGCGGTTCTTGATGCGGAAACCGGAAACAGAGGATATCAGCTTACCGGTCAGGAAGTTTTTCTGGAACCCTTTAAAAGAAGCATTTCAGAATATTCAAAGACATTTGAATATGCAAGAAGCCTGGAAATTACAGATCCAAACCAGAAAAGACTTCTGGATCTTCTGGAAAAAAATGTAGAGACCAATCTTGCCAATATGAAACTCTTTGTGGAAAACCGCAGAAGAGGTATCGTAATGACGCAGGAACAGATGGAAGACAGTAAGCAATATATGGATCGATGCAGACAGATTGTAAAAGATTTCTCCGAATACGAAGAAAATCAGCTTGCTGTAAAAACCAAAGATCTTAATAAATCTTCACGCACAACTGTTTTCTTCATTATATTTTCTTCCATTGCCGCCATCATCGTTACCGCATTTTTCTATGTAAAACTAAGAGCAGATCTTATCCGAAGAGACAAACTTGAAAAAATGCTGAAAGCAAAAGATGAGGAAATGTCCAGAAGAGTAGTCGCAATCAAACAGATTGCCAACAGAATTGCCAACGGAGATTATAACCAGAGAGTCGTAGATACGGCTGAAGATGATCTCGGCGACTTGGTAGATTCTTTAAATAACATGACGGAATCTTTGAAATTGTCTTTTGATACTATTAATAAAAGTGACTGGAGACAGAAAGGTCTTGCCATTCTTAATGAATCTCTCGTAGGAAACAAATCGGTAAAAGACGTTGCCAAAGCATCTCTTCATCAGCTTATTGAATATGGAAACTGCATCAACGGATCAATTTATCTGTATGATGAAGGTTTACTTAAACTGAACATCGCTTTCGGACTGGAAAACAATATGAAGAAAGTTTTCGAGCCCGGAGAAGGAATGGTAGGTCAGACTTTCATCAGCGAAAAAACTCAGGTGTACAATAATCTTCATGAAGATGATTTTGTGGTAACCTTTGCAAGCAGCACCATCCAGATTTACGGGATTATGCTAATCCCTATTTTTGCAGACGGTTTCATTATCGGAGTTCTGGAATTAGGCTCAACTACCAACTTTGAAAAAGACAGAGTCGATTATTTCGTAGAGTGCAGCAGAAATATAGGAATTGCTTTAAGCGCGGCAAAAGGTCGCGAAAAAGAACAGCAGTTGCTTGAAGAAACACAGGCACAGTCGGAAGAATTACAGGTTCAGCATTCTGAGCTGGAAAATCTGAATACCGAACTCGAAGCACAGACCCAGAAACTTCAAGCTTCAGAAGAAGAGCTGAAAGTTCAGCAGGAAGAACTGATGCAGGCAAATGCCGAGTTGGAAGAGCGTTCAAGACTTTTGGAAGAAAAAAATCATCTGATTGCAGAGCGCAACACAGAAATCCAGAAAAAAGTGGAAGAACTGGCTTTAAGTACGAAATACAAATCTGAGTTCCTTGCAAATATGTCTCATGAGCTTCGTACACCGCTGAATTCAATTCTCCTTCTTTCAAGACTGATGGCTGAAAATCCGGATGAAAATCTTAACGAAGATCAGATAGAATCGGCTAAAGTAATACAAAGCTCAGGAAGCAGTTTATTAACCTTAATTGATGAAATTCTGGATCTTGCCAAAATTGAATCCGGAAAAATGACTCTGGAATATCAGGATGTTATTATCAATGATGTGGTAAAAGACTTAAAAGATCTTTTCAATCCTGTATTTCAGGAGAAAAATCTTCAGTTTAACATCAATATCGATGAATCTCTTGAAAAAAATATCGAAACCGACCGTTTAAGAGTAGATCAGGTTCTGAGAAACCTATTATCGAATGCGTTGAAATTTACCACAAAAGGAAGCATCGATTTAAACATTGAAAAAGATCCTAAAAAAGCAGATTTTATCATCTTTTCCGTAAAAGATACCGGAATCGGGATTGCAGAAGACAAACAGAAAATTATTTTTGAAGCCTTTCAGCAGGCAGACGGTTCCACAAGAAGAAAATTCGGAGGAACAGGTCTCGGACTATCGATCAGTCGTGAAATTGCCAGATTATTAGGCGGAGAACTTACCCTGAAAAGTAAAGTAGACGAAGGAAGCGAATTCAGTTTAAGCATTCCTTTAAAGGCAATTACTGAAACTCCTCAGGTTGAAAAAGATCAGAATCTCGTAGAAATCATCCGTGAAGATGTTGAAGAAATCCAGAATATTCTTGATGAAAAACAAACGGAAGAAAAAGAAACGGTAAATACCCTTCAGATTCCTGAAAATGTAGACGACGACAGAAATACCATTCAGGAAGGCGATAAAACCATTCTGATTATTGAAGATGATACCAATTTTGCCAAAGCATTGCTGAAATATGCTCATTTGCAGAACTATAAAGCTGTGATTGAAGTAAGAGGAGACCGTGGTCTGTCTGCAGCACTGGAATATCGTCCGCAGGCAATTCTGCTGGATGTTCAGCTTCCTGTAAAAGACGGATGGCAGGTAATGGATGATTTAAAATCCAATCCCGAAACAAAACACATTCCGGTACACATGATGTCCGCGCTTCACGTAAAGAATGAAAGCCTCATGAAAGGGGCGATTGATTTCATCAGCAAACCTGTTGCACTCGATCAGATGACCGATGTTTTCAGAAAGATTGAAGAAGCCCTTAAAAAAGGTCCGCAGAAAGTATTGATTGTAGAAGAAAACGCAAAACACGCGAGTGCATTGTCTTATTTCCTCAGCAATTTCAATATTTCATTGTCGGTAGAAAATAACGTGCAGGACAGCGTAAAAGCCTTAACGGCAAATCATGTAGACTGTGTCATTCTGGACATCGGAGCTTCAAGAGGAAACGAATATGAAATTATAGAATCCATAAAAAGTTATGAAGGACTGGAGAATCTTCCGATCATCATCTTTACCGAAAGAAATTTATCCAAATCCGAAGAACTGAAAATAAAGCAGTATGCAGACTCCATCGTTGTAAAAACAGCACATTCTTACCAGAGAATTCTGGATGAAGTGGGATTATTCCTGCATCTGGTGGAAGAGAAAAATAATTCCATTGAAAATGTAAGAAGCAAAACAATGGGATCGCTTACGGAAGTTTTAAGCGGTAAAAAAATACTCATTACCGATGATGATGTCCGTAATATTTTCTCTCTTACCAAAGCACTGGAAAAATACAAAGTAGAAGTTGTGGTTGCTATGGACGGAAACCATGCGATCCAGCAGATTAAAGAAAATCCTGATGTGGATGTGATCCTGATGGATATGATGATGCCCGAACTCGACGGTTACGAGGCGATCAAGGAAATCAGAAAAATGCCTAAATTCAAAAGACTGCCGATTATTGCCATTACCGCAAAATCCATGATCGGAGAGCGTGAAAAATGCATTACCGCAGGAGCTTCAGATTATATCTCCAAACCGGTGGATATCGATCAGTTACTATCCTTACTTCGTGTTTGGTTATATGAAAGTTAAACAGCTAAAATTCTGATGAATAAAAAAATTCTTATCGTGGACGATGATCCGCGTAATATATTTGCTTTAAAGCTCACCCTGAAAGCCAGAGGATACCACATTGAAAGCAGTACAATGGCTCAGGAAGCCATTGAAGTTTTAAATAATGACAACCATTTTGATGTGGTTTTAATGGACATGATGATGCCGGAAATGGATGGGTATGAAGCCATAAAGATGATAAAAAATACACCTTCTATCAGCAATATTCCCGTAATTGCAGTTACCGCACAGGCTATGCCTGAAGACCGCCAGAAATGTCTGGATGCAGGAGCGGCAGATTATGTTTCCAAGCCGATAGATGTAGACCTTTTAATGAACGCTATAGAAAAATTATCGTAAATGCTGGAACCAAGTATTGTAAAAGATGAAGAAGTAGAATATCTTATTAAAGATGTCTACGATATGTACGGCTACGATTTCTCAGAATACAGCCGCGCTTCCTTCAAGCGCAGAGTGAACCGTATATGCCTGATCGACAGATTTACAAGCTTTGCAGAGTTAAGATATACAATACTTAATGATCCGGAATACCTGAAAAGATTCATCGAAGAAATTACTGTGAATGTAACGGAAATGTTCCGCGATCCTCAGTTCTTTAAAGCATTGCGGGAGAAAATTCTTCCGCAGTTGGGAACCTATCCGCTTATCAGAATCTGGGTGGCTGGATGTTCTACCGGAGAAGAAGCCTACTCAATGGCTATTTTGCTTAAAGAGGCAAATCTTTACCATAAATCTTTAATTTACGGCACAGATCTTAATCCTTCCGTTCTGGAAACAGCAAGAGCAGGAGTTTTTCCTTTGCAGCAGATGAAACTGTATTCCGAAAACTATATTTTATCGGGCGGGAAAAAGGATTTTTCAAATTATTATACGGCGAATTACGACAGTGTGAAATTTGATAAAAGCCTTCAGGAAAAACTGATCCTTTCTACCCATAATCTCGTTTCCGACAGTTCTTTCAACAGTTTTCAGCTCATTATATGCAGGAATGTTCTTATCTATTTCGATCGCGGTCTTCAGGAAAGAGTATTCCAACTTTTCGACAGCAGTCTGGAAAATTTAGGTTTTTTAGCTTTAGGTGCAAAAGAAACCCTTAGATTTTCTAAATTAGACAAAAATTATAATCAGGTGGATGATCAGAAGATATGGAAAAAAATAGATCACCAGTAAGCTGTTTTTATCATGAAGAAGAGTACAAATATCGAACTGATTGTTATCGGAGGTTCCGCAGGAAGCTTGCAGGTGATTCTGGAAATGATTAAAAAAATAAACGAAAAGCTGGATTTTGCCATTTTGCTGGTAGTTCACAGAAAAGCACATTCCAACAATATCCTGCAGACCTTACTGCAGCAGTTTTCGCCTGTGGAAGTTATTGAGATTGAAGACAAGACCGAAATTCAGAATAATAAAATTTACATTGCTCCGGCAGATTACCATTTATTATTCGAAAATAAAAATATCATGTCTCTGGACAGCTCGGAAAAGATGAACTATTCCCGTCCTTCCATAGATGTAACCTTTAAATCTGCGGCGGAAATTTATGGGGAAAGGATGATTGGTGTACTGCTTTCCGGAGCCAATGCAGATGGCGTGGAAGGTTTGGCATACATCAAAAAAAACAATGGAAAAGTCTGGATTCAGGATCCAGAAACCGCAGAAGTAGATTATATGCCGAAACACGCTGTGGAAGAAATTAATTTTGATCTGATTATAAAGCCGGATAATCTGGCAGAGTACATCAATCAGTTATAAAAATATAACCCCTAACTAAAGTTAAATAGATATGAGCAAGAAGAAAATTTTGATTTTTGATGATGATAAAACTATTTTAGAAGTCATCACCATCATTTTTGAAGAAAATGGTTATCAGGTCGAAATTTCGGAAACTTCACATGACATTTTGGAGAAAGTAGAGCAGTTCCAGCCGGATGTTATTCTTATGGACAACTGGATCCCGAAAATCGGTGGAGTGGAAGCAACAAGGCTTCTGAAAAATCATCAGGAATTTAAAAACATTCCCGTGATTTATGTAACGGCAAACAACGATATCATTGCCTTGGCGAAAGAAGCTCAGGCGGATGATTATGTTGCCAAACCTTTCAATCTTGAAGATTTAGAAGATAAAGTTGCACAGTATCTGCAGTAATATTCGAAAAATTTAAAGTAATTCTCTCAAAAAATAAAACTCCCTGTACAAAGCTGTACAGGGAGTTTTATTTAAACAATTTCCTGCATTTCCCTAGAATCGGTTTCAGGATAAATTTCAACTGCTTTCTGCATCTGTTCTGTTGTACAGACTCCGATATTTATTTCTGTGATTACAGAGGTCAAAACCATTTTTATATCGGGCTGCGAAAGAATTTTTTCCGAGAAAGTAGTGGCAATAATCGGTTTTTTGGAAACCAGATTTTCGGTAAATGTATATTCTCCTCTCAAATCAATTTCTGTATTGAATTGCTGCTTAATGACTAATCTTAAATACTTGTTTATTAAATCTTTATTGGCTAACAGGTTTTCCATCTTAAACGTGTTTGTAATATTATAATAATATTCATGCCATACTTTCATTTTAAATCTTAAAATTTTCTTAATCATCATTTAAAATATAAGAAATACCGTAAAATAGTGCAACCGATTGAATCGTATTGATAAATTGCCACCAATTCGGGATTTACGGCAAGTAATTTGTTGCACAAAACAAAACTCACACAGAAACACCAAAACTTTGAAATATGAAAATAAGAACCTATCATGTACTGGTTGCTACTTCCTTGATAATGGCAAGCTGTTCAGATACCATCGAAGAAAATGGAGGGACTAATACACCTTCGCTTCCTCCGGTAGAATCCAATGCAGCCAATACGAATTATCAGCCGGCTTTTGCAGGACAGACCAGAGCGAGCGGCACGAAAACTTCAACACCTTATGTAAGTGAAGTGGTAACTTCAGCTCTGGCTTCCCCTTGGGGAATTACAGCTTTGCCGGATGGCAGGCTGCTTATCACCGAAAAGGCGGGAACCATGAGAATCGTAAGCAGTACCGGAACCTTAAGCAATGCCATTACCGGGCTTCCTTCCGTAAATTCAGGAGGACAGGGAGGATTGCTTGGACTTTGTGTAGATCCGCAGTTTACTTCCAACAGAATGGTGTATTGGGTATTCTCTGAAAATGTTTCAGGCGGAAATATAACTTCTGTGGCAAAAGGAAGACTCTCCAATTCAGAAACAACAATAGAGAATCCGACGATAATTTACAGGGCAAATCCTTCTGCCAATGTGGGAAATCTTCATTACGGAGGAAGAATTGTTTTTGATAGCACAGGAAATCTGTTTGTGAGTACGGGAGAACGTTCTGATCTTTCTACAAGACCTCTTGCACAGTCGGTAACCGCGGCTTTAGGCAAGATCCTGAGAATTACAACCAGCGGACAACCCGCTCCCGGAAATCCTTCATTTTCGCAATCCGGGGCGTTGCCGGAATTATACAGCATCGGACACCGAAATCCTCAGGGAATTGCCATCCATCCTGTAACCGGAGAATTATGGCAGAGTGAGCATGGACCGAGAGGAGGAGATGAGATCAACAGGGTTTTGGCAGGTAAAAATTATGGCTGGCCAACCATTACTTACGGAATTGAATACAGCGGAGCCACCATCGGCGCAGGAATTCAGCAGCAGGCAGGAATGGAACAGCCGGTTTATTATTGGGATCCTGTAATTTCGCCAAGCGGAATCACTTTTTATAAAGGAACCACCATTCCGGAGTGGCAAAACAATCTTTTCGTAGCTTCCCTAAGCGGAATGCACATCGCAAGACTGGTTATGGAAAACAACAAAGTAATAGGCGAAGAAAGACTTCTTTCAAACGAAAACCAGCGTTTCAGAGATATTACACAGGGAACAGATAGTAATTTATATGCAGTGACGGACGGAGGCAGACTCTACCGTATCCGTAAACAATAATTTCAAAAGATTTTTTAAGAATCAACGCCGGAAAAAGATATTTCATCTTTTTCCGGCTTTTTTATTATAAAACTTGTCTAAACTTTTTTACCGCAAAAGAAGCAAAAGATTTTAACTTTAAGTTTAATACTTAAATCGAAAAAAAGATAATATAAAAGACTAAAATTAACATGAGTTCAATTCAAGAACAATACAAATTATCAAAAGGAATGGGCTTTAGCCCATTTAAATAGTTTTGCGAAATATAATGGCTTTAGCCAAAGCTTAAAGTGAAAGAAAATTTTAGGAATTTATAAACCATGATTATCATTAGCTGAGTTTCACGCCCTTGCGCTCGAAAAATATTCTCATAAATTTCAAAGTAACCTCAATGAACTTAGCGTTTTCAAAAAAGAACGTTAAGTGTGATGATGAAAATTAACGTGAGTTCAATTCAAAATCAATACAAATTATCTGTAGGAATGGGCTTTAGCCCATTTAAATAGTTTTGCGAAATAAAATGGCTTTAGCCAAAACTTAAAACGAAATAACATTTCAGAGATTTAAAAATCATCATTGTAATTATATGATTTTCAAGACTTTGTGTTCGAAAAATATTCTCATAAATTTCAAAGCAACCTCAGTGAGCTTAGCGTTTTCAAAAAAGAACGTTAAGTGTGATGATGAAAATTAACGTGAGTTCAATTCAAGACCAAAACAAATTATCAGTAGGAATGGGCTTTAGCCCATTTTTAATGTTTCTATGAAATAAATCGGCTTTAGCCAAAACTTAAAGTGAAATAAAAATTTCAGAGATTTAAAAACCATGATTATCATTAGCTGAGTTTCACGCCCTTGCGCTCGAAAATATTCTCATAAATTTTAAAGAAAACCTCAGCTAACTTAGCGTTTTCAAAAGAACGTTAAGTGTGATGATTAAAATTAACGTAAGTTCAATTCAAGAACAATACAAATTATCAGTAGGAATGGGCTTTAGCCCATTTTTAATGTTTCTATGAAATAAAATGGCTTTAGCCAAAACTTAAAGTGAAATAAAGATTTCAGAGATTTAAAAACCATGATTATCATTAGCTGAGTTTCACGCCCTTGCGCTCGAAAAATATTTACATAAAAATTTCAAAACAGCCTCAGCGAACTTAGCGTTTTCAAAAAAGAACGTTAAGTGTGATGATGAAAATTAACGTGAGTTCAATTCAAAACCAATACAAATTATCAGTAGGAATGGGCTTTAGCCCATTTAAATAGTTTTGCGAAATATAATGGCTTTAGCCAAAACTTAAAGTGAAATAAAAATTTCAGAGATTTAAAACCATGATTATCATTAGCTGAGTTTCACGCCCTTGCGCTCGAAAAATATTTTTATAAATTTCAAAGCAGCCTCAGCGAACTTAGCGTTTAAAAAAGACACCATAACAATCTCTGCTCAACATCTATTAAACCTCAATGAACACGTCTTTTAATATTCCAATGAGGTTATCCATCGATCCCGATACGTTATTCAATTATCTGTATAGGTTCTGGACAGGTTCGGAGATGTGTTTTATTATTCCGGAATGGTCTTTCACCTCTTCGTATCGATGTAAAACGTGTCGCGAGATCTAAATGACGTATCACGAGATCTTCAAGACCTTAACGGAAGCATCAAAAACCTCAACGGACATGTTGAATAACGTATCCAAACCATTATTTAACGTCTTCGAAAGAGTAGAGAACGTATCCGAAACCATACACAATATATCCCGATAGGTTCAGAACGTATAATTTGAGGTTTAGAACGTGAAAATTAGGATAAATTAAAGGTGTATGAAAAAAAACGGACAATGAAAATTAATCCATCGTCCGTACTAAATTTAACATTAAAATTATTTTCCGCCGCCGCCGTTTTTCTCAACATCGGTTTTGGTATTTTCTTTTACTTTCTGGTTTCCGAAACGTTTTACAAATGAAATAGATGCTCCGTACCAGTCCCATTTTGAAGCATTTCGGAAAGTTCCTCCCTGCACAAAAGTGGTGGCATCGTAATTCGGTCTCTGGAAAATATTCATGAGCTGAAGGCTGACTTCCATCTGGGTTTTCGGGAATATCTTCGTGGCAGAAATATTATGAAAGACGTTTGCTTTGTTCGTCGTAGAATTTCCGTTATTCTGGTTAGACACTTCTACCCATGCGCTCAGATTAATATTTTTATTAAACAGATTCGTATACGTAAGGTTGGTGGAAGCACTCAGATAGCTGATGTAATTATTAGCATTTTCCAAACCGTTTTTCCTGTTAAAATCGCTGTTGTCAATATAATACCATCCTAAACCAAGATTCACCGTAAATTTATTTTTGAAAAAAGTCTGGTTCGTATTGGCAAAAACATAATATTTATGAACTTTCCCGAAAAAGTTGGAGGGCTGCGTAATGGTGATGTTTTGAGGATTTCCGTTGATATCATTAATGGTTCCCGTTACATAATTGGTCCAGTAATCCTGATCGGTAAACATATATCTCGCAGAGATAAAGTATTTTTTATGAATGCCTAACTTCATATAAAGCCTGTCGCTTGGGTTGGGTTCCAGATCGATGCTTCCACGGCTGTAGAATCCGTCGCTGTTAGGGATCATAAACGGATTGAATTCCGCATACCACGGTCTCCAGATATTTTTGTTATACGTTAAACTTAAATCATAATTGTCTGAAAAAGAATATTTCAATAAAATATTGGGCAGCAGTTTTCCGTAAGAATCTCTTCTCGAAGTTCCTGCATTATCCTGACGTATTTTATAATCGATGTATTCATAACGGAGTCCGATTCTGGTTTCCAGTTTTTTGAAGAATGTTTTGCTGTAGTTGGCGTACAGGGAACTGATGTTGTCTTCATAGTGGAAAACATCTCCGGAACTGAGCCCCGTAAGCATATTTCCATATAAGCTGTTTGGGATCACATTATTATTGAAATCGATCTTTCCGCCGACTTCAAAATTTCCGCCTTCTTTTCCGATAGGCTGCGTGTAATCTACTTTCAGGTAATAATTTCTGTTTTCGGTATCTGTAAGAACTCCTATTTCCTGTTTTTCATCCGGTTTGGATTTGTACATCATATTTTTTACAAAATAATCGTCACTCGACTGTCCGTAATAATTGAAGCCCAAATTAATGTCAAGGATTTTATTCTTTTCCTTATCATACCATTTATAAAAAATATTGGAGCCGAAGTTTCTGTTAAGTCCCGTAGAATTTTGGTTCTGAAGATAAGAATTTTCGAATAGTCCGTTAACATTTCTCAATCCATCTGCATCGGTATTGGAAGAAGAGTTGCTTTGGTAATATTCAAGAATTACACCTACTGTATTTTTATTATTCAGTTCAAATTCTGAAGTGGAGGAAAGGGAAGGACTTTTGTATCTTCCTATGGTTTTAGAATTTCTGTAAGTTTCAGAATTTTCAGCATCCACTTTATAAAGACTGGAATTGCTCTGTACGTTGGTATTGTCGCTGTAGCTTCCGATGAAGGTCTGTGTAAAGCTTTTACGGTGATAATTTAAATTCAGGTTGGTATACTGAGAGTTTTTGGTGTTCTGTCTGTTGTTTAAAGTAACGCTCCCTTTAATTCCTTCATCATCACGCTTTTTCAATACAATATTGATGACAGAACCTGTTGCTTCATAGCGGGAAGACGGACTTGTAATCACCTCAATTTTCATCAGGTTGTCTGCCGGAATCGTTTTCAGGTATTCTTTCAGTTCCTTTCCTGTAAAAACAGATTTTCTGTCGTTGATGTAAACGGTTACGGTTTCTCCTTCAGCTTTTATGGCATCATTGTTATCAATACTTACCAGCGGAGTCATTCTCAAGACGTCCCAAGTCGTGTTTCCTGCAAGAATAGAGCTGTTGGAAACATTAAAAACGGTTCTGTCTACTTTGGATTCAATGGTTGGTTTTCTTACCGTTACGGTAACTCCTTCAATAGCCTTCTCCTTAGATTTTAGAGTATCCTTTTCAGCCTGTGCAAATGTAAATATGCCCGCTAAAAAGGCAATCGGTATCAAAATATTTTTCATGTAAAAAAACTATGTTTCCTACATAAGACACTTGAAAGGGAATATTTGTTACATCACATCGTATTAATTCTATAATAAATTTTTAAAGGCTGAAAGGTCAATTGTTTACAGAAGCTAAAAAAAAGCTATCCGGAAAGTACAGATAGCTTTTATTTAATTTTTACTGAATAACAGCGGTTCTTGTTCTTACAGTATGTGCTGAAAAATAGCCCAAAGCTCCGTTGCTGATGTTGCTTGGCGGATTGGCGGGAGTAATTCCTCCGCCGGGACCGCTTCCTGAAAGCTGAAGAAGTGCAGAATAATAGGTATACACTTTATCATCAATACACTGCATTTCTACATGAATAACATCTCCCGCAACCACTTTGATATCATTCGCGTTGCTGTCGTCGTTGGGAAGCAGAAGAGGTCTCTGGTTCGGTAATCCGTTGTTCACATTATCGGAAAATTCGGAGAAGAATTTTTTCGGATTGCTGTTTACGGTATACACAAACAGATAACGATTTCCTAAAGTTGCCGGATCTGTGAAAAGCGGCAGAAGCGTATAGCTCGTCTGTCCTGCCACAAGGAAAGAATCCTGCTCCAGACCGTCAAAAGAAACAGCCTGCGGCATTGTACTTTGTGCGGTATACTGTTTTCCTTCTGCGTTAATGGTTAACGTGTAAATTCTTCCGGGCTGTCCCACAAAGGTGGAAGTTTTATAATTTCCGTTTCCTGCATACTGAAGCGTTTCCGTTTGTCCTGTATTGTCACTTAAAACAACCTGCGCATTTGTCACGGCAGGATATTGGTTCGCCTGTGTAAAGGCTACGGATTTGGTAATCTTCACAAAATAGGGGCCCGCCTGATCGGTAATGTTTCCTTCAATAACAATCTGTCCGCTCTGATCTTCGAGATCCAGATCTATTTCTTTTTCGCAGGAAGTGACTAAAAATAAAGACAGTATGATTAAAAATATATTTTTCATGAATTAAAATTTGAAATTATACGTAATGTTTGGAACCCATCTGAACAGGGCGGTCTGCATCGCGCGTGTTGTTCCCGGCTTATCCGGATTGTCTTCAAAAGTGATGGTATAAGCATTTTCTCTGCCGTAAATATTATAAATTCCGAAAGACCATGATCCTTTAAAGCGTTTATTGTTTACAGGTTCGTACGTTGCATTAAAATCCAGTCTGTGGTAAGCAGGCATTCTGTCTGCATTTCTGCTGCTGTACTGGAAAACCGTCTGTCCGTTCAGTTCATACTTTCCGGTCGGGAACGTAACTGCATTTCCGGTGCTGTATACAAAAAGTCCCGAGAACGTCCATTTCGGATTAAGCTGATAAGTGGCAACAACTGAAAGATCGTGCGTTTTGTCCTGTCTTGCGTTGTACCATTCGTTATTATTGATTCCGTCGATTTTTCTCTCCGTTTTGGATAAGGTGTAGGAAATCCATCCGGTTAATCTTCCGCTTTTCTTTTTGGCGATGATTTCAAATCCGTAGGCTCTTCCTTTTCCGAACAGCAGTTCGCTTTCCACGTCTGCTGCAGTGTCGAAAGTAATCTGGGCTCCGTTTTTATAATCGATCTGGTTCTGAAGAGACTTATAATAGATTTCAGCATTGATTTCATAATTGTTGTTGCTGAAATTTCTGCTGTAGCCTAAGCTTACCTGATCTGCAATTTCAGGCTTTACTGTAAAGCTGCTTCCAATCCACTGATCGGTAGGATTTCCGCTTCCGCTGTTGCTTAAAAGGTGTAAATTCTGAGTATTTCTGGAATAGCCTCCTTTAATGCTGCTTACTTCGTTAATCCTGTAGTTTGCCGTAATTCTCGGTTCTACATTAACGTATGTTTTCCCGAATTTTCCTTTTTCAACAAATTCAGAATCTGTAAGAACTCCGTTTTCATAGGTGTTAAACACATCACCTCCCAAAACGCTGAACAGGGAAAGTCTGGCTCCGTAGTTGATCGTCAGTTTTTCGGTAGCTTTAAAATCATCATTAATATAGAAAGCATTTTCCCAGGAATATCTCGGGTTTCTCGGATAACTGCTCACACTCGTTCCGGAAGCGCTGCTTGGTGTAATCGTATGATAAATAGACTGCAACCCAAACTTTACCGAATGTTTATTTCCCGCAAACCATGAAAAATCCTGTTTCAGGTTCCAGTCCTCAATCTTGGAACTCAGTCCGAAGGTATTGTTATTACTGCTTAAGCTTACGTTATAATTGTAGTTGCTGTAAATTAATGAAGTATTGGAGAATAATTTGCTGCTGATGATGCTGTTCCAGCGCAGGGTAGCTGTCGTATTTCCCCAGTCGCTTGAAAAAGTGTCGCCCAATCCCAAAACATCACGCCCGAAATAACCGGATAAATACAAACGGTTGTTTTCATTGATCTGATAATTGGCTTTTAAGTTCAGATCATAAAAATATAATTTGCTGTCTTTGAAATCGTCTGTTGCTTTTAGAAAAACATCGGCATACGTTCTTCTTCCCGAAACAATGAAAGAAGATCTTTCCTTCTGAATAGGACCTTCCACGCTCAGTCGGCTGCTGATTAATCCCAATCCTCCGTTTACATTGTATTCTTTGTTGTTTCCGTCCTTCATTTTTACATCCAGAACCGAAGAAAGCCTTCCTCCGTATTGGGCAGGACTGTTTCCTTTGATGATGCTTGCATCTTTCAGCGCATCACTGTTAAACGTACTGAAAAATCCGAGCAAATGAGACGCGTTATAAACGGCTGCTTCATCCAGTAAGATCAGATTTTGATCCGTTGCACCGCCTCTTACACTGAATCCGCTGTTTCCTTCGCCATTGCTTTTGATTCCGGGAAGAAGCTGTATGGTTTTCAGAACATCTTTTTCTCCAAACAGAACAGGAAGTTTTTCAATATTTTTAATGCTTAAGGTTTCGGTTCCCATCTGTGCAGAAGTAAGATTTTTATCTTTTTTCACTCCGGAAATCACTACCTCATCAATTTTTCCGGTTCTTTCTTCCGCTTCGTTTTCTCCGGAACTCAGTTCGAGATCCTGCTTGATGTTATCTTCTACGGAGATACTTTTCGTAAAATCCTTAAAACCCGGATTAGAGATCATCAAAGTATAATTTCCTTTGGGAAGAGAAAGCGAGTAGAAGCCGTAATCGTTGGCAACAACTGCAATGGTAGGATCTTCAGCAACTTTCACCGTAACGCCTATGAGAAGTTCTCCGTTTTTCTTATCTTTCACAGTACCGCTTACAGAATATTTCTGCTGGGCAAAAACTGCCGTACTGAAACAAATTGCTGCTGCGGTAGTGGCAATTTTAAATGATAATGTCTGCATGTAAGTTTCTTTATTATTTGAATAATTCGTTAACTATAAATTATTACATCTCCTGTATGTGAAGAGAGTATAAAATTAATGCTTTAATCTGAACTTTGGCAACGTTCGGGAAAAGTTCATATGAAAAACGGATTTTAAAGATTTTTATTGGCTTAAAATTTTTAAGAATACATGAAATTTTTTAAAATTTAAATAAAATGGTTTAGACTTTTAAGTTGTTAAAGTAAAAATTTTGGTATTGTTAAATTAAAATATATTTCATAAATTAGTATTATGAAATGTTATAAATGTCAATCATTAGATAAAGTAAAAGCGGGTTTTACAAGAGGTTTGC
>NZ_JACLCU010000031.1:0-514 GCF_014218905.1 Chryseobacterium sp. C3 | reverse complement strand
CGCATTGGTATATCCTGTTGTGGATGCATAGTAAGGTGCAATCCAGTGCTCCGTATCCCTCTGTGCAAAAAGAGTACTCATGCCGAAAAGCATCAGTACAAAAGACAGTAGAATTTTATTCATAAATTGTTGAATTAGGATTCATGCAAAAATAATGGAATTTTCTAAACATATTCAAATTATGTTTTTAAATGTGATAATATATTGTCACAAAAAAGCCACGATTTTTGATCGTGGCTTTAAGATTCAGCTTTTGTATTGCTTAGTCAATATTTTTAACAAGGATCCAACCTGAATATTTGATTGGTGTTTTTTCCTTGTTGGGTTCGTTCCAGTTGATGTGATACCAATAGGTTCCGGTAAGTATTTTCTTGTCGAAATGTTTACCGTCCCATTTGTAATTGTTGAATTTATCTCCTGTAAAAATTTTATTTCCATATCGGTCGTAGATCACGAAGCTTAAATTTTCCTTGTATGCCAGTTCGCTGTAATCGATGAAGTCATTTTTGTTGTC
>NZ_JACLCU010000030.1:0-652 GCF_014218905.1 Chryseobacterium sp. C3 | reverse complement strand
CACAGTTTTGCGACGCATCTTCTGGAAGATGGGATGGATATTTTGAGCATCAAAAATCTTCTCGGTCACGAAAGTATCGATACCACGCTGGTTTATCTTCAAATTGCCCAGCTTTCAACCCAAAAACTCTTTTCACCGCTCGATACCCTTTTTTCAGAATTTGGGAAAAAATGAGCGGTTTAAAAACCTCAAAAAAACAGTCAGTTCAACCTCAATCTCAACCTCAATACGAAGTCGCCGATGTTTTAAACAAATTAGGTTCAAAATTGGAAGATTTAGGACTTAATTCTTGGCAATTACGAACACTTTCAGCGTTGAAAAAATGCCGTACCTCTGCTTTGGGTGGTCATATTGACGCTTGTGATGAATGTGGAAATGTAAGCATCAGTTACAACTCCTGCCGAAACCGTCATTGCCCAAAATGTCAGAGCAAAAACCGAGAGCAATGGATTGAAAATCGGGAAACCGAACTGCTTCCGGTACCTTATTTCCACGTGGTTTTTACGCTTCCTGATGTATTGAACAAAACCGCGCTTCACGAGCCCAAAATGTTGTACGATTTTTTATTTGAATCTGCCTGGGAAACGCTTCAAACGTTTGGTGAAAATCGAGGTTTAAAAATGGGAATGATTGCTGTTTTGCACACTTGGGG